>NZ_JBWKEQ010000043.1:39226-70658 GCF_056435365.1 Kitasatospora sp. NPDC043949 | reverse complement strand
AACGCTCGGCTGGGAAACCCCAGCCGAGCGCCTGCATAAACTCATCGCGGCCTGATCAAACCGACCACGTGTTGCAACGACCCCTAGAAACCGCCCCCCGCTCCGGGGGCTCGCGCCTTTGCGCAGGTCGGGGCCGAGGTCTGTGACCCATGGCATACCGGGGTGCTTCATGGCATGAAAAGTCGAGGCGCTAGCGTTGACCTCAGCAGCCACCTGCTCCCCCGGGCGGCGTGGAGGGAGTACAGGCCTTGAACTTCGTGGCGGCGATCGGATCCTCGTGGATCTGCGCCCTGGCGCTCTTCGCCGTGCTCGGAGACGCCCTCCTCCCCTTCATCCCCAGCGGGACACTGGTCATCCTGGCGGTGCTCAAGACGGCGCGGATCGACGGCGCCCCGGTGCTGCTCGGCCTGGGCGTGGCAGTGGCCTCGTTCCTCGGCGACCTCCTCCTCCTGCACCTCGCCCGGCGCGGCGCCCCGCTGCTCCAGCGCCGGCTCGCCCAGCGCCCGGAACTGGCGGCCAGCGTGACCAGGGTCCAGCAGGCCCTGGTCGAACGCCCTCACGGGGCGGCCGCGGCCATGGTGGTGGTCGCCCGGTTCGTCCCGGCCGGGCGGACCGTCCTGGACGTGGCCATCGGCCACTCCCCCGCCCACCCGCACCGCTTCCTGCACTGGTCGGCACTGGCGGCGCTGGTCTGGGCCGCCTACATCGTGACGCTGGGCTGGCTGAACAGCCACTGGTTCGACACCGCCTGGCTGAGCCTCGCGGTGTCCTGCACCGCCGCCACCATCGTCAGCACCGCGATCGCGCGAATAGTGCGCCGCAACCGGCGGCTCGCCGCGCTCTGACCGCTGCGCCTCGGCCTGCACCCCCGGCCCCGGGCGCCCCGGCCGCCCCTCGCCGCGCCCCCGCGATCGGCGAGCTCTGCCCGGACGGGCGACGAGCCGTACCGAGCGATGACGAACTCTGACCCGCCCCGCCGGACCGGCGGTACCGTACTCCCCTGGCGGCGCGAGGAGCGAAGCGTCACAGGACGGCAACAGACCACGAATCCTTGCAGCCCAGCCCGGTCCTGCTGACGTGTTGACTCTCGTAGAGGGTCGACGGCCTTGGTGGCCGCTGCGGCCACATGGCATGCTAACGGCGGAAAATTCATCAATTGCCCGATTTGACCGGTGCGGCCCCGGGCCGCCCTCACCACCGGCATCGGCACCCAGGGGAGACCATGACCAGCATCTCGCGCAGGACGGTGCTCAGTGCGACCGCGGCGACCGCGGCCCTCGGCGCGGTCGCCGCCTGTTCCAGCAGCGGATCCGGTTCGAACCAGAACTCCTCCTCCCCCACGACCGGCGGCAGCCCCGGCACCACCCCGGCGGGCACGACCGACCCGACCAAGACGGGGGTGCCCAAGGGCACTCCGATCGGCGACGGCTCCAACGCCGACACCGGCCCGCAGCCGAACCAGCCGAAGCCCGAGAAGCTCAAGCCCGGCGAGCGGCCGCCGCAGTTCGTGGTGTTCTCCTGGGACGGCGCGGGTGGCACCGACGACGGCCAGTTCCCCCGCTTCCTCAAGCTGGCGGAACAGTACAAGGCCACGATGACCTTCTTCCTCTCCGGGATCTACGCCCTACCCAAGGGCAAGGCCGACCTGTACCACCCGCCGAAGCACTCGGTCGGCGCCTCCGACATCCCGTACCTGTCGGACGGCGCGGTCAAGAGCACGCTCAAGCTCGTCAGCCAGGCGTGGCTGGCCGGGCACGAGATCGGCACCCACTTCAACGGGCACTTCTGCTCCAGCCGCCCGGACAAGAACGGGGTCAACATGTGGACCCCGGAGGACTGGCAGAGCGAGATCGACCAGGCGATCGGCTTCGTGACCCAGTGGCGGACCAACACCGGCTTCACCGACGTCGACCCGCTGCCCTTCGACTACAAGAAGGAGCTCATCGGCGGCCGCACTCCCTGCCTGGAGGGCCAGAAGGCGCTCCTGCCGACGGTCGCGAAGCTGGGCTGGAAGTACGACGCCAGCTCCTCCGGCGGCCTGCAGATATGGCCGCAGAAGGTGCAGGACGGCAAGGTCTGGGACTTCCCGCTGCAGTCCATCCCGTTCCCCGGGCACACCTTCCAGGTGCTGTCGATGGACTACAACATCCTGGCCAACCAGTCCGCGGGCAGCACCAAGGGCGACCCGTCCAAGTACAACGACTGGCGCACCCAGGCCAAGGACTCCTACCTGGCCGGCTTCGACCGCGCCTACAACAGCAACCGTGCGCCGTTCTTCATCGGCAACCACTTCGAGCAGTGGAACGGCGGCATCTACATGGACGCCGTCGAGGAGACCCTCAAGACCATCGCGGGCAAGCCGGACGTCCGGCTGGTCTCCTTCAGGCAGCTGGTCGAGTGGCTGGAGGTGCAGGACCAGTCCACCCTGCGCAAGCTGCGCACGCTCAACGTCGGCCAGGCGCCGAGCGGCGGTTGGGAGACCTTCCTCGGCGCCGCGGGCTGAGACGGGCGGACCGAGCAGGGCAGAACGAGACAGGCGCGGCCGGCGGGGTGGACGGACCCCGCCGGCCGCCGTCGTCGGGGCCAGGCCCGTTACCCCGCGGCGGTGACGTCCGCGAGCAGGCCGCGGACGATGCGCTCGGCCCCCGGCTCTCCCCAGAGGATCGAGTAGTGGTTGGTGTCCGGCACGAGCGAGGCCGGCACCCGCTCCCGGTCCAGCCCGGCCAGTCCGATCCGCTGGTGGTCGTAGAGGCCCTGGGGCTCGTCGAGCAGGCCGCGCTCGGCCCAGAGCAGTTCGGCCGGGCAGGGCAGCCGGTGCACGGCGGTGGCCGCGTCCTGGTCCAGCAGGACCTGGGCACCGTCGGTCTGCACGGCCTCCAGCACGCAGGAGGAGCGCAGTTCGGGCTCGACGCCGACCAGGTCGCGCTGGGTGTAGGCGTCGATCTCCGCCGACCAGGCCGCCCCGAAGGCCGGGTGCCGCTGCCAGAACTCCCGGTACGCGTCCCGGTCCGGGAAGGTCATCGACAGCCGGGCCAGCGCGGGGCCGAGCACCGCGGCCAGCGCGTCCTCCTCACGGATGCCCTCCGGCAGCGGGAAGGTCAGCGCGCCGTCCACCAGCAGCACCCGGCGGACGAGTTCCGGGTGCCGGACGGCGGCCAGGGCGGTGACCCAGGCGCCCATCGAGTGGCCGACCACGGTGGTCGGGCCTGTGCCGAGGGCCGTGATCAGTGCGGCCACGTCGTCGGCGTGCCGGGCCAGCCCGTACGGCCCGGCGACCGCGCGGCTCCCGCCGCGCCCCCGCAGGTCGGGCGCGAGCAGGGTGACCCGCCCGGCGAGTTGGCGGGCGACCTCGTACCAGGCGAGGCCGTTGGCGGTGATGCCGTGCACCGCCACGACCGTCGGGACGTCCGGCTCGGCGGCGGGCCAGCGCAGGACCGCCAGCTCCCCTCCGGGCACGGCGACGGTCAACTCCTCGGGCTTCAGGGGCGACTGGCTCACGCGGGGGTACCTCCGGTGGGACGGGCGGTCCGGGCAGCGGCCGGGGTGCGGACCGCACGGGCGGATCGGGCGGCGCGGATGCGGGCAGGCAGTCTAGCCAGGCCACCGGGCAGCAGGTAGACCACCGCGACGAACAGGGTGCCCAGCAGGAACAGGGGTTGGGAGAGCGGCACCCGCAGGACCGCGGGCAGGTCCGCGATCGTCGTCGAGTTGGCGAGGTCGCCGAGCCGGTGGCCGGCCCAGGTGTAGAGGACACCGCCGAGCAGCGGACCCCAGCGCGTCCCCGAGCCGCCGAGCACCACCATCACCAGCAGGGCGAGCGTGGCGTCGGAGCCGGCGGCCTGCGGGGTGGCGCCGCCGGTCAGCAGCAGGTAGACCACCCCGCCCAACCCGGCGAGGCCGCCGGCGAGGACAAAGGCGACCAACTTGTAGCCGTAGGGCCGCAGTCCGAGCACCTCCACCCGGCGCTCGTTCTCCTTGATCCCCTCCCAGACCCGTCCGGCCGGCGAGTTGACGGCCCAGTGGACCACGGCGACCGTCAGCACCAGGTAGCCGACGGCGATCCAGTAGAGGTTGGCGGTGTTCTCGATCCCGAGCAGGCTGGAGGGCAGCAGGTCGGCCGGGGCGGAGCGGCCCTCCTCACCGCCGGTGACGCCACCGGGGTTGCGCTGGATGAGGATCGAGCCGGCCTGGGCGAAGGCGAGGGTGACCATGGAGAAGCCGATGCCGGTGACGCGGAGGCTCACCGAGCCGAGCAGCAGGGCCAGCGCGACGGTGCAGGCGACGCCGAAGACCGCCGCGGCGGCGAACGGCAGTCGCAGTTCCAGCATGCCGAGGTCGGTGGCGTAGAGGCCGGTCGCGAAGTAGAGGGCGTGGCCGAAGGAGAGCAGTCCGGTACGGCCGAGCAGGAGGTCGTAGCCGGAGGCGAGGGCCCCGTAGAGCAGGCACAGGGCGAGCAGTTGCAGGCTGCCGGGGCTGCCGAGCGGGCCGTCGAGCAGTCCCGGGACGGGAAGCGCACTGTATGGGGCGACAAGGAGCGTGATCAGCAGGGCGATCGGCCACCAGCGTAGCGCTCTGTGCACCGGTGTCCAGCGATTAGTGACTGAATCACCTGTTCGAGGGATGGCGCCGAGGTCGGTCATGTGTTCACAATGGGTCCCGGCAAGGCTGGTGTCAGTCCCCCTTGCCACAGTGACGGTGTTGGCGGAGCTGGTGTCAGTCCCCTCTGCCAGCATGGCGGTCATGGCAGGGCTGGTGTCAGTCCCCCCTGCCATGGTGGCGGCGCTGCGGTCGGCCGCGGGGCCACCGGTGCTCGTGATCGGAGTTTCGGCGCTCACGCGAGCCTCCCGGTGAGTCCACGGGGTCGGACGAGAAGCAGCACGGCGAGCAGGACGACGACCGAGAGGTCACCGAGCCCGGCGCCGGTGTAGTAGTTGGCGAACTGCTGGACGAGACCAACGCCCACGGAGGCGACGGCGGCCCCGGTGACGGAGCCCATGCCGCCCATCACCACGACGACGAAGGCGAAGATGAGCAGCCCGGTCCCCTGGCCGGGATTGACCGAACCGAAGTAGAGGCCACCGAGGGCACCGCCGAGCGCAGCGGCCGCCCCGCCGATGGCGAAGACGAGGGTGAACGCCTTCCGGACGTCGATGCCGAGCGCCGTGACCATCGCCCGGTCCTCGACGCCGGCCCGGACGATCAGCCCGTAGCGGGTACGGGCGAGGAACAACCGAAGAGCGAGCAGCAGCAGCGCGGCCGCGGCCACGAGCACGAAGCGGTTGACCGGGACGGTCGCACCGAGCACGTGCCAGGTGCCGGAGAGCACGGCCGGCTGGGGGAAGGGGCGGGCGTCCGCGCCCCAGACCCCCATCAGGAGGGCGGGCACGGCGAGCCCGACCCCGACGGTGGCGAGGATCTGATCACGCGGCCGGCTGTAGAGCGGGCGGATCAGGAAGAGCTCCAGCAGGACGGCGGCGGCCGTTCCGACCAGGGTGCCGAACGGCACCGCGAGCCAGAAGGAGAGGCCGGCCTCGGTGCCTGCCCACCAGGTGGCATAGGCGCCGATGGAGAGCAGGGCGCCGTGCGCGAAGTTGAGCACGTCCATCAGACCGAAGATCAACGACAGGCCGGAGGCGACCAGGAAGTACAGCGCACCAAGACCGAGTCCGGTACAGGAGAGGAGGACGACGGTGTCCATCAGGGCTTCACCTCCGCGGTGACGACAGGGGTGGCCGGAGAAGCGGCGGGCCGGGGTCCGCCGGCGAGCGGGTGACGGGAGCCGACGCCGAGCAGGCGGCGGGCGGCCTCCTCGTCGGCCAACAGCTCGGCGGTGTCGCCCCGGTGGGCGGTACGGCCGTCGGCCAGGACGGCGCAGGTGCCGGCCAGCCGTCGGACGAGGGCGAGGTTCTGCTCGACCAGGAGAACGGGCACGGCCTCGGCCGCTCGCGCCAGCACCTCGGCCACCTCCGCGACGATCTTCGGCGCCAGACCCTTGGTGGGCTCGTCGGCGATGATCAACCGGTTGCGGTTGAGCAGCGTCCGGCCTATCGCCACCATCTGCTGCTGGCCGCCGGAGAGCGTCCCGGCCAACTGGCCGGCCCGCTGCTTGAGTTCGGGGAAGAGCTCGTGGACGAGCGGATAGTTCGGCTCGTCCGCCTCGCCCCCGCCCCGGACGGCGCGCTCGGCGAGGCGGAGGTTCTCGGCAACCGTCAGGCCGGCGAAGATTCCCCGGTCCTCGGGCGCGTAGCCGATGCCATGACGGACCACCAGGTGTGTGGGAAGGGAGGCGAGTTCGACACCGGAGAAGCGGACGCTTCCGGTGCGCGGCACCAGGCCCATCACGGCCTTGACGGTGGTGGTCTTGCCGGCGCCGTTGCGGCCGAGGAGTGCGGTGACCCCGGCGGGGGCCACGTCGAGGTCGACACCGTGCAGGATGTGCAGCCCGCCGATGACCACCCGCAGATCGCGTACGGAGAGGAGAGGGACGGCAGGAGGCGTAGGCACGGCCGCAGAGGTGGAGGTGGAGGTGGAGACGGGCGAGGGGAGCGGAGAGGAGGTCACAGCGCCTCGCCCAGGTAGGCCTGTTGCACGGTCGGGTCGGCCATCACGGCCTCGGGGGTGTCCAGCGCGAGCAGCGTGCCGTGGTGCATCACCGCGAGGCGGTCGGCCAGCCCGAGCAGGACGTCCATGTGGTGCTCGACCATCAGGACGGTCCGGCCCAGGTCGCGGTGCACGGACCGGATCAGCTCGGTGAGGGCCGGTACCTCCTCGGCGCTGACCCCGGCCATCGGCTCGTCCAGCAGGATCAGCCGCGGATCGGAGACGAGGAGGACGGCCAGTTCCAGTTTGCGCTTCTCGCCGTGCGAGAGCGCGCCCGCCAAGGTGTCCGCACGGTGGGTGAGTTCGGTGCGGTGGAGGGTCTCGGCCAGCTGCTCCTGGTACCGGTCGGCACGGCGCCAGAGCCGGTACGAGGCGCGCGGTCCCGCCGCCGCCTGGGCGGCCAGTCGGACGTGGTCGGCGACCGTCATCCCCGGCCAGAGGGAGGAGGTCTGGAAGGTGCGGCCGAGGCCGCGGCGCGCCCGGGCGTGCACGGCCTCGACGGTGACGTCCACACCGTCGAGGTGGAGGCTGCCGTGGCTCGCCGGATAGATGCCGGAGATCAGGTTGAAGAGGGAGGTCTTGCCGGCGCCGTTGGGGCCGATGAAGGCGATGAACTCGCCTTCGCCGACCGAGAAGGAGACGTCCTCGACGATCGGCACCCCGCGGACGGACCAGCCGAGTCCGTCCAGCCGCAGCACCGGGGCGGGCGAGACCGTGGCCGAGGCCGGGGAACCGGCCGGGGAAGGAGTGGGGGCGGTGGGAGCGGGCATCGGGATCAGCCCGCCATCGGGGTGACCGGGGGCGCCACCTCGTCCGCGGTCAGGGCCTTCTCCACCGAGGGCTTGGCGGCGGCCCCGGTGCCGGTCAGCCGGGCCTGGAACATCGGCTGGAGGAGGGCGTGGTCCTCGGCACGCACCGTGGTACGCCCCTTCACCCCGTCGAAGCTCCAGCCCTCCAGCGCCTTGACCAGGGCCGACGTGTCGTCGGCGGAGCCGTGGTTGGCCTCGACGGCGTGCACGATCAGCTGGGCGGCGGTGAAGCCGTCGGGCGTGAAGATGTCGGTCTTCCCACCGGCGGCGGTGACGGCTTCGTCCATGGCCTTCTCCACCGGGGTGCCGGCGGCTCCGCCGAAGTAGTGGTTCAGGAAGGAGATCTTCTCGGCCGCCGGGCCGAACAGCGGGTAGGAGGCGGCCAGGTCCAGGCCGGTGACGACCTTGGTGTCGGCGAACACGTCCTGCTGGTTGAGCGCCGTCCACAGGGCCGAGGAGGTGTCGCCGGCCCAGGCGACGAACAGCAGGTCGGGCTTGGCGGTCTTGGCCTGGGTGGCGAACGGGGTGAGGTCGGTGGCGCTCGGCGGGGCGAGCACCTGGTCGACCGTCGCACCCTGGGCGCCGAGCACGGCCTTGACGGCAGCCACGTTGGCCTGCCCGAAGGCGTTGTCCTGAGCGAGCACGGTGACCTTCTTGCCCTTGGCGTCACCGATGAACGAGGCCGCGGTGCGGATGTCCTGGAAGGACTGGCGGCCGGAACGGAAGGTGTACTTGTTCAAGCCGGTGACCTTGTCGGCGGCGGCCGGGCCGCTGATGAAGAGCACCTTGTTCTGGGCGGCGATCGGGCCGACCTGGAGGGCGACGCCCGAAGCGGTGGAACCGGCCAGGACCTTGTAGCCCTTGCCGATCAGGTCCTTGGCAGCGGACACCGCCTTGGCCGGGTCGCCCGCGTCGTCCTGCTCCTCGAACTCGACCTTGTGTCCGTCGACCGCGCCGGTGCCCTTGGTCGCGTAGCTCAGCCCCGCCTTGAAGCCCTCCAGGTACTGCTTGCCGTAGGCGGCCAGTGGTCCGGTCTTGGAGTACACCAGGCCGACCTTGACCGGGCTCTTCGCGCCACCGCCGTCCGCCGAGACCGTCCCGGCGGTGCCGGCCTTGGCGCAGCCCGCGGCGAGCAGGACGCACGCCGCGACGGCGGCGAGCTTCCGGGCCGGGCCGCCGGTCAGGGTCTCGCCCGGGCGGGCGCCGGAGGCGGGCCGAGTGGGGGCTGTCGAGCTGCGCATGGTGACCGACTCCTGAGGGTGCGGCGGGGTGGATGCCGGAACCGTAGGTGTGCGGTGGGACTGGCGACATGTGCCCGGGCGACGCATCGGCCCACCGTGATATGGCTCCGGCCGACATACCACCCGGGCGGCGCCGTTCCCCGGACGTTCGGGTGTGGCCAACCGACACTGGCTCGTACCCGCCCATGGCGGGAGCCGCCATGGCTGCGGCGGCCCGCGGCCGGTGACGGTGGAGGGGCTCGGCAGCCGTCCGGCGGCGGCCGCCGGGTCTTCCCGCCGAGCCATCCCGCCGGGCCTTCCCGCCGGGCCCGGCCCGGGCGTGCTCTCTCCCGTATCCCACTCCTCACGAGGTGATCCCTTGGACAAGGTCCTGGACTCCCCCGCCGACGCGGTCGGGGACATCCCCGACGGCGCGGTGCTGGCCGTCGGCGGCTTCGGCCTCTGCGGCATCCCGAGCACCCTGATCGGCGCCCTGGCGGACACCGGCACCACCGGCCTCCAGGTGGTCTCGAACAACTGCGGGGTGGACGACTGGGGGCTCGGCCTGCTGCTGCGGGCGGGCCGGATCGCCCGGATGACGTCCTCGTACGTCGGCGAGAACAAGGAGTTCGCCCGGCAGTACCTCTCCGGCGAGCTGGAGGTGGAGCTCACCCCGCAGGGCACGCTGGCCGAGCGGCTGCGGGCCGGCGGCGCCGGCGTCCCCGCGTTCTACACCCCGGCCGGGGTCGGCACCCAGGTCGAGGAGGGCGGGCTGCCCTGGCGCTACGCGGCGGACGGCTCGGTGGCGCTGGCCTCACCGGCCAAGGAGGTCCGGGAGTTCGGCGGCCGCCGGTACCTACTGGAGGAAGCCATCACGGCGGACTTCGCGCTGGTCCGGGCCGAGGTGGCGGACCGGCACGGGAACTGCGTGTTCCACGCCGCCGCCCGCAATTTCAACCCGCTCTGCGCGACGGCGGGCCGGATCACCCTGGTCGAGGCGGACCGGATCGTCGAGGCGGGCGAGCTCGCCCCGGACGCCGTGCACCTGCCCGGCGTGTACGTGGACCGGGTGGTGGCCGCCGATCCCGCGGACCGCCGCATCGAGCGCCGGACCGTCCGCCCCGCACTCCAGGAGGCCTGAAGCGATGCCCACCCCGACCAGCACCCCGGCCCCCGCGCCCACCTCGCAGACCGCCCACCGACCGCAGGCCGTCCACCACCCGCACCCCGTCCACCGCCCGCAGCCCGGTCTCGACCCGCGCAACGCCCTGGCCGCCCGGGCCGCCCGCGAACTGCGCGACGGCCAGTACGTGAACCTGGGCATCGGCCTGCCCACCCTGATCCCCAGTCATCTCCCGCCGGGCGTCGAGGTGGTGCTGCACTCGGAGAACGGCATCCTGGGCGTGGGCCCCTACCCGGTCGAGGGCACGGAGCACGCCGATCTGATCAACGCCGGGAAGGAGACGGTGACGGTCGCCCCCGGTGCCTCGTACTTCGACTCGGCCTTCTCCTTCGGCATGATCCGGGCCGGCCGGATCGACGTCTCGGTGCTCGGCGCCATGCAGGTCTCGGCGGCCGGCGACCTCGCCAACTGGATGATCCCCGGCAAGATGGTCAAGGGCATGGGCGGCGCGATGGACCTCGTGCACGGGGCCCGCCGACTGATCGTGGTCATGGAGCACACCGCCCGGGACGGCTCCCCGAAGATCGTCGAGGAGCTCTCACTTCCCGCCACCGGACGCGGAGTTGTCAACCGGATCGTGACCGATCTGGCCGTGATCGACGTGACGCCCGACGGGCTGCGGGTGGTGGAGACGGCCCCGGGCACGGGGTTCGCGGACGTCCAGGCCGCGACGGGCGCCGCCCTCCTTCCACGGCTCTGACCGGACCGGGTCGACCGGACCGGCCAGCACCAACCAGACCGGACGCACCGGCCCCGCCCCGCGGCAGCGGCCGGACCTCCGTCGGGGAGGTCCGGCCGTTCGCTTTGCCTCCGAGGCGCCACTACCGCCGCCCCGCCCGCCGAATTCGCCGCATTAGCACCACCGCGGTGCGGATTGGCCGGGAACCGTGGGATCTTCACGCTTGCGCGGTGATCATTTCCCAGACAGGTTGCGATCACGGTTGCCCTCCGGGAGAGTTGGGGGCGCCGTGGATCCCGCGTGCCCGGAGGGGAAGCCGGGAGCGCACCGGGATCCGCATTCGAAGTCCCGGGCAGGCGCGCAATGAATTCCGCTCGCAAACGCCCACCGGCGCGAGCAGACGCATGACGCGAATGACGGCCCGAAAACCGCTTGGAAACAACGGCGGTCCACCGGGCGGTGTTTCACGGGGACGGCTTTCGAGGCAAGAGGCAAGGCGAAGCAAGGCTCCGGGGGGAGCGGACCAGCCCCGCCGAACGCGGCCGGCCAGGCGCGCCGCGGGACGGCGGATCGCATACCCCCGGTCTGAACACGCACCAACGGGCCCGCCGCCACGGCCGGGCCCCGGCCGGGGGGAGAAGACGATGACCATGCCGTTCGCGCGACAGAAGGACGCCGGGACGGCCCGCGGGCGAGGCGCCGGACGGCGGCTCGACGACGACCTGGCCGCCGTTCCCGTACCCGAAGCCCCGTACGACTACGGTCACTTCAGTCGGCTGGCCGGCCCGGCACACGACCCGGACGAGGAGGACGACCTCGGCGGCGGCGTCTACCGGCCCGAGCCCGCCCACCACGGAGCCCCGCCGACACCGTGGCACGCGCACCAGGCCGCACAGGAAACCATGCACCAGGCCACGCAGGAGGCCGCACAAGAGGTCGACCCCACCGCCTCCTACCGCGTCCAGTACCGCAGCCTGCTGCGCCGCGAGCCGCACCGGATCCGCGCCGCCCTGCTGATGGTGGCGGCCCCGCTGGTGGAGGTGGTGCTGCTGGTCTGGCTGCTGCTGCCGGAGCACTGGCCGGAGCGCCCCGGCGAGACGCACGCCCTGGTGCTGCTGGGCGACAAGGTGATGATCGGGATCATCGCCGTGGTCGAGGTGTTCCGGCTGGTCAACGTCGTGTCCAACACCCACGCCACGCTCGTCGCCCGCGATCCGATACCGGTGACGCCGGAGTCCGGCACCCGGGTCGCGTTCGTCACCGCCTGCGTGCCGGGCAAGGAACCGGCGGAGATGGTGCGGGCCACGCTGGTCGCGGCACGCGCCGTCCGGCACGACGGCCCGTACGACGTCTGGCTGTTGGACGAGGGAAACGATCCTGCGATGCGGGCGCTCTGCACCGAGCTGGGCGTCCGCCACTTCAGCCGCTTCGGCCGCCCGTACTGGAACCAGCCCAAGGGCCGGTTCCGCACCGGCACCAAGCACGGCAACTACAACGCCTGGTTGCAGGCGCACGGCGACGACTACGACTTCTGGGTCTCGGTGGACACCGACCACGTCCCGCTGCCGGACTTCTGCGAGCGGATGCTCGGCTACTTCCGCGACCCCGACGTGGCATTCGTGGTCGGACCCCAGGTGTACGGGAACTACCGCAGCTCGGGATCGGCCGTCACCAAATTCTCCGAGAGCCAGCAGTACCTCTTCCACGCACTCATCCAGCGCGCCGGAAACCGTTACGGCGCGCCCATGTTCGTCGGCACCAACAACGCCGTCAGAATCCGTGCGCTCCAGTCGATCGGCGGGTTGTACGACTCCATCACGGAGGATATGGCGACCGGCCTGGAGTTCCACCGGAGCCGGAACGCCGAGACCGGTGAACGCTGGAAATCCGTGTACACCCCGGACGTGCTCGCGGTCGGCGAGGGCCCGTCCTCCTGGACCGACTTCTTCTCCCAGCAGCTGCGCTGGAGCCGCGGCACCTACGAGACCCTGCTCACCCAGTACTGGCGGGTGCTCTGGCGGCTGTCGCCCGGGCGGCTGCTCAACTACTCGCTGATGGTGGGCTTCTACCCGATGGCGGCGCTCACCTGGCTGCTCGGCGGCCTGTCCAGCGTGCTCTACCTGGTGTTCGGCGCCTCGGGGGTCCACGTGTCCTCCGAGATCTGGATGATGCTGTACAGCGACGCCGCCGCGCTCCAACTGCTGCTCTACACCTGGAACCGCAAGCACAACGTCAGCCCGCACGAGCCGGCCGGCTCCTCCGGGGTCGCGGGCATGCTGATGTCCGCGCTCTGCGGCCCGGTCTACGCGGCCTCGCTGGTGCAGGCGCTGCTGCGGCGGCGCAGCCGCTTCGTGGTGACGCCGAAGGGCCGTTCGGCCAGCGCGG
Source organism: Kitasatospora sp. NPDC043949 (assembly GCF_056435365.1). Lineage (NCBI taxonomy): Bacteria > Bacillati > Actinomycetota > Actinomycetes > Kitasatosporales > Streptomycetaceae > Kitasatospora > Kitasatospora sp. NPDC043949. The sequence continues at coordinate 57,782 of NZ_JBWKEQ010000043.1, read as the reverse complement.
ACCGGGTGAGCACCTTCCGCTTCCACCTGTTCTGGACGCTGGTGTTCGGCGGCGCGATAGCGGCCTCCTTCTTCACCGGCTACGACCACGTCGCGATGCGCACCTGGGCCTGGATCGCCCTGGTCCTGACCGTGCTGCCGATCCTGGTGCTGGCCGGCGACGCCGTCCGCCGCCGACGCGCCCGGCCCACGGCCACGCTCACCGTCACCGGCGGTCCGGCGGCGACCCCGAGGGTCGTCCTGGAGAAGCGCCGCCCCCGACACGCCCGCGATCCCCGGCACGGCCCGACCGCACCGACCGCACCGACCGCGCCGGTCGCACCGACCGCGCCGCCGGGCGCCCCCGCAGTGCCCGACCGGGCGGAGCACACCACCACCCGCTGAAGCCGCCCGACCCGCCAGCACCCCCGAACCTCACGAGCTCCCGAACCTCACGAGGGGACCAACCACCGTGAAGATCCACAAGACCGGCCGAACCAAGCGCTTCGCCCTCGGCAGCACCGTCGCGCTGACCGTCGCCGGGATGAACGCACCCGCCGTCCTCGGCTTCGCCGGCCAGCAGTACCACCAGTACGTGATCAACCGCCCCGACTACAAGGCGGAGTACGGCCACTGGCAGACCCTCACGCTCCCCGCCGAGTTCCGGGTCAACGCCGTCCACGCCACACTGCTGCGCACCGGCAAGGTCCTCATCGTGGCCGGCTCCGGCAACGACGAGAAGCGCTTCGACGCGGGCAGCTTCCGCAGCCTGCTCTGGGACCCGGCCGCGAACACCTACAAGCTGATACCCACCCCGGCCGACATGTTCTGCGGCGGCCACGCCTCGCTGCCGGACGGCCGCGTCCTGGTGGCCGGCGGCACCCAGCGGTACGAGAAGCTGGCGGGCGTGGTGAAGAGGGCGGCCGGCGTCATGCGGGTGCGCAACGAGAGCCCCGAGCGCGCCAGGACGTTCCCCAAGGGCACCGTCTTCGTCGGCCCGAACGGGCGCGAGTACGCCTCCACCGTGCCGGTGACCGTCCCGGCCGCGGTGAAGACGGGCGCCGGCAAGCAGACCGTCGTCACCGCCGGCGAGCAGCACGTGTTCGTCGAGGCGGTCGGTGAGGGCGCCGGCTACGTCACCGACTCCCCCGCCCAGTACCGGATCAAGGGCCTGGCCGGGGTCGACGCCCACAACCTGTACGGGCAGAGCGCGAAGCTGACCCTGGACAAGCAGGAGTACCAGGGCATCCGCTCCGCGTTCGAGTTCAACCCGGACACCGAGCTGTACGAGCAGGTCACCGACATGGCGTACGCCCGCTGGTACCCGACGCTCACCGGGCTGGGGGACGGACGGGTGGTCACCGTCTCGGGCCTGGACGACACCGGGGAGATCCTCAACGGCAACGACAACGAGATCTACGACCCGAAGAACAAGACCTGGTCCAAGGGCCCGGACCGCTACTTCCCGACCTACCCGTCGATCTTCCTGACCGCCTCCGGCAAGCTCTTCTACTCGGGCTCGAACGCCGGCTACGGCCCGGCCGACAAGGGCCGCGACCCCGGGGTGTGGGACCTGTCGAACAACGGCTTCCAGCCCGTCCCCGGCCTGCGCGACCCCGCCCTCACCGAGACCTCGTCCTCGGTGCTGCTGCCGCCCGCGCAGGCCCAGAAGGTGATGGTGCTCGGCGGCGGGGGCGTCGGCGAGTCGCCGCTGTCCACCGCCCGCACCGACATCGTCGACCTCTCCGCCGCCAAGCCCGCCTTCACCCCGGGCCCGGACCTGCCGGCCGGCGGCACCCGCTACCTGAACAGCGTGATCCTCCCGGACGACACCGTGTTCACCACCGGCGGCTCCAGCGGCTACCGGGGCCGGGGCGCCAGCGACCTGCTCAAGGCACAGGTGTACCACCCGGACACCAACAGCTTCAGCACCGCCGCCGAGCCCGCCGTCGGCCGCAACTACCACTCCGAGGCGCTGCTGCTGCCGGACGGCCGGGTGGCCGTGCTCGGTTCCAACCCGCTGTTCGCGGACAAGGCCGAGACCACACCGGGCGGCTTCGAGCAGCGCATCGAGATCTACACCCCGCCGTACCTGTTCCACGGCGACCGCCCGCAGGTGGCCGCCGCGCCGGGGGCCGCGAAGCTCGGCACCACCGTGCGGATCGGCACCGCCCGGCCGGACGCGGTCGCCACCGCCAAGCTGATCCGGCCGAGTTCGGTCACCCACGTGACCGACGTCGAACAGCGGTCGGTGGCCCTGGACATCAGCGGTCGCACGGCCGACGGGGTCTCGCTCACGCTCCCCGCCAACCCCAACCTGTTGCCGCCCGGCTGGTACATGCTGTTCCTGACCGACGCCGCCGGCACCCCGTCGGTCGCGCGCTGGATCCAGGTGACCGGCTGAGCGAACCGGTGCGTCACGGCCTGGCGCGGACCGGCACTGGTGCGTCGCGGCCTGGCGCGGAGCCGCACTGGTGCGGACCGGCACTGATGCGGAGCGGCCCCCTCAGCGGGCGGCCTGCGCCAGGCCGAGCGCGTACGGCAGCCAGAACTCTCCAGCCCGGGGCTCGCCGCGCCCGCACTCGCCGTCCGACTCCCCCGGGTTCTTGATCCACAGGTAGGCGTCGACACCGTCCCGGCCGGTGTCGGCGGTCGGCCGCTCGCCGAGCGCGCGGCCGGGCGGATTGCACCAGGCGTCGCCGCCCAGCGGTCCGTTGCCGTTGCGGCTGGTGTCGATGACGAAGTGCTTCCCGCCCAGGGCGGCGGAGAGCTGGCCGCCGTAGGCCGTGTTGCGGCCGGTGTCGTAGAAGTTGGCGACGTTCACCGCGAAGCCGTCCGCCGCCGCGATCCCCGACTTGCGCAGCGCGGTGGAGAGTTCGGCCGGGTCCTGCGACCAGCCGGGATTGCCCGCGTCCAGGTAGACCCGCACCTGCGGACGCTTCTTCAGCTCCTGCACGGCGAAGGCCAGCAGGCCGTACCGCTCGGCGGCCAGGTCGCCCTTGATCCCGCAGCTGTCCAGGGTGTGCGCGACGGCGTCCGGCTCCAGCACCACCCAGGCCTTGCGGTCGCCGAGGGCCTCCGCGACACCGCTGATCCAGGCCCGGTAGGAGGCCGCGTCGGCGGCGCCGCCGGCCGAGTACAGGCCGCAGTCGCGGTGCGGGATGTTGTAGGCGACGAAGACCGCCGTCCGGTCCGCCTCGGCGGCCCGGCGGCTGACCTGTTCGGCGATCTCCTTGGCGCCCTGCTCGCCCAGCCACTGCGAGGAGGGCTGGGCGGCGATCCGCAGCAGCGTGTCGGCCTCCGCCGGCCGGCCCTGGCCGCGCAGAGCGGTCACCTGCCGGGCGGCGTTGGTCTGGTCGGAGACGTAGAAGGCCTGGCCGGGGAGCTGGGCGAGGCTCGCGGGGCCGGTGCCCGGGTTCGCGGCGGAGGCGGTGGGCGCGGCGGCGGGCCCGCCGGCCGCGGCACCGGCCGCGGCACCGGCCGAGGCGCCGCCGCCCGGGCCGCCGGGTGATCCCTTGGCCGACCCGGCGGTCGAACCGCTACAGCCCGCGGCCCCCGCCAACAGCACGACCAGGGCCGCCCCCACGGCCCGTCGGATTGCCACTACCCGTCCCACCCGGCGCACGTACCGCCCCTCCCCCAGAGCCGGTCCGGCGACCGGTCGGCACCAGCTAAGCACACCGGCCACCGCCCGCCCGCGACGGGCGGTGAACGCCGGGTGGCCGTGAGCGGGCGGACGGGCGACCCCGCCCGCCCGAACCACCCCTCACCCAGCCCCCGGGCGCTCAGCCCCGGGCGCTCAGCCCTGCTTCAGGTTGGGCACCTGCCAGTCGATCGGCTCGCCGCCGAAACCGTCCAGCGCCGTGTCGATCTGCGAGAACGGGCGGCTGCCGAAGAACAGCTTGGCCGACAGCGGCGACGGGTGCGCGCCCTGCACGACCACGTGCTTGGACGTGTCGATCAGCGGCAGCTTCTTCTTCGCGTAGTTGCCCCACAGCACGAAGACCACCGGCTCCTCGCGCTCGCTCACCGCCTTGATCACGGCGTCGGTGAACTTCTCCCAGCCCTTCGCCTTGTGCGAGTTGGCCTCGTGCGCGCGCACCGTGAGCACCGCGTTGAGCAGCAGGACGCCCTGCTCGGCCCAGTGCATCAGGTAGCCGTTGTCCGGGGCGGGGATGCCGAGGTCGGCGTCCAGCTCCTTGAAGATGTTGCGCAGCGAGGGTGGCGTCCTGGTGCCGGGCAGCACCGAGAAGCTCATGCCGTGGGCCTGGCCGTCGTCGTGGTACGGGTCCTGCCCGAGGACCAGCACCCGGACCTTCTCGTACGGCGTGGCCTCCAGCGCGGCGAACTCCTGGCCGCTCGGCGGGAACACCTGGTGCTGCGCACGCTCGGCCGCCACGAAGGCCGCCAGCTCGGCGAAGTACGGCTTCTCCGTCTCGGCGCCCAGCACCGGGCGCCAGGACTCGGGCAGCTCCAGCCCGCCGCCCTCGCCGGCCTCCACCACGCCCGCCTCGACCGTGTCCGTCACGACATCTACCTCCCACACCGCGGCTGTTGTGCCGCACGCCCTCTTTCACCCCGAACGCTACACAGCCCCACCGACAACTCACTCCGCCGAAGCCGCCGAAGCCGCCGGAGCCGCCGAAGGCAGCGGGGACCCAGCGGGAAGCGGGGACCCAACAGGCAGCGCGGACCCGGCAGGCGGCACCGACGCGGGGTCCGCACCGACCGCCCGCACCACCCGGACGTGCTCCACCACGTTGAGCGCCACCAGCAGCACCGCCAGTGCCACCAGCACCGCCAGCGCCGGCAGCCGCACCACCGCCGGCGCCAGTCCCAGCACCACCGCCGCCGCACCGACCCGGGTCGTCGCCACCTTGCGGAACATCATCCAGCGGGTGTAGCCGAAGGTCAGCAGGTACAGCCCGCACCCGCCGTACAGCAGCGCCACCGACCCCGGGCCCAGCGTCTGCCACGGGTCCGCGACGGTCTCCCCGAAGCCGACCGCCACCCCGATCACCCCGGCGGCCAGCGCCAGGTGCCCGTACTGGAAGATCCGCCGGACGACGTCCCGCCGGGAGTCGGCGACCTCCACGGCGTACCGCATGGCGTCCGCCGCGTACACGAAGTACTGCCACCACAGCCCCGCCGAGATGGTGAACGCGGCGGCCACGGCCGCGAGTTCGGCCACGTCGAGCCGGGCGCCGGCCGCCGTCCCGCCGATCCCGACGATCGACTCGCCGAGCGCCACCAGCAGGAACAGCGCGAACCGCTCCGGCATGTGCGAGGGGTGGTACGCCACCGCCGCCAGCCGCCGCCGGAACACCAGCGGCGCGGCCAGGTCGCAGAGCGCGGCCGCCGTCCACAGGGCCAGCCGCGGCCCGTCCGGCAGCAGCCCGCCCACGACCAGCAGCGGCCCGCTGACCAGCACGCCGACGCCGTACGGGCCGCGCCAGACGCCCGGCAGACGGATCAGCAGGAGCAGCAGCACCAGCCGGGCCAGCCAGTACGCGGCGCCGAGCAGCACGCCCCGCCCGCCGTACGCGCCCGGGACGGCGAGCGCCATGAACAGGCCGGCCAGCCCGACCGCCAGGATGCCGAGGCGGTCCCGCAGGTTGTCCACGTCCCGGATGTTGGCCTGCACGGTGGTGCCCACCCAGCACCAGTACACCGGCACGAACACCACCAGCGCCCGGACCAGCCCGGTGGCGTCGTGGTGGTGGTGCAGCAGCCCGGAGACCTGGGTGATCGCGAAGACGAAGACCAGGTCGAAGTAGAGCTCGGCCCAGGTGACCCGCTTCTCGTCGGCCTCCCCGCCAACGCCCCCGGCATCCCGCCGCGCCTCCGGCGGCCCCGCATCCCCCGTCGCGCTCATTGCGCCAGCGCCTCCCCACAGGTACGAACCACCGGTGCCTCCCCACAGGTACGAACCACAGGTACGAAACGGGCCCCGCTCCGGCGACCGGCCGGAACGGGGCCCACGACAGCACCGCAGAGGCTAGACCAGCTCGACCAGGTCCGCGATCGACTTGACCACCCGGGTCGGCCGGTACGGGAAGCGCTCGACGTCGGCGGCGGCGGTCAGGCCGGTGAGCACCAGGATGGTCTCCATGCCGGCCTCCATGCCCGCGACGATGTCGGTGTCCATCCGGTCGCCGATCATCACGGCGGTCTCGGAGTGGGCCCCGGCGGTGTTCAGCGCCTCGCGCATCATCAGCGGGTTGGGCTTGCCGACGAAGTACGGCTCGACGCCGGTCGCCTTGGTGATCAGGGCCGCGACCGAACCGGTGGCCGGCAGCACGCCCTCGGGGGACGGGCCGGTCTCGTCGGGGTTGGTGCAGATGAACCGGGCGCCCTGGTTGATCAGGCGGATCGCCTTGGTGAGCGCCTCGAAGCTGTAGGTGCGGGTCTCGCCGAGGACGACGTAGTCCGGGTTGTTGTCGGTCAGCACGTAACCGGCCTGGTACAGCGCGGTGGTGAGCCCCGCCTCGCCGATCACGTAGGCGGTGCCGCCCGGGCGCTGGCCCTTGAGGAACTTGGCGGTGGCCAGGGCGGAGGTCCAGATGCACTCCTCCGGCACCTCCAGGCCCATCCCGGCCAGGCGGGCGCTGAGGTCGCGCGGGGTGTAGATGGAGTTGTTCGTGAGGACCAGGAACGGCTTGCCGGACTCCCGCAGCCTGCGCAGGAACTCCTTCGCACCGGGAATCGGCGTGCCCTCGTGGATGAGGACGCCGTCCATGTCGGTCAGCCAGGACTCGATGGGCTTGCGGTCTGCCACGTAGGTGTCTCCTTGGTCTTGCAACGGTTCTGAACGATTTCGCACATCGCTCCGGACCGGACACCCTCGGCCGGCCGGGCGCCACTGGCTGCCCCAACACGGACCAGCCTAGAGCCTGCCTCCTCGGGCCGACCCCGGCCCCGGACGGGAACGGCCACGACGTGCCGGCAGCAACATCATCCGCGTGCGCCACTTCCTCCCGGGCACGGCCGCGGTGCGAACGGAGGCAGTCGGCCGGTGGACGGGTTCGTCCACGCAAACGCGCTACGCCGATGAGGGGACCACCGGGCAGTTCGTACCGGACCTTCCCGCACGCTCCTGACCAGCGAAGTCGCACAGGAAGTCGGACAGTTCCGGTCCGGCTTTCGGCACGTCGGCGCGATGATCGAAGGGACAGGCGGGCCGCTCGGTGTTCTTGTTCTGGTGGGAGCCGGTTCGGCTCTCGTCACCGTGGCATCCGTGTTCGGCTGTGCTGCCGGGCACGTGAGCCCATCCTTCCCAGAACAGGGACCCATGAAGATCCATCGCATAGCCGTCGCAGCTCTTGCCATCGGCACCTTGCTGGCCGGAGGCACGGCTGCGGCCGAGGCCAACATCTCGACGAACACACCGAGTTCGGCGTCGACCGGTCAGGCCCGCAGGGACGCCGTGGCCTGCGCGGCCGCCACCGTCTCCTCGTCGGTCGCCGCCGCCAACGCCTCCACCGCGGCAGCCGCGGCGCAGGCCGACGCCGCGTCGGCCGCCGCCGCCCTCAAGACCTTCATCGCGGCGACCCAAGCCGTGCCACCCAACGCCGCCGCAGAGGCCGCAGCCGCCACCAGCGCCGCCGCCGCCGAGGCCGCCGCGGTCACCTCCTCCACCGCTGCCGCCACCGCGGCCGCCACCGCCGCCACCGCCAGCACCGCCGCCGTGAAGGCCTGCGCCGTTCCGCCGGTTCTCACCACCTGAGACGGACGCGCGGCATCGCTCGGCCGCCGGGGGGGGGGGGGGGGGGGGGACGCCCCCCCCCCCCCCCACCCCTCCCCCCCCCCCCCCCCCCCCCCCCCCCCCCCGGCCCGGTCTGCTCGCGCGGGCCGAACCGGGCCCGCGCCCGCAGCTGCTGCTGCTGCTGCTGCTGGCACGGCACCACGAACACGGGGGTCTCCATCAACCCGAAGGGAGCGTCATGCGACGCATCCGCACCATTCCGGTCCTCGCCGGTTCCGTCGTCCTGACCGCCGTGCTGGCCGCACTGGCCCCCACCTCCGCACAGGCGGCCGTGGCCTGCAACGAGACGGCGCTGGTCGCGGCGATCAATGCCGCCAACAGCGCCGGCGGGGGCAACGTCGTCCTCGCGACCGACTGCGTCTACACCATCGCCTCGTCGCACAGCAGTGACACCGACGGCGCGAACGCGCTGCCGATCATCACCACCGCCATCACCCTGACCGGTGACAACGACACCATCACGCGCTCGACAACGGCCGGTACGGCCGGCTTCCGCATCGTCAAGGTGGCCGCGGGCGCCAGCCTCACCCTCAAGGGCAACGTCACCCTCAGCAACGGCTCCGCCGTCACCGACGGCGGCGGCATCCTCAACTACGGCGCGGTGACCCTCACGGCCAGCGCCCTGACCGGCAACACCGCCCAGGGCAGGGGCGGCGGCCTGGCCAACGAGGACATCGGCGCCCCCCAGAAGGGGGCGGTGGCGACCTTCACGAACAGCACCGTGGCCGGGAACAGCGCCACCGGCCAGGGCGGCGGGATCTACAACGGCCTGCGCGGCTCGCTCACCACCACCAGCAGTTTCATCGACGCGGGCAACAGCTCCGGGTCCCAGGGCGGCGGCATCGCCGCCATCGGCTCCACCTCCACCACGCTGACCAGCACCCAGATCAGCGCCAACCATGCCGTCATGACGGCCGGCGGCATCTACCGGCAGAACGGCACCATGACACTCACCACGACACCGGTCAGTGGAAACACCCCCGACAACTGCGTCGGCAGCTCCCCCTCGGTACCCGGCTGCGTCGGCTGACCCGTCAACTGCCCTGAGACGTCTCGCCCCCATGCCGTCCGACGAGCGAGGACGCGAACCGACGTCCGCCCCGCCTCCCGGCTCCGCCACTGCGAAACCGGGAGCAACCGGGCGCCTCGTGATTGAGTGGGCGCATGAGCGCCTCGACCCCCTCGTCCTCTCCGGACCGCCCGTTCCGCGTCGGCCTGATCGGCTACGGCCTGGCCGGCTCCGCCTTCCACGCCCCGCTCATCGCCACCACGCCGGGGCTGCGGTTGGACGCCGTGGTCACCGCCAACCCCGAGCGCCGCGAGCAGCTGCGCCGCGAACACCCCGGTGCCCGCGCCGTCGACACCCCCGAGCAGCTGCTCGCCGACCCGGACGCGCTCGACCTCGTCGTCGTCGCCTCTCCCAACCGCACCCACGCGCCGCTCGCCCGCGCCGCCCTGCGCGCCGGGCTGGCCACCGTCGTCGACAAGCCGCTGGCCGGCACCGCCGCCGAGGCGCTGGAGCTGTGCCAGCTCGCCGAGGCCGGGGGCACCTTGCTCTCCGTGTTCCAGAACCGGCGCTGGGACGGCGACTTCCTGACCGCCGCCCGGCTGGTCCGGGGCGGCGCGCTCGGCCGGGTGCACCGCTTCGAGTCCCGCTTCGAGCGGTTCCGCCCGAAGCCCAAGCCCGGCTGGCGCGAGCTCGCCGACCCGGCGGAGGTCGGCGGCACGCTGTACGACCTGGGCAGCCACCTGGTGGACCAGGCGCTGACCCTGTTCGGCCCGGTGGAGACGGTGTACGCGGAGGTCGACGTGCGCCGGGACGGCGCGGTCGTCGACGACGACGCCTTCCTCGCCCTCACCCACGCCTCCGGCACCCGCTCGCACCTGTGGACCAGCGCCATCACCCCGCTGATCGGCCCCCGGCTGCGGGTGCTCGGCGACGCCGCCGGGTACGTCAAGCCCGGCATGGACCCGCAGGAGGCGGAGCTGCGGGCCGGGCACCGACCGGACGGCGCCCGCCCGTGGGGTGCCGACCAGCCCTCGCAGTACGGCACCCTCGGCACCGACGAGTCCTCGATCGCGCTGCCCACCGAACCGGGCGACTACCCCGCCTTCTACGCGGGCATCGCCGCCGCCCTGGCCTCCCCGGGCACCCCGCCCCCGGTCGACCCGCGCGACGCGGTGGCCACCCTGGCCGTCCTGGAGGCCGCCCGGGCCTCCGCCGCCACGGGCACCGCGGTCCGCCTGGGCTGAGCGGCTGCCGGGGCTGCCGGGCCTGCCACCCCCTTCCATCCCCCGATTCCACTTCTAAGCTGCTTAGATGACCAGCCAGCGGGGCGGGGGCGGCAGGCCAGCGGCACGAAGAGCGCGAAGAGCACGGCTCCACCGGCGAGCGGCGGCCGTCACACCCCGATGACCTCCACCGCCGAACCCAGGCCCCGGAAGTCCGCGACGTTGCGGGTGTACAGCGGCAGTCCGTGGGCCGAGGCCACGGCCGCGATCATCAGGTCGATCCGGCGCGGGCGCGGCTGCCGCCCGGCGGCGATGGTGAGGGTCACCAGCGTGCCGTAGCGGGCGGCCGCCGCCGCGTCGAACGGCAGCGGGTCGAAGTCGGCCATCGCCGCGCCCAGCACCTCCAGCCGGGCCGCCCGGCTGACCGCGTCGCGGGCCATCGACACGCCCTGTTGCAGCTCCGCGAAGGTGATCGCGGTCAGCTCCGGCACGGCCGGCAGGTTCGCCGGGGAGAGCAGGGCCAGATCGATGTAGACACAGGTGTCGAGCACCCCGGCCGGCCGCCGCCGGGCTGCCCGCCTGCGCTCAGCCACGCCGCCGCTCGAACGGGTCGTCGCCGTCGTCGCCCACCAGCTCCTCCGGCCCGAAGTACTCCTCGGCCTCCTTGCGCATCTGCTGGTAGTCCACCCGCGGCAGCTTCACGTGCCGCGCCACCAGCTCCTCCGCCGTGAGCCGCCGCCGTCCGGACACCGGTCGCAGCTCCGCGACCTCGACCCCGTTCCTGGTGATGTGGAAGGTCTCCCCGGCCTCCACCGCGTCCATCACCGCGGCGGAGTTGTTCCGGAACTCCCGCTGGGTAATCGTCTTCATCCCTCCACGGTAGCCCCGTGTAGCACCTGCGGCTACGCCCCTGCACTGCCTCGCGAAGCACCTCGGCGCGGCGGGTACGCTACGGGGAATTCCGCGCCCGGGCGGGAACTCGGCGGGCTCGGCGATCGTCCTGAACGTCTGAAGTCCGGCCCCGAGTCCGTGGGGCCAGAAGCCCGTGGGCCCAAAGCCCGTGGGACCGAAGCCCGAGGGCCGCGAAGTCCGTGCAGCCCCGAGTCCGTCACGCCGAAGGAGGAGCAGCGCATGACCGTCGTCGCGATGCTGCTCGGGCTGCTCCGGGTGCTGACCGGGGAGCTGGTGACCGAGGGCGGGACGGTCGCGTCGGTGGCGGCGGTCGCCGCCGTGGCGCTGCTGGCCGGTGCGGTCGCGGGCACGCTGGCGGGGGCGCGGCTGCTGGGCGCGCGGGCGCCCACGGCGGTGCGCAGCGGGGTGTTGCGGCGGCGCGCGTTCCGTACGGCCTTCCTGCCGCAGCGCGATCCCGATGCCCGGGGCAGGCGACGCCCGAGGGCACCGGGTGCGGCCCCGGCGGCCGCGTAGCTTCGTCGTCTTCCGCCGTTCCACGCGGCCGTCCTCCGTCGACCACTCGTTTTCCGAGACCCCCGGAGGGCTCGCTCCACCATGTCCGTTCTCACTGTTCTCGACCCGGCCGTCGCCGTCGCCCATGCCGCCGTCGCCGCGCTGGCCCAGGTACTGCCGACCGCGCTGGCGATCGTCCTGTTCACCGTCGCCGTCCGGCTGGCGTTGCATCCCTTCGCGCGCGCGGCGGCGCGGGGGGAGAAGTCGCGGGCGCGGCTGGCGCCGAAGGTCGCCGAGGTGAACCGGCGGTTCAAGGACCGCCCGGAGAAGCTGCGGGAGGCGCTCGCCGAGCTGTACCGGGAGGAGCGGGCCTCGCCGTTCGCGGGGTGCCTGCCGATGCTGGTGCAGATTCCGTTCTTCTCGGTGATGTACCGCCTGTTCACCACCCCGAACGGCCTGCTGGACCACACCCTGTTCGGCGTGCCGCTCGGGCTGCACGTCGGGAGCGCGCACGGTGCCGGGCAGTTGGCGGTGTTCGGCCTGCTGTACGCCGGGCTGGCGGCGGTCGGGTACGTCAACTTCCGCCGGGCCAGGCGGGCGGCGGCCGCGCAGCCGACCCCTCAGCCGGGGGCGGGGCTGCTGCCTTACCTGTCCTTCGGGTCGGTGCTGTTCGCGATGCTGGTGCCGGTGGCCGCCGCGCTCCACCTGGTGACGACGAGCACGTGGACGGCCGCGGAGCGGGCCTGGTTGCACCGGGGCGGCGCACCGGCGCCGGCGACGGCGCTCGCGCTGTGAGCGCCGCCGCCGATCCCGCTGACCCCGGCGACCCCGGCGATCCTGCCGACCCCGCCGGTCCGTGTCAGAAGTGCCGCAGCAGCTCGGAGAAGGCCGCCAGTCGCAGGGTCGCCTCGTCGGGGCCGAGGTCCTGGTGTTCCAGGACCCAGGTGTGCTCGTGCGGGATGAAGACCGTGCGCAGGCCGGCCTGGCGGGCCGGGGCGATGTCGGACTTGGGCGAGTTGCCGATCATCCAGGTCCGGTCGGGGTCGAGGCCGAGCTCGGCGCTGAGCCGCCGGTAGGTGTCCGCCGACTTCTCGGCCACGATGTGGACGCCGCGGAAGTGGTGGTCGATCGTGGAGGCCGTCACCTTGCGCTGCTGCTCGTCGAGGTCGCCCTTGGTGAGCAGCAGCAGGTGGTGGCGTCCGGCGAGGTCGGCGAGGGTGTCGGCGACGCCGGGGATCAGCTCGATCTCGCGGCTGCTGAGCGGAGTGAGGAGGCCGTCGATCCGGGCTTCTTCGGCCGGGGTGGGGGTGCGGTCGCCGTTCAGCCGCCGCAGGCAGTCGGTGAGGCTCTGCCGGAACACGGCGGCACCGTAGCCGAGGGCGGCGGAGTTGGCGGCTTCGATCTCGTCGAGGACGGCCCTGGCGGGCTCGCGGTCGGCCGGGGTGGCGGCCCAGTCCAGGAAGCCGTCGATGACGCGCTCGAAGAGGACGTTGTTCTCCCAGAGCGTGTCGTCGGCGTCGAAGATGAGGGTCTGGTCGGTGTGCATCCGGGTGTGCTCCAGCGGGGTTCGAAAGGTCAGGCGGGGGCGTCGAGCAGGCGGCCGGCCCGGTCGAGCGTTTCGCGGAGGTTCTCCTCGGTGGTCCGCTGCCGGGCCTCGGCGATGGTGAGCCACTCCAGCGGGGCGGCGGGGTTCTCCGGCCGCGCCCGCTCCGGGGTGGCGGTGGCCAGCAGGAAGCGCAGGTCGGCGTGTTCGTGGGCCGGTTCGACGGGCGAGGCCGGGACGGGCACGACGGCGAGGTGGACGAGGGCGGCGTCGGGCCACGGGGTGAGGTCGGCGAGTCCGGTCTCCTCCAGGCCTTCGCGCAGCGCGATGTCCAGCGGCAGGGTCTCCCCCGGGTCGCCGTGGCCGCCGACCTGGAGCCAGGCCTGCTGGCGCACGTGCCAGCGCAGGAGGACGCGCCGGGTCGGCGGGTGGACGATCAGCGCGGAGGCGGTGAAGTGCAGCGGCGTCCCGCGGTCCCAGGCGTCGGCGGCCCCGGTGAGGTGGCGGACGCGCTCGTGGTCGGCGGTCTCCGTCGGGCCCTGCGGCCGGTGCTCGGCCAGCAGTTCGGCCAGGCCCGGGCTATGCGCCGCGCCGCCTGTGGTCGCCATGATCAGCACTCCTCGTTGCGCTCCGGACCACGTCAACCGGCTTGCGGGGGCGGGTGATCGGGGCCGGGGCTTCCGGTTCCGACGAACCCGCGAAGCCTAGCCCGGGGCCTTCCGGCGGCCCAGCGGTTTTCCTCCCGGAGCGGCCCGGCAGGCGGCTCCCCCGCCTCCGGACGGCGACGAGGGACCGGTCGGGGCGGGGTCCGGGAGGCCGTAGCCTGTGGTGATCGTTTCGGGACAGGTGGAGGGATGTCGTCATGGTGGCTGCTCCGGCGCTCGCGGACTTGCGCGAGGTGTGCCAGCCGCAGGCCAAGCTGCAGAGCCGCAACGGTGAGCACTGGGCGGGACGGCTGTACATGCGCCGCATCTCGCTGCGCACGACCCGGCAGTTGGTACGCACCTCGGTGTCGCCGAACACCCTCACCTGGGTGATGGTGGTCTGCGGGGTCGGCGGCGGGGCGGCCCTGCTGATCCCCGGCCTGACCGGCGCCGTGCTGGCGGCGGTGCTGTTCCAGCTGTTCCTGCTCTTCGACTGCGTCGACGGCGAAGTGGCGCGCTGGAAGCGCCAGTTCAGCATGGCCGGGGTCTACGTGGACCGGCTCGGCGCCTATCTGGCGGACGCGGCGCTGATGATCGGCGCGGGCGTGCGGGCGGCCCGGGGCGGGTCGGAGCTGTGGGTGTCGGTGGGCCTGGCGGCCGCGCTGGGCGTGGTGCTGCTCAAGGCCTCGACGGACCTGGTGGACGTGGCCCGGGCCCGCAGCGGGCAGGCCCCGGCGGACGAGGAGTCCACCCAGCCGCGCTCGCAGGGCATCGCTACCGCGCGCCGGCTCGCCTCGGTGTTCAAGATCCACCGGGTGACGAACGGCATCGAGGCCTCCCTGGTGCTGCTGGCGGCGGCCGTGGCGGACGCGGCGCTCGGCAACCTGGACGCGACGCGGGCGGCGGTCGCGGGGATCGCGGTGATCACCTGGGGCATGGTGGTGGCGCACCTGGCGTCGATCCTGTCCTCCTCGCGCCTGCGCTGACGGGCTGCGCCACCGCGCGCGGGCGGCTGCCTACGCGCGGGCTTCGGCCCGCGCGTGGGGCTCGGCCTGCACGTCAGCTTCGGCCTGTGCGTCGGCTTCGGCCCGTGTGTGGGCGGCGAGGATGGTGTCGAGGAGGCCGGGGAAGCGCTGCTCCAGGTCGACGGCGCGCAGGGCGGAGAACTTGCGGTTGGCCTCCTCGCGCTGGCGGATCAGGCCGGACTCGCGCAGCACCTTGAAGTGGTGGCTGAGGGTGGAGGGGGCGACGTCCACCGGGAAGGTGCCGCAGGCCCGCTCGGGTTCGGCGCGCAGGATGCGCACGATGGTCATCCGAGTGGGGTCGGAGAGCGCGTGCAGGACGTCGAGCAGGTCGATCTCCCCGGTCGCGGGGTGGGCGAGCGCCGGTCGGCGCCGGGTACTGCGGGGCATGATCCGACCTCCCTGATCTGCGGTTGATTCAAGCGCTTGATCTGCGCTTGATCTGCGATGTTCGACAATCATCGAAACTACGTGGTACCACTACCCCACGTCAATTTCGCCGTTCGTCGAAAATCGTAGTCGAGGGGGACCGACATGCGCGCATTGGTGATGACCGCACCCGGTGGGGCCGAGCACACGGAGATCCGGGAGGTCGAGGCCCCGAGCCCCGGCCCCGGCCAGGTGGCGGTCGACGTCGCCTACGCCGGGCTGAACTTCGTCGACGTGATGGGCCGCCGGGGCGACGCCGGCTACGTCACCGCCTGGCCGTACCGGCCGGGCAAGGAGGTGGCCGGCACCGTCCGGGCGGTCGGCGAGGGCGTCACCGGACTGGCGGTGGGCGACCGGGTGGCGGCCGCGCCCGTCGGCGGCGGCCTGGCCGAGGTGGTGCTCGCCGAGGCCGCGCTCACCGTGCCCGTCCCGGACGGGCTGGCGCTGCGCGAGGCCGCCGCCGCCCCGCTGGGCCTGGCCACCGCCGTGCTGCTGCTCACCGACGCCGGCCGGCTCACCGCCGGGGACACCGTCCTGGTGCACTCGGCCGGCGGCGGGATCGGCCACGCCGTCGCCCAACTGGTCCCGCTGATCGGGGGCGGCGGTCGGCTGATCGGCACGGTGGGCCGCCCGGAGAAGGCGGCGTCCGCCGTCGCCTCCGGCTACCACCACGCCTTCGCCCGCGACGAGGCACTGCCCGAGGCCGTCCGGGCCGCGACCGGGGGCCGGGGCGTCGACCTCGTGCTGGACCCGCTGGGCACCGAGGCCCTGGAGCTCGACCTCGAACTCACCGCACCCGGCGGCCGGATCGTCCTCTTCGGCAACGCGGGCGGCGGCGCCGTCGCCGACCTGCCGCCGCTCGGCCGCCTGATGGCCGGGAACCTCACCATCACCGGCTTCAGCCACCGCGCCCTGGCCGCCACCGCCCCCGAACGGCTCGCCCGCGCCATCCGCACGGTCCTCGACCTGCTCGCCGCCGGTGACCTCACGCTGCCGGTCACCGAAGTCCCCGGCCTGGCCTCCGTCCCCGCCGCCCACGACGCCATGGCGGAGGGGCGGGCCACCGGCAAGTACGTGGTGCGCGTGGCTGGTTGAGGCCTGCTCGGGGCGGCGCCCCTTGCGCAGGAAGTCGGGTGGGCCGACTTCCTGCGCGGAGCGCGGAGCATTGGAGGCCGGGCGGGTCAGGGGTTGTAGAGACCGCCGGCCTCGCCGGGGTCGCCGGCGTAGTTGTGGTTCTGAGGACGGCCCTGGTTCCGCGTCCCGGGCCTGTTGGTCTCGACGAAGCGGCAGGCCGCGAAGTGCACGTCGCCCATGCCGGGCCGCAGGATGTCGCTCAGCAGCACGTCGCCGTCGAAGACGATCGAGCGGCCCGCGAGTTGGGGGTCGATCAGCGTGGCGACGTTGATGACGGTTGCGGCCGGCGTCCCCGGATCGAGTTCGACGTCGTACCCGCCGCCAACCGGGCTGGCGATCGCCGGGTTTCCCCGGATGGTGAGGCCGCTGGGGTAGGAGATGGTGTAGTTCTGCAGGCTCCGCCCGCCCACCACGGTGCGCGCGGCGCCACGCTCTTGCCCCTGTTCCACGCTGCCGCCCCGGTTGGCGCCGTTCTCCACCTGCCCGCCCAGGTCGTCGGGGAGGACCATCCCGTGCTGCGTGTAGAAGTGCACCCGCGTCCCCGCGGGCACCCGGAAGCTGCCGTTCGCGGCCTCCCAGGCGCCGTGACCGCTGAGGACGAGACCGTCCGTACGCGCGGGCGCGGTGTTGTCGGCCTCCCAGTCGTCGTCCGGGTTCTGGTGATTGATCATGGGCCGGTTCTGGTCGGACGCGCGCTGGATCCCGGTCGCGCGGAGCATCTGCACGACGGCCGCGTTGCCGTGGGTGCTCTGGAGGCCGAGCAGCGACTGGGCGGCGGCCTGCGCCCGGTTCGGGTTCCTGGTCGTCGGCTCCGAAGTACGGGCCGGCGTGCGGGCCTTGCCGGCGGCGGCAGCCTTGGTCCTGTCGTGGGCGTGCATCGTCCCCCTCTCGACTCGAAAGCTCACTCTCCTGGATATCGGTGACGTCGACCCGGGCGCCAGGTCCCTACGGGCAGTGCCCGCTGCCTGAAGGCGCACCGCGCGGTGCCCTGCCGCGCCGAGACCTCGCGCGGAGGTCAGGCCGCGGGTATGCCCGCCGCGTAGAGGCCGGCCCGGCTGCCGCGGTAGGCGACGCCGCCGAAGGCCGTCAGCGA
Organism: Kitasatospora sp. NPDC043949; assembly: GCF_056435365.1. Taxonomy (NCBI): domain Bacteria; kingdom Bacillati; phylum Actinomycetota; class Actinomycetes; order Kitasatosporales; family Streptomycetaceae; genus Kitasatospora; species Kitasatospora sp. NPDC043949. Next base: position 40,538 of record NZ_JBWKEQ010000043.1, on the reverse strand, counting down.
GAGCCCGGTGTACTCGGTGCCGAACTTGGCCGGATCGTCCTGCCATTGAAGCCGGCCGGTGGCGAGGTCGAGGGCGTGCAGCCGACCGTCGTTCAGCGCCACGTAGACCCGGCCGTCGGCGACGGCCATGGTGCTCATGCCCCGGCCCAGGCCGTCCGGCACCGAGGACGTCCACCGGCTGCGGCCCGTACCCGCCTCGACGGCGATGACCCGGTCGTTGTCGAGGAGGCAGAGCGTCCCGTCGGCGACCGGGGCGGGCTGGACAACGGGGTGGCCGAGGTCGTCACGCTGCCAGAGCACCCGACCGGTCGCCGCGTCCAGGGCGGAGACGGTCGAGGCCGAGACGGTCGAGGCGGCGCCGGCGGAAGCCGACAGGTAGAGGACGCCCTCGTGGACCACGGGCCGGTCGACGAGCGTGCCGACGGCGGGCTGCTCCCAGCGTCGCTCACAGGTCTTCGCGTCGAGGGCGGAGATCCCGCCCGCAGGGGCGGCGAGGTACACGGTGCCGCCCGCGACCGCCGGCCCGCAGGCGGCCTCCAGCGGGCCGGCCCACCGGGCCTCGCCGGTGGCCGCGTCGTAGGAGTGGACGCGGCCGTCGCAGATCACGAACACGTCCCCGCCGACGGTGGGGCCGTCCGTCCATCCGGACAGGTAGCCCCTCGGCGCCGGCACGGTCCACCGGACGGCTCCGGACGCGGCGTCCAGGGCGTGGACGTGGGAGTCGGTGGTCACGCAGACCAGTCCGTCACCTGCGGCGATCGGCCAGCCGAAGCTGCTGTCGGCGGGGTTGCGCGAGGCGACCTCGGCACTCCAACGCGGGGCGCCGGTCCGCAGGTCGAGGGCCCTGACCGTGCCGTCGAAGTCCGCGACGTAGAGGTCGGACTGCGGGGTGGCCGACAGGGCGACCCGGCTGCCGGTGCCGGTCCGGCTCCAGACGCGGTGGCCGGTGTCGGCGTCCCGCCGCGCCCACCAGCCGATGCCCCCGACGGTGACGGCGGCCGCCGCCACGCCGGCGACGCCCAACAGCATGCGCCTGCGGCTGACGTGGGGGCGGACGGGATCGGTCTGCGATTCGTTCGAGGTCACACCGAAGGTGACCGTCTGCGCCTGCCACCGGTTCCACCGCGCGGGCGAGCTTCACAGAAGGCGCCGAAAAGGACGGCCAGGATGCGGCCGGGATTCTGAAGGCCCAGGGGGGGGGGGGGGGGGGGGGGGGGGTTTTTTTTGGGGGGGGGGGGGGGGGGGTGGGGGGGTGGGGGGGGGGGGGGGGCACACGTGTTGGGGGTGCTTTAACCACACACTGCGCTTTTCA
>NZ_JBWKEQ010000043.1:0-39216 GCF_056435365.1 Kitasatospora sp. NPDC043949 | reverse complement strand
TGCCTACTCTTACCATTGTTCCCACGGGTTGGGAAACCTCAAAAAAAGACAAAAAAAGGGACGAAGGGGATGCGGCGGGGCTTCGAAGGCCCCCGCGCAGGAAGTCGGCCGGGCCGACTTCCTGCGCGGGGGCTCAGGTCAGGTGCCTGGGGGTTCGCGGCTGGGTCATCCGATCAGGTTGCCGGGCTCGTCGAGCCACACGTGCTGTTCGCCGGTCGGCGTCATCGTCACGCCGAAGCGGGTGAGGTCCGGTTCGCCGTCGGCGAGCCATCGTCGGCGGGCGCGGACGATCTCGTCCCACAGGCGGCGGGGCCCGGCCTGCTGGACTGCGTCGGCGGCGCCCCAGTCGTGGTGGCGGACGGACGCCCAGGAGCCGGCGCCGTCGGAGAGCCGCATCCGATAGGTGCCGCCGGGGTCCGCGTCGTCCCAGGTGTGGTGATACCGAACGCCGGGCACCCGGAGGCCGATGGCGAACGCCACGTCCACGTTCTCCAGCGCCAGCTCCGGGTCGATCGGCGACGAGCCCCGGAGGATCGGCCGGCCGGTCGGTTCGGCCACCGGGTGGGGGCGCTGGCTGCGGACCCACATGAAGCTGGCGTTGTCCACGAACTTGCCCCGGGAGGGCTCCCCCGGCACGCCGACCACCACGCGCAGGAGTCCGGCGTTGGCGTAGGGCGTGCCCCAGGGGGTGACGATCACGCCGCCGGGGCGGGTCTGTTCGAGCCAGGCACGCGGCAGTCGGCGAACCGCCGCCGTGGAATGGATGCGATCGTAAGGCGCCCGGAGGGGCCGGCCTTCGAGGCCGTCGCCGGTCGAGCAACTGGGATGGAAGCCCGCTGCGGTGAGCCGTCGGACCGCTGCGGCGGCGACCGCTCGATCGACCTCGACGGTGGTCACGTGGACGTCACCGAGCCTGGCGGAGAGGAGCGCGCTCGTCCATCCCGTGCCGGTGCCGATGTCGAGCACGGTGTTCCCGTCGACCACGTCCAGGTGCCGGAGCATTCTCGCGACGAGGGAGGGCATGGAGGCCGAGGAGGTGGCGATGCCCGGCCCGGTATCGAGGCCGTCATCGATCTGGGTGACCACCACCTCGTCGGCGTTCACCAGCGCCCACCAGGAGTCCGGGTGGTCGGCCCGGGTGATCCGGCCGTAGCCGGTCGGGCTGTCGTCGTCCGGGGCCCAGACGGAGTCCGGGACGAAGGAAGAGCGCGGGGCACGCTCGAACGCGCCCCGCCACCCCTCGCCCAGCGCCCCCGCCGATTCCATCCGCGCCAGCAACTGTGCGTATTCATCCATCAGTTGGAGCTCACTTCTTCGACGGCTTCACGGGCTTGGTCCACTGGCCGTCGGACTCCTTCGGGGACTGCTTCTTGTCCCCGTCCTCGCCACCCTTGCCGTCTCCGTGCTCGCCCATTCCGGCTCCTCTCGATCGGTGCCGGTCACTCGGGTGCCGGCAAGGTCCTGTCCGACACGGTAGAGGCCCAACCATGCCGGTGTGAGCCGCATTTCTCCGCATTTCTCCTATGCGCGGCGAGGCTTCCGCACGTTGCTCAGGTGGCTGCCAGTGCCAGCGTCGAGCGCGCACGGGAGATCAGCCGGTGTGCCGCGGGGCCGTACACCGCAGCATCGTGCAGCTTTCCCCAGACCTTCCGGTACAGAGCGATGTCGGCGGGTTCGTCGAGCCACAGCTCAGCGTTCCACGTCTCGACGATCGCGAGCCTGTCGTCGTAGATCCAGAAGCCGTGCTTGGGAATGACCGCCACCGGAGCCCCGAGCGGAACGATCCCCACCTCAACCGAGTCGAGCCCCAGCAGGCCTCCCAGACGGTCGAGTTGAGCAGCCAGAACGTCGGGCGGACAGATCTGCACGTACAGCGCGGCCTCGGACATGATGAAGCGGAAGCGCTTCCCTCGCTGGTAGAGGGACTCCTGGCGCTTCAACCGGGCACATACTCCTTCCTCGATGTCACGTGGCCCGTCATCCAGATCGGTTGCGCGAGTCAGGACGTGGCGGGCGTATTCCGCGATCTGGAAAATGCCCGGGATGATGGCAGGTTCGTAGCCGGTGGTCACCGCCGCCTCCCGGCCGTGCCTGACTCCGGCTTCCTCGCGCACCCGGTGCCCGCCGGCCAGCACCCGCTTCCATCCCCGATAGCGGTACTCCAGGCCTTGCAGCCTGCCCTTCAACTCGGCAGCGGTCTCGGGGCATCCCAGCGCTTCGGCCCACGCATGAAGATCCGCGGGAGTGGCCGTCTGCTTGCCGTTCTCCAGCTTCGAAATCTTCGACGCCGGCCAGCCCAGCCGTCCGGCGAGGTCGCGGCCGTTCACGCCCGCCTCGGTGCGCAACTCCCGTAGCCGCACACCGAGTGACAGCCGCGCCTGCTGAAAATCGGTGCTCACCACCCGGAGGCTACCTGCCGACCGAACTCGCACGTCGGTACCGCGAAGTGCCGTGCGGAATCGCAGGCTTGACATGAGGCAAGCACTGCGTAGGCGGCCGTGCGGTCGTGGAGGTGGCGGGCGCGGGTTTCGCAGAGGGCGCCGAGGAGGGAGGCCAGGAGGTTGAAGGTCAGGAGACCTAGCATCGGCGGCGGTCCCGCTCGCGCTTGTACTCGCGGAGGAGGGCGAGGAGGTTGATGAGGGTGCTGGCCGGGATGTTGCCGAGGGAGACGAGGGCGCGGCCGTTGAGGTCGGTCTCGCCGGGCTGGGCGGAGGGCCAGAGGATCCCGAACTCACGCCCCTCGGTGCGGAGTTCGACGATGAGTCCGGTGATCTGGCGGGCCGTGAGGTGGCGCAGCGCCGGATCGGCCGGATGGATGGGGTGGTGGGCGATCACGCGACACCGTCCAGCTCGAACCAAACGATTTTGCCCAGCTTCAGGGGGTCGACGCCCCACCGGTGGGTGAGGCCGGCGACCAGCTGGAGGCCCCGGCCGGACTCGGCGAGCGGGCACGGCGTTCGCTGCTCGGGGAGGGTGGAGGAGCGGTCCGCGACGGTGACGCGGAGAGTATTCGAGAGGAAGTGGATGAGGACGACGGGGGAGGTCGTCTCGCCGTGACGCCAGGCGTTGACGATCAGTTCGACGAGGGCGAGCTCGGCGTCCGCGATGGAGGAGGGCGACCAGCCGACGCGGGTCATGCCGTCGCGGAGGGTGTCGCGAGCGAGGGCGAGGGAGGGGGAGTTGAGGTTACGCACAGGGATCTCCCGGAGAGGTGAAGGGGAAATGCCGAGCGGGACAATGACGCCCATCTCGGTGATCGGTGCGTCACCGACTGTAGGGCATTGGTGGTACATGTACGGGTACTTCTACCCCAACCTTCACTCGATCGATGGATTGCTGGACCCTTCGCGGGATCGCGATGGATGCTTGAGGGCATGCCACCACGAACCACCCCGTCAGCCAGGCAGGAACGAGTAGGCACCGAGCTGCGGAAGATGCGCGACTGCGCGGGCCGCACAACTGCCGAAGCCGCCGCGTTGTTCGGATTCGCCCGACCGAAGATCACTCAGATCGAGAAGGGGCAGTACCCGATCAGCGCCGAGCGGGTACGCATGCTCGCTTGCGACTATGAGGAGAGCGATCGCGCCTTCGTGGAAGCGCTCGCGGCCATGGCCGAGGAACGCCACAAGGGTTGGTGGGAGGACTACCGAGGGTCCGTGCCGCCTGGCTTCCTCAACATCGCCGAGATGGAGTACTTCGCCAGGGGAATGCTCACCTATCAGATCTCGCACATTCCCGGCGCTATGCAGACAGAGGAGTACGGGAGAGCGATCTTCAAAGACGTCTACCCGACGCTTCCGCCTCGGCTCCTCGAAGCACGTGTCGAGCACCGACTTCAGCGCTCGGCACTACTGATGAGCGAAGGTGCTCAACCGTACTCGGCGCTGGTTCACGAAGCCGCCCTGCGCATGCTGTTCGGTGGCCGCGATGCCGCAAAGAATCAGCTGGACAAGCTGCTTGAGTACTCGGAACTTCCCCACGTGGCACTTCGAGTGATCACCTTCAGCACCAATGGGTTCATTGGTGCGGGCCAAGGCATCTTCTACGCGAAGGGGCCAGTTCCCCGCTTGGACACCGTCCAGCTCGACGCAGTAGGCGGCCCGGCGTTCCTACATGAGCAGAAGCACTTGAAGAACTACCGCCACATCATTGACACGATGGCCGAGCGGTCTCTCACCGAGAGCCAGTCTCGTGATGCCATCAGGCTTATCAAGAAAGAGATCTAAGCCATGAAGACCCTCCACTGGAAGCGCCCCAAGGCCTGCGCAGACGGCAACTCCTGCCCCGAGGTGGCCATAGGTCCCGATGTCGTATACATCCGCAGCACTCTTCTACCCGACGCCATCGCCCAACTCACCCCCACCGAATGGCGCGACCTCGTCTCCGCCATCCGCTCCGGAGAGCTTGACCTGTAGCGCGCCGAACAGAGGCGATCCGCACGATGAAAGACCTGATCTGGAAACGCCCCACGGCTCGTGGAGACGGCAACAACTGTCCCGAGGTGGCCGTTACCTCCGATGCCATCTATGTCCGCAGCAACCTCCGGCCCGACGCCATCGCCCAACTCACCACCGACGAATGGCCCAACCTCCTCTCCGCCATCCGCGCCGGCAATTTCGACCGGCAGGCCCGAACCTAGGAAGGCCAGCACAATGAAGGATCTGACCTGGCAGCGTCCTGAGTCTTGCGGCGACGCCGCGAGCTGCCCGGAGGTGGCCGTCACCTCCGACGCCGTCTATGTCCGCAGCAGCCTCCGGCCCGACGCGATCGCCCAACTCGATGTCACCGAATGGCGCGACCTCGTCTCCGCCATCCGCGCCGGCGAGTTCGACGTCTGACCCACCGCATCGGGCGGGCCGTTCGACGAACGGCCCGCCCTCCGCACACCCGGTCCTGGCCGTCCCCTTGAGACTCTTTCGCCCCTGCTGACCCAGCCGTCCGATAACCCCATATTCACAAGACGGCCTGATCCTGCCGCTCCCCAACCACCCCCGAACCGACGCCGGTTTGCCGCCGACGAGGGCCGGGGTAGTGCCGAGGAGTTCGCACTCCCACGGACTCCAAGTCCGTTGCGGGCACTGATGCTTAGACATTGCGAAGGGATCGATATCCATGAACAGGACCCTCCGGAACGCCCTCGTGGCAGTCGCCGCCGCCGGCGCCCTCGGCGCCGCCGCTGCCGCTCCCGCCATGGCCGCAGGCACCGCGCCGGCCCAGCCGACGGCCCGGGTGCAGGCCCAGCTCAGCAACCCGAAGACGGTCAAGGCCGACGACTTCAACAAGGCCCGCGACATCCTGATCAAGGCGGGCAGCAAGACGGCCGAGAAGACCCACCCGTCCCACGGTGTCAAGGACGTCCCCGTGTCCTACGGCACGAGCCTGCTCGCCGAGGCCCGCGACGAGTTCCGCGCGGCGGACAAGAACCTGCCCGAGAAGGACAAGCAGTCCGGCATGTCGCACGCCCACTACAAGGCCGTCCACGACGCGGCCAAGAAGATGGGCATCGACACCTGGTAACCCCGCCCGGGCCCGGGGGGGGGGGGCCCCCCCCCCCGGGGGGGGGTTTCCCCCCCCCCCCCCCCCCCCCCCCCCCCCCCCCCCCCCCCGGGCCCTGCCGCCCCCCAGCTCTACCGCCCCCCAGCTCTACCGGCCTCCCGGTCTCCCGGCCTACCGGGGCGTCAGACCCTGCCTGATCGGCCGGCCGTCCGGGTCGAGGGTGAACACCGCGGTCTCGGTCCCCTTCACCCCGGTCACAGCGATCCGGTCCGGCCCGGACCAGTCGATCCTGCCGAACTCGCCGCCACGGATGTCCCATTCGCCCAGTTCCCAGTGGCGGGCGGACCAACCGCTGCCGGTCAACAGCTCGACCCGGTAGATCGGGTCGATCGAGAAGGCGACGTCGGTCACGGTCAGCACGCGGTCCGGGTGCTCCGGGTGGCTCTTCCGGCTGACGGGCTGCCCGTCGCGGTCGAGCAGCAACGACAGGAGCACGGCCACCCCAGCGAGGAAGACGAGCGACACCAGGGCGGCCGCGCAGCCGACCTGCGACCACCAGGTGCGGAACTCGAACTGGATCACCAGCGAGACCACGGCCAGCACGACGGTGGCGCCGAGCAGCGGCAGCGGATGGTTGAGCCAGCGCTCGACCTCCACCAGCCCGCCTGAGAACGAGGCCTGATAGCCCGGCAGATAGACCAGGAACGCCGCCAGCGCCACACCTCTGAGCCACCACACGATCCGCTTGCGACGTGCCGCCGTCATGCGCCCCTCCCCAGGGTGAGCCTTTGCCCGGACTTTACTACCGGATGTCCGGCGGTTGGGGCTCCGATCGGCTCCGGCCCAGGCCCTGGGCGTCCACCACCACCGGCCGCGACTCGGTACCGGCCAAGACTCAGGACCGGCCACGACGCCGGGAGGCCCGGGCGGACATCGCTGTCCTCCCGGGCCTCCCGCTACCGGCCGCACCCCCGTCACCGCCGGTAGAAGACGCTCCTCGACCAGAAGTAGCCGATCAGCGTCAGCCCGGTGCACCACGCCAGCGCGCTCCAGGCGCTGTTGCCGATCGGGGTGCCCATCAGCAGCCCCCGCAGGGTCTCGATGATCGGCGTGAACGGCTGGTACTCGGCGAACCACCGCAGGGCGGTCGGCATCGAGTCGGGCGGGACGATCGCGCTGCCGATGAAGGGCAGGAACTGTATCGGCATCGGCAGGTTGCTGGCGCTCTCCACCGTCTTGGCGACCAACCCGATGCCCGCCGATATCCAGGTCAGCGCGACAGTGACGAACAGCAGCAGTCCGACGGCCGCCAGCCATTCCACCAGCCCGGCGTTGGGCCGGAAGCCCATCGCGAGCGCCGCGCCGACCACCAGGACCAGGCCGAGCATGGTCTGTATCACGCTGCCGACCACGTGCCCGGCCAGGAAGGCCGAGCGTGAGATCGCCATCGTGCGGAAGCGGTTGACGATGCCTTCCGTCATGTCGACGCAGACCCCGATCGCCGTGACCAGCGACCCCGAGGCGGCCGCCATCAGCAGGATTCCGGGTGTCACGTAGTCGATGTAGCTGCCGCCGCCGATGCCCGCGCCGAGCGCGCCGCCGAAGGCGTAGTTGAACAGCAGCAGCATCATCACCGGCATGATCACGACCGCGAAGGTCAGCGACGGATACCTCAGCGCGTGCTTGAGGTTGCGCCGCAGCATGGTCAGCGAGTCACTGACCGCGTAGCTCACCGAAGCGCTCATCGGGCGCCCTCCCCGGTCAGAGTGAGGAACACGTCGTCCAGATCGGCCGTCTCCACGACCAGCGACTCGGCCTGGACCGAGGCGTTGTCGAGCGCGTCCAGCACCGCCTTCACGGTGACCACGGAGTTGTCCCCCGGGATGTCCAGCCGCAGCGCCTCGGTGTCGACCGCCGCGTAGTCGAACAGCCCGGCGGCAGCCCCCAGTTGGGCGGCGTCCGCGAACTGGAGCCGGATCCGCCCGCCGGGGACGATCCGCTTCAGCTCGTCCGCCGTGCCCTCGGCGACGATCCGCCCGCCGTCCAAGACGGCGATCCGGTCGGCGAGTTCGTCGGCCTCCTCCAGGTACTGGGTGGTGAGGAAGATCGTCACCCCGTGGTCGGCGACCAGCCCCCGGATGATCTCCCACATCGTCCGCCGGCTGCGCGGGTCCAGCCCGGTGGTCGGCTCGTCGAGGAAGATCACCTGCGGATCGCCGACCAGCGTCATCGCCAGGTCGAGCTTGCGCCGCATGCCGCCGGAGAAGGTGACGACCGGCTTGCGCGCGGCCTCCGTGAGGTCGAACCGCCGCAGCAGATCCTCGGCCCGCCTCCGCCCCTCCCGACGGGGGAGGTGGTTGAGGTCCGCCATCAGCAGCAGGTTCTCCTCGGCGGTGAGTAGGTTGTCCACCGCCGAGAACTGGCCGGTGACACCGATCGCCGCCCGCACCCCGGAGGCCTGCTCGACCACGTCGTGCCCGGCCACCCGGGCCACCCCGCCGTCGGCCGGGATCAGGGTGGAAAGGATCTGCACGGTGGTGGTCTTGCCGGCGCCGTTCGGCCCGAGCAGGGCGAACACGCTGCCCGCCGGGATCTCCAGGTCGATGCCGTTCAGCACGGCCTTGTCGCCGTAGGACTTGGTCAGTCCGACTGCCGAGATCGCCGCCATCACGCCCTCCGGATCACGACGTCGCCGAGCTGGGTGCGGCCGCGGACCTCGACGGTCTCCCGGGCGTCGCCCGGGCCCTGCGCCGCGCCGAGGGCGTTGCGCACGGTGCCGACCTTGCTGTGCACGTCGAGCCAGGCCGCCGTGCCCTCCGCGATGCCGACCTCCAAGTCCCCCAGGGAGGTCTGCATGGTGACCTGGCCGCGCACCACCCGGCCGATCCGGATCGGGCCGTGCGCCGTCTTGGCGTCCACCCCCGCGTGGGCGGTGCCGACCTCGATCCGGCCGAAGGAGGAGCTCGCCTTGAGCGCCCCGTGGACCTCGCGGACCTCCGTGTCGCCGTTGCTGTTCTTGACCGTCAGCGCGCCCCCGACCGTGCCGACCGCGACCCGGCCGAGCCCGGAGACCTCCGCGTCCCCGTCGACCGAGTCGACCCGGACCTCCCCGTGGTCGGTCTTGAGCCGCGCGCTCGCGGCCTGCTCGACCTGGATCCGGCCGAGCGAGGTCTTCAGCCGGCAGTCGCCGAGCGGGCCTTCGGCGACGAAGGTGGCCATCGGGGCGTCGGCGTTGATCTCCGAGCCCGCCGGCAGCTCGATCAGGATGTCGATCGAGCCGATCCGGCCGAACGGCGAGCGCTTCTTCGGGCCCTTGAGGGTGAACCGGCCGCCGGCGTAGTCGACCTGGGTCTGCTGGGCGGCCTTGACGTCGGCCTCCTCGGCGGGGTTGGCGGGCTTGACCTCGACCACGGTGTCGGTGCGCTTGCTCGCGCTGATCCGCACCGAGCCGATCTCGAATTCGAGGGTGGCGGAGATCGGTCCGTCGGTCTCGTACGTAGGCATGGCTGTCCCGTCCTCTTGACTCTGATGGGTGTTCCCGCTGGTCGGAGCGGGGGTGACGTCGTTGCGGATGGAGCGCGGATGGAGCGGATGGAGCGGGTCTAGCAGGCGGAGCGGGTCGAGCGGGCGGAACGGATGGAGCGGGTAGAGCGGGCGGAAGCGTCAGTGGACCCAGCCGGTGAAGCCCTGGCCGCCGCGGCGCGGGCGGACCGCGGGCTGGGGGGCCGGTGCGGCGGCCGGGCGGGCGGCCGGCTCGCCGGCCTCCAGCGCGCCGGCGACGGCCCGGACCAGCCAGGCGTTGAGGGAGAGGCCCTCCTGCCCGGCGGCCTCCTCAGCCCGGGCCTTGAGGTGGGCGGGCAGGCGCAGGTTGATCCGGGCCGTGCCCGTCTCGTCCGACTCCGGCACCACGGGCGGCGCCACTGGTGCCACCGACGCCACCATCGGCGCCATCGGTGGCACCACGGGCGGCGCATCGCCGTGGAAGGTGTCGGCGCCGGGCGGTACGGTGACGACGAACTCGGGATCGAGCCCGCGCAGCCGCACGTCCACCGAGCCGGGGGCGAGCTCGCGGGTCACTTCGCCCATCGCGGCCGAGAGCGCGTTGAGCAGGGTGAGCCGCACGGCCGAATCCAGCGGCAGCGTCAGCCGCTCGGCCAGCGCACGGGCTTCGTCCCCGCCCGTGCCCGCGGCCACCGCGAGCTCGTTCCGAAGGTTTTCGACGTACGGCGTGAGGTCCATGGCTTCAGCATGGCACAGCAGTGGTGCCATGTCGAGCCATTAGTGGCGCCACTTTGGCACCACCTCCGGGCGGGAACAGAGAACCGCCCCGCCGGCAGGTGCCGGCGGGGCGGTTCACGGGGCTCACGGGGCGTCCACCAGGGCGGACGCCGGGAATCAGGCCTTCCAGCCCGCCAGGTACGCGTCGATCTCGCCGGCCAGCCGCGCCTTGCCCGCCACGTCCAGGAAGGACGCCTCGACCGCGTTGCGCGCCAGCGCCGCCACCCCGGACTCGTCCAGGCCCAGCAGCCGCGCCGCGACGGCGTACTCGGTGTTGAGGTCGGTGCCGAACATCGGCGGGTCGTCGCTGTTGATCGTGACCAGCAGCCCGGCGTCCACCATCCGCTTGATCGGGTGCTCCTCGATCCGCTCCACCGCCCGGGTGGCGATGTTGGAGGTCGGGCAGACCTCCAGCGGGATCCGGTGCTCACCCAGGTGGTCCAGCAGCGCCGGGTCCTTCACCGACTGCGTGCCGTGCCCGATGCGCTCGGCGCCGAGCACCCGGATCGCGTCCCAGACCGTCTCCGGCCCGGTGGTCTCGCCCGCGTGCGGGACGCTGCGCAGGCCGGCCGCCCGCGCCCGGTCGAAGTAGGGCTTGAACTGCGGGCGCGGCACACCGATCTCCGGGCCGCCGAGGCCGAAGCTGACCAGGCCCTCGGGGGCCAGGTCGACGGCGAGTCGGGCGGTCTCCTCGGCGGCCTCCAGACCGGCCTCGCCGGGGATGTCGAAGCACCAGCGCAGTACGACCCCGAGCTCCTTCTCGGCGCGCAGCCGGGCGTCCTCGATCGCCTCCATGAAGGCGACGTCCGGGATGCCCCGCTTGACCGAGGAGTACGGGGTGATGGTCAGTTCGGCGTACCGGATGTTCTGGCGCGCCATGTCCTCGGCCACGCCGTAGGTGAGCGCGCGGACGTCCTCGGCGTCGCGGATCAGGTCCACGACGCTCAGGTAGACGTCGATGAAGTGCGCGAAGTCGGTGAAGGTGAAGTACTCGGCGAGCGCCGCCGGGTCGACCGGCACCTTCGACCGGCCGCGGTGGCGGGCCGCCAGCTCGGCGACGACGCGCGGCGAGGCCGAACCCACGTGGTGGACGTGCAGCTCCGCCTTGGGCATCCCGGCGATGAACGCCTCGATGCCCCCCTGGCCACTGGGGTTTCCGATCCGACTTCCGTCCGGCTGGACCACGGTGGTTCCCTACTTCCTCTACGCGCGTACCGACAGGTGCTGGCAAGGATAGGCCGCCCCGGGGTCAGCCTCCGAGGGCGGTCGCGACGGTGTGGATGAGCAGCCCGGCCATGGCGCCGACCACGGTGCCGTTGATCCGGATGAACTGCAGGTCGCGGCCCACGTTGGCCTCGATCTTGCGGGAGGCGTCGTCGGCGTCCCAGCCCGCCACCGTCTCGGAGATCAGCGAGGTGATCTCGGCGCGGTAGGTGTCGACCAGGTACTGGGCGGCGTCCTGGAGCCAGCCGTCCACCTTGGCCTGGAGCTTGGCGTCGGTGGCCAGGCGTGCACCGAAGCTGCCCACGCCCTCGCGGATGCGCCGGCGCAGTTCGCTGTCCTCGTCTCCGGCCGCGTTCACCACCAGGGTGCGGACGGCCGCCCAGGTGGAGGCGATCAGGTCCTGCACCTCGGGCCGGGCCAGCAGTTCCACCTTGGCCCGCTCCACCCGGGCGATGGTCTCCGGGTCGGTCTGCAGTTCGGTCGCGAAGTCGGCGAGGAAGTTGTCGATGGCACCGCGGGCCGGGTGGTCCGGGTCGTCCCGGATGTCGGTGACGAACCGCATCAGCTCCTTGTAGACCCGCTCGCCGACCTGGTGGTCGAGGAACTTGGGCGTCCAGCCCGGGGTCTTCTGGGTGACCCGCTGGACCACCTCCTCGTGGTTGGCGGTCAGCCAGCCGTGCGCCCGGACGGCCACCAGGTCGACCACGCCGTGGTGCCCGCCGTCCGCGACCACCTTGCCCAGCATCCGGCCCATCGGCTCGGCCACCGAGGTGGCCGCCGCACGCCTGGTCACCGCCTCGGCGACGACCGCCTGCACGTCGTCGTCCCGGAGCACCGCGAGCACCCCGCGCAGCGCCGCCGAGGCCTCCTTGGTGACCCGCTCGGCGCTGCCCGGCGCGGCCAGCCACTCCCCCAGCCGCCGGGCGATGCCCAGCGCCGCGAGGCGCCCGCGCACCACGTGGCCGGAGAGGAAGTTGTCGCCGACGAAGTCGCCGAGCGAGCGCCCGAAGGCGTCCTTCTTGGTCGGGATGATCGCGGTGTGCGGGATCGGCAGGCCGAACGGGCGGCGGAACAGCGCCGTCACCGCGAACCAGTCGGCCAGCGCGCCGACCATGCCCGCCTCGGCGGCCGCCGCCACGTACCCGGCCCAGGCGCCGGCGCCGGCCGCCTTGGCCCAGGTGGCGAGGGCGAAGACCAGGCTCGCGAAGGCCAGCAGGCCGGTCGCGATGGTCTTCATCCGGCGGACGCCATGTCTCTTCTGCTCGTCGGCGGCGGTGAACCGGACCCCGGGGCCCGTACCGCTGAAGGCTTCGTCACTCACCCCGCCAGTCTGCCCGCTGCCCGGCGCGGGCGAGGGCGCGCCCCGCGATCACGCGCCTGGTCACGCGACCGGGCACGCCTCGCGCGCCGCCGCGCGCACGCCCCGTACCCGCCCCCTCACACCGTGTGCGGTCCACCGTGCCCGCCGACGCGGCGCCCCGCACGCCCGTCAGAGCCTGAAACCGCACCCCCTCGGGCTCCGCCCAGCACGATCACGCCCCGCCCAGCACGATCCGCCGCACCCCCTCGACCGCCCACGCCGCCGGATCCGTGCACCGCCTCCCGTCCAGCAGCACCCGCACCCCCGGCAGGTCCTCCGGTGCCAGCTCCCGGTACTCCGGGTGGTCCGCCTGGAGCACCGCCGCCACCACCGGCTCCCCGTCGTACGGGGGCAGCCCGAGCGCCGCCAGCTCCCCGCCCCGGTACAGCGGATCGCTGACGTACGGCCGCGCCCCCGCCGCCCGAACCGCCTCGACCAGCGGGAACACCCCGGAGTACGCCGTCTCCTTGACCCCGCCCCGGTACGCCGCCCCGAGCACCAGCACGCCCTGCCCGGCGATCCCGCCCGCCAACGCGCCGTCCAGCACCCCGACCGCGTACCCGGGCATCTCCAGGTTGGCCTCCCGGGCGGCCCGCACGACCGTCGCGCCCGGGTCGTTCCACAGGTACAGCCGCGGGTACACCGGGATGCAGTGCCCGCCGACCGCGATGCCGGGCCGGTGCAGGTGGCTGTACGGCTGCGAGTTGCACGCGTCGGCGATCTCCGCGAAGTCCACCCCGACCCGGTCGGCGTACCGGGCGAACTGGTTGGCCAGCGCGATGTTGACGTCCCGGTAGGTGGTCTCGGCGAGCTTGGCGAACTCCGCCGCCTCCACCGAGGCCAGCTCCCAGACGCCGTTGGGCCGGGGCAGGTCGGGACGCGGGTCGAAGTCCAGCGCGGCCCGGTAGAACTCGGCGCCGCGCCGGGTCGAGGCCGCGTCCACGCCGCCGACCAGCTTGGGGTAGCGCCGCAGGTCGGCGAAGACCCGCCCGGTGCGGACCCGCTCCGGGCTGAACACCAGCGCGAAGTCCGCCCCGGCGGCCAGCCCGGAGCCGGCCGCCAGCCGGGGCGCCCAGCGGCCCCGGGTGACGCCGACCGGCAGGGTGGTCTCGTAGCTGACCAGGGTGCCCCGGCGCAGCCCGGCGGCGACGGCGTCGGTGGCCGCGTCGAGCAGGCCGAAGTCCGGGGTGCCGTCGGCGGCGGTGACCAGCGGGACGACCAGCACCACGGCCTCGGCGGCGGCGACGGCGGCCGTGGTGTCGGTGGTGGCCCGCAGCCGCCCCTCGGCGACCACCTGCTTCAGGGCCTCGTCCAAACCCGCCTCCCGGGGGAACGGCGGCACGCCCTGGTTGACGCTGCGGACGACCCCGGGAGCGATGTCCGCCCCCGTCACCCGGTGACCCTTCAGCGCGAACTGCACGGCCAGCGGCAGGCCCAGCTTGCCCAGCCCGACCACGCACACGTCCATCGTCCGGCTCATCCCCGCACCCCGTTCATCCCCGCACCCCGTTCATCCTCGTGTCCCCTTTCCTCCGGGGCCCCCAGCCTCCGGCGGCCCCGGCCTCCGGGGCCCCCGCTCACCCCCGGCCCCCGTTCACCGTGTTGGCGAGCCGGCGCCACACCGGGTAGCGCCGCAGCCCGCGCCGCAGCTGGGCCGGCACGGCGCCGCGCCACAGCTGCTGGGCCAGGTTGAGCGGCGGGACCTCCGGTGGCAGCCGCACCGGCTCCTCGCCCAGCAGGAACAGCTCGTCCGGCAGCCCCAGCCGGGCGTCCCGGAACGCCGGGTAGCCCGCGTAGTGCCGCCGCCCGTCGACGACCACCGGCGGGTCGCCGTGCGCGGCCTCGTACCGGATCAGGTCCCGCAGCGCCTCCGGCCGGACGGCGGCGGCGAGTTCGAGCCGCAGCCGCTCGGCGACGGGCAGCCGCGGGTAGACCGCGCGGGCGTCGAAGCGCTCGATCAGCCGGCCGACCTCGGCGCAGACCTGCTCCTGGACGGCGTCGTCGAGCAGCAGGAAGTCGTCCTGGAGCAGCCGCGGCACGTCCCAGGCGAAGCTGCGGGCCCGGATCGCGTCCAACTCCCCTCCGGGCGCGGCCAGATCGGCGGCGACCTGCTGCAACGCCGCGATCCCGCGCAGCCGGTCCAGCACCCCGGCCCGCTGGGTGACGTTGCCCAAGTCCTCGCGCAGCACCAGGAAGTAGCAGTCGTAGTCGGCGAGGACGGACACCCGGGCCGCCCGCAGGCAGGCCTCCAGGGTGAACGGCTGGTCCGAGAAGACCTTCAGCTCCTCGTCGCGGCGCAGCCCGTGGCGCCGGACGAGGTCCATCCGGAACAGCTTGGTGTCGGACAGCGCCCAGGCCAGCGCCGAGTCGGTGAAACCGACGGACTCGGCGTTGGCGTGGAAGATCCCCTGCGGCACCAGCCGCCCGTTCACCCCGACCTGCTTGGGCACCAGCACGTCCGAACCCCAGGCGTCGGCCGCCGTGACCAGCCGCTCCAGCGCCTCGGCGCCGAGCCAGTCGTCCGCGCCGAGGAACAGCACGTAGCGGCCGCGGGCCAGCGCCAGGCCCCGGTTCGTGGGGGCCGCCGGGCCGCCCGAGTTGGGCTGGTGCACCACCCGGAACAGCCCGGGGTGGCGGGCGGCGTAGTCGTCCAGGACGGCCTCGCCGCCGTCCGTGGAGCCGTCGTCGACGACCACCACCTCCAGCCGCCCGGGCGCCAGGGTCTGCCCGACCAGCGAGTCCAGGCAGGCGGTGAGGTAGGGCATGGTGTTGTAGACCGCGACCACCACGGTCACATCGGGTCCGGTCATCGAGAAGCGCTGCCCTCCGGTGTGCTGTTCGCCGAGCGATGCAACGTCAACTCGGCTGCCCGCCGGGGAGTCACGTGCCCTCCCCGGACGGGTGACAGCGCCCGAACGGACGTTTCAGGGCGTCCAAGGCGTCCAAGGCGTCCAGGCCGTCCAGGCCGTCCAGGCCGTCCCGGCCGTCCAGGAGGCTCAGCCGATCGCCGCCTCCGTGTACATCCGCGCGATCACGTCCTCGATCGCCGGCTCGCGCACCGACAGGTCCACCAGCGGATAGCGCGCGGCCACCGCCGCCACGATCGGCGCGGCGCTCTGCTGCGCCGGGAAGGCCAGCCACTGCCGGGGCCCCTCGACCTTCACCACCCGGGCCCCGTCCACCTCGATCTCGGGCCGGGCCTCGGCCAGGTCGACCACCAGGGTGCGCTCGCTGCGCCCGGTGGCGTGCAGGCCGTCCAGCCCGCCGTCGTAGACGACCCGGCCGTGGTCGATCACCATCACCCGGCCGCAGAGCTGCTCGATGTCGGTCAGGTCGTGCGTGGTGAGCAGCACGGTGGTGCCCCGGTCCCGGTTCACCTCGCGCAGGAACTCGCGCACCTTCCCCTTGCTGACCACGTCCAGGCCGATGGTCGGCTCGTCCAGGTAGAGCACCTGCGGGTCGTGCAGCAGCGCCGCCGCGAGGTCGCCGCGCATCCGCTGGCCGAGCGAGAGCTGGCGGACGGGGGTGTCCAGCAGTCCTTCCAGGTCGAGCAGTTCGACGCAGCGGGCGAGGTTCTCGCGATATCGGCGGTCGGGGATGCGGTAGATCCGGCGGGCGAGTTCGAAGGAGTCGCGGAGCGGGAGGTCCCACCAGAGCGTGGTGCGCTGGCCGAAGACGACGCCGATCCGGCGGGCCAGCGCGACGCGTTCGCGGGCCGGGTCCGCTCCGGCGACGCGCAGCCGCCCGCCGCTGGGCACGAGGATGCCGGTGAGCATCTTGATGGTGGTCGACTTGCCGGCGCCGTTGGGGCCGATGTAGCCGACGCACTCGCCGGCCTCGACGGTGAAGCTCAGCCCGTCCACCGCGCGCACCTCGCGCCTGACCCGGCTGAAGCGGCCGGTGCGGACCCGCACGGTGAAGGTGCGGCGGACGTCCTCGAGTTCGATCAGTGCCATGGGGGTTCCTTGCGTAGGAGGGGGGTTCGGCTGCCGGTGCCTCGGTAGCTTCAGCTGCCGGTGCCGCGGTAGGCGCGCAGCCCGGCCCGCCAGGCGAGCCCGGCGGCGGCGACGCAGAGCGCGGCGGCGAGCGGGGAGGCGTACTGGAAGGCGGTGGGCAGGCCGAGCGGGTCGGGCCGGCCGAGGACGTGCAGGGCGGGCAGCCAGTTGACGAAGGCCAGCGGGACGCCGAAGACCACGCCGGCCACCAGTTCCTTGGCGAAGATGGTCGGCGGGTAGTGCAGCAGGGTCGCGCCGCCGTAGGTGAAGGAGTTCTGGATCTCCTTGGACTCGCCCCACCAGAACTGCACGGTCGCGCCGCCGACGTAGATCGCACCGAAGATGACGCTGCCGCAGACCAGCAGGGCGGGCACCAGCAGCACGCGGTCCCAGGTCCAGTGGACGTCCAGGGTGGCCAGTGACCAGGCGAGCACCGCCAGGGCCTGGATGGGGCGGCCGAGCCGGCGCAGCGAGAAGCGTTCGGCGCACAGTTGGGCGAGCGCGGGCGCGGGCCGGATCAGCATGGTGTCCAGCGATCCGTTGACGATCCGCACGCCGAGGCCCTCGACCGAGCCGACCAGCAGGTTGGCCACGCCGAGGGCGAAGGTCGCGGTGCCGTAGAGGAAGGCGATCTCCGGCAGTCGCCAGCCGCCCAGCTGGTCGGTGTGCCGGAACATCAGCACCAGGACGACGAAGTCCAGCGAGTGCGTGGCCAGGCTGGCCACCAGGTTCAGGGCGAAGGAGGCCCGGTAGGCCATCATCGAGCGCATCCACATCCGGGCGCACAGCCACCAGGAGCGGACCGCCCACGCGGTGCGGGGCACGATCGGCTCAGCCACCCTGCACCACCACCTTGCGGGTCGCCAGCCACTGGGCGCCCCGGCCCGCGGCGAGCAGGGCGACGGCCCAGGCGAGCTGGAAGCCGAGCGCGCCGAGCAGGCCGGCGCCGGTCGAGCGCTCCAGGAAGACGTCGGTCGGCACCTTCACCAGCGCCGCCCAGGGCAGCACCGTGGCGAGGTCGCCGAGCAGGCCGGGGAAGAGCACGATCGGCAGCAGCATCCCGGAGAAGAACATCGAGACCACCAGCATCACCGAGCGCACCCCGTCCGAGTCGTGCAGCCAGAAGCCGGTGATCGAGACCAGGAAGCGCAGCCCGAAGCTGACCACCAGCGCGAGCAGCACCGAGAGCAGGAAGACCGCCCAGGTCAGCGGCTGCTCGGGCATCCGGGTGCGGAACACCAGGGCGCCGACCAGCAGCGGCACGGTGCCACGGACCAGCAGTTGGAAGGCGGCCCGGCCGAGGTCGGTGGCCAGCCACCAGCCCTGGAAGTCGACCGGACGGTAGAGGTCGACGGCGATGTCCCCGCTGCGGAAGCGGTCCTGGAGGTCGTCCTGGAAGCCGCCGCCCCACACCGCGACGGTGACCAGCAGGGCCTGGCTGACCCAGATGTAGGTGACGGCCTGGCTCTGGTCGTAGCCGCCGAGGCTGGGGCGGGCCTGCCAGAGGGCGAGGAAGGAGGAGGCCAGGATGATGCCGAAGACGGTGTTGGTGAAGGTGCCGGCCACGGTGGCGGCCCGGTAGGTGGAGTAGCGGCGGAAGGCGCCGCGGGCGACGGCCGCGTAGAGCCCGAGGACGGGGAGCGGCCCGGTGGGATCAGGAGGGCGTGCGGTCCGCGTCTCCGGGGGCGCGAGATTCAGCATATTGTCTCCTTGTCGACAAATACGGGCAGGTGGATGCCCGCCGACGTCCGCGCACACCCCAGCGGCTCCGACCGGCCGCACCCGGGGGTACCGGGCCGAACGCGCGGAGCTGACGGAACTGGGTGCGCTATGCGAGTGCGCCACGTGAGGCGCTACCTGGTTTGCACCTTTCACCGTAGCGCCGAGGACCAGCCGCCGCACCCGGTTTCCCCGAGCACGCCAACCCCCCGACCACCCCCTGATCGGCCATCAAATAGCACATAATCGCGGCATGACCTTGAGCACCCGACGCCAGGCCAAACGAGCCGCCCGCCGCGCGGCCCGCCGAGCCCTCCCCCGCTGGCGCCGGCTCCTGCCCACCTGGCGCATCACGCTCGGCGCCCTCACCGCCGCGCTCCTGCTCACCGTCGGCGCCTTCGCCGTGCTCTACGTCATCGTCCCGGTGCCCGATCCCAACGCCCACGCCGTCGCCCAGAACAACATCTACCTCTACGCCGACGACACCACCGAGATCGCCCGCACCGGCGCCGTCAACCGCACCGACGTCACCATCGACCAGATCCCCCCGCAGACCCAGCACGCCGTCGTCTCCGCCGAGGACCGCACCTTCTACCGCAACCGCGGCATCGACCTCAAAGGCATGCTCCGGGCCGGCTGGAACACCCTCACCGGCAAGGGCACGCAGGGCGGCTCCACCATCACCCAGCAGTACGTCAAGAACTACTACCTGACGCAGGACAAGACCATCGAACGCAAGGGCCGCGAACTCTTCATCGCCCTCAAGGTCGACCAACAGCGCGACAAGCCCGAGATCCTCGCCGGCTACCTCAACAGCAGCTACTTCGGCCGCGGCGCCTACGGCATCCAGAGCGCCGCCCACGCCTACTACGGCGTCGACGTCTCCGCCCTCACCCTCGCCCAGGGCGCCTACCTCGCCTCCCTCCTCCAGGCCCCCAGCAGCTACGACGTCAAGACCGCCACCCCCGCCAACCGCGAGAAGGCCATCGCCCGCTGGCACTACACCCTCGACGGCATGGTCCAACTCGGCTTCCTCACCGACGCCGAACGCACCGCCACCACCTTCCCCGAACCGATCGACCCCCAGCCCGCCACCGGCCTCTCCGGCCAGGCCGGCTACCTCGTCGGCGTCGCCGACGACTACCTCGTCTCCGCCGGCATCATCGACACCGCCACCCTCAAGGCCGGCGGCTGGCGCATCACCACCACCTTCGACAAGCCCAAGCAGGACGCCTTCCACAAGGCCGTCCAGGACGAACTCACCGACGAACTCGACCCCCAGCGCCGCCCCGCCACCGACACCGACGTCCGGGTCGCCGGCGCCTCCGTCGAAACCGCCACCGGCCGCGTCGTCGCCGTCTACGGCGGCCCCGACTACGCCAAACAGCCCTACAACGACGCCCTGCGCCAGGACAACCAGATCGGCTCCACCTTCAAACCCGTCGACCTCGCCGCCGGCCTCATCGCCCAGCACACCCTCGACGGCCGGCAGATCACCCCCGACACCCGCTACGACGGCACCAGCGAACGCCCCGTCACCGGCGGCCCCACCCCCTACGCGCCGCCCAACGAGGACGACGTCGACTACGGCAACATCACCCTGCGCTACGCCATGGTGAAGTCCGTCAACTCCGTGTACGCGCAGGAGGGCGTCGATGCCGGCCTCGCCCGCGTCCGCGACACCGCCGTCAAACTCGGCATTCCCGACAGCGTCCGCGGCATGGACCCGGCCAACACCTCGATGACCCTCGGCACCGCCACCCCCAGCGCCCTCGACCTGGCCGGCGCCTACGCCACCCTCGCCAACCACGGCCAGGCGAACGCCCCGTGGTCCGTCCTCAAACTCGCACGCGTCCACACCGGCGGCGCCGTCGACGCCCCCAAGATGCCCGACCACACCCCCGTCGACGCCATCGACCGGCCCTACGCCGACACCGTCACCGACGTCCTGCGCGACGTCATCGGCCCCCGCGGCACCGGCGCCGCCGCCCTCGACCTCGGCCGCCCCGCCGCCGGCAAGACCGGCACCACCGACTCCAACCTCTCCGCCTGGTTCGCCGGCTACACCCCCGAACTCGCCACCACCGTCGGCCTGTTCCGCGAGAACCCGAAGACCCACGCCAAGGAACCACTGGCCGGCACCGCGGGACTCGCCCGGATCAACGGCGGCACCTTCCCCACCCGGATCTGGACCGCCTACATGAGCGCCGCCCTCGACGGCACCGCCACCCAGCAGTTCGACCTCCAGACCGGCCGCGACACCCCCGCCCCCGGATTCAGCCCCAGCAGCAGCGCCACCACCACCCCCAGCCCCACCGCCACCGCCCCCACCACCGGCGGCGGCAGCAGCGAGGAACCCCCCAGCAGCACCCCCGTGCCCGACACCCCCACCCACGCCCCCAGCGCGCCCGCCCCGCAGCCCACCACCACCCAGGAACAGCCCAGCCCGCAGGCACCCCAGCCCACCGCCACCCAGGAGCAGTCCAGCCCCACCCCCCGACCCACCCAGACCCGGCCCACCCACCCGACCACGCCACCCAGCACCACCGGCGCCGCCACCAACCCGGCGACGAGCGCGACACCACCGGCCCAGCGAGCCACCCCTCCCGCCCAGTGAGCAACCCCCTGAGCGGTGCCCCCCCCGAGCGGTGAACCACCCCGCCGGCCGGTGAACTACCCCGCCACCAACTCCCGCTCCAACGGCGACCGGAACCGCGGCGTCACCCGCACATCCCCCAACCAGCCCGCCAGGCGCGCCGCCTCCGCCGCGATCGCCGCCCCGGCCTCCGCCCCCACATCACCGAACAGCCGCCACACCACCTCACCGTCCGGCCGCTGCGCCCAGCCGCCCACCACCCGGCCGCACCACCACACCGTCGGCCCGGCGTTGCCCGCCCGGTCGAACAGCGCCGGCACGTCCTCCGGCCGCAGGTACCAGTCCCGCCCCCGCCAGCCCATCACCGTCGGATCCAGCCCCGGCAGCAGCGCCGCCCACGGCTCCGGCTCCGCCACCGGCCCGGCGTCCCCCGGCAGCACCAGCGCCGCCGCCCCGCCCGCCAGCTCCACGTCCTCGGCGCCCACGTCCGCCAGCGCCCGGCGGGTGTCCCCCAGCGTCCAGCCCGTCCACCACTTCACGTCCTCGACGGTCGCCGGGCCGTACCCGGCCAGCCAGCGCCGCACCACCTCCGCCTTCGCCTCCCGCACCGGCGCCTCCGGCCACTGCGGCACCGGCGCCCACGGATAGACGTTGCTCAGCCACGACCCGCGCGGGCGGCCCCGCCGCACGTGCCCGTCCGCGGCCAGCAGCCGCAGCAGCCGACTGCCCACGCTCTGCCGGTTCTCGTACGGCTTGCCCGCCGACATCAGCATCGTCTCGCGCAACTCCGGCACGTCGTCGCCGAGTTCCTTCGTCGTCGCCTCGCCGCGCCGGGCCACGGCGGCCAGCACCGCGCGCTCCGCCCCGGCCAGCCGCGCCTCGTCCCAGCCGTCCGCGTGGTCCCGCAGGTGCTTGAGCAGCGTCGCCCGCTCCCTCGCCGCGATCGCCCGCGCCGTCGACGAACTCACGTGCGGCGCGAAGCCCTCCGTCACCGCGAACAGCGTCCGCCGCATCGACAGCAGCTTCACCAGCGTGACGTCCTCGTACAGCGCCCGGTCCACCTCCGCCACCGACGGCTCCACCAGCCGCGCGCACGCCGACAGGTACACCGTCGCCGGGTCCGACGCGTGCAGCCCCACCAGCGCGTCCGCCACCTGCTCCACCCGCGCCACCCGCACCGACGGCGCCAGCAACTGCCGCCGCCCCACCCGGGCCCGCCGCTCACCCTCGCCGATCACCGGCACACGCCTCGTCATGCCCGGACCCTAGCCCCCACCACCGACAGGCCCGGACGCAAGGAGCCGGCCGGGGCACCGCCCCGACCGGCTCACGCCACGTCCGTGCTCAGAGGTTCAGAGGTAGAGCCCGGTCGAGCCCTCCGTGTCGCCGAAGCGGGTCGCCGCCACCGCGTGCAGGTCACGCTCGCGCAGCAGCACGTAGGTGGCGCCGCGGACCTCGACCTCCAGCTTGTCCTCCGGGTCGTACAGCACCCGGTCGCCCGGCTCCACCGAGCGGACGCTCTGGCCCACCGCGACGGCCTCCGCCCAGGTGCAGCGCTTGGACAGCTCCGCGGTCGCGGGGATCAGGATGCCGCCGGTCGAGCGGCGCTCGCCCTCGCTGCCCTCGATCCGCACCAGCACGCGGTCGTGCAGCATCCGGATCGGCAGCTTCTCGCCCAGCCGGTCGTGCCGCGCCGCCTCGTACTCGGGTGCGGCGGAGGAGGCCTGCGGGGTCGGTTCGTCGTTCGTACTCACGATCCCGAAGGTACCGCCCCCGGGCGCGCGGCGTGACGCTGGCCCGGCATGCGGGAAGCCGCGGCGCCCGCGGGGCCGGACACACACCCGGGCCCGGACACACCCCCCAGAGCCGGGCACACCTCCCGGGCCCGGGCACACCGAAGGCCGGACGCCTCCCGCGCCCGGCCCTCACCCCGTGCCCGTTCAGCCCTTGCGGCGCTTCCGGGCGGAAGCCACCAGCAGCAGCACGCCCACGCCGACCAGCGCGGCCGGGACGATCCGCTCCGTACGCGGCTGCCCCTTCTCGTCCACGAACTGCGCCCGCACCTTCTCCACCACGCCGTTGGCGGCCACGTACGCCCGACCGGCCTTCTCCTCGACGGCGGCCACGGCCTTCGCCTTCACCTGGGCGCTGATCGTGCTCGGGTGGACGCGCACGGCCAGCTCGTCCAGGGTGGCCGCCAGCTGGGTGCGGGTCCGGGAGATGTCCGCCTCGATCTGGGCGGTCGTCCGCGCCGACTTGTCCTTCGTGCTCGCCTCGCCCACTCGGGCCACCCCATTCACTTGCTGATGTTGTCCTGTGCGACTGACCCAGTCTGTCAGTTGCCGAGCAGGGCCGCGCGACCCCACCCACCATCGGGGGTAAGTTTGCCGTGCTATGACCGCCCGCCCCAGCAACAGGAGATTTACCCGTGAGTGAGCGTCTCCAGCCCGGCGACACCGCGCCCGCCTTCAGCCTGTCCGACGCCGACGGCAACCAGGTGTCCCTCGCCGACCACCTGGGCCGCAAGGTCATCGTCTACTTCTACCCGGCCGCGCTCACCCCCGGCTGCACCAAGCAGGCCTGCGACTTCACCGACAACCTGGAGGTCCTCGCCGGCGCCGGCTACGACGTCATCGGCGTCTCCCCGGACAAGCCGGAGAAGCTCGGCAAGTTCCGCGAGGCCGAGAACCTCAAGGTCACCCTGGTGTCCGACCCGGACCACCAGGTGCTGGAGGCCTACGGCGCCTACGGCGAGAAGCAGAACTACGGCCGCACCTACGTCGGCGTGATCCGCTCCACCGTGATCGTGGACGAGCAGGGCAAGGTCGAGCGCGCACTGTACAACGTGAAGGCCACCGGGCACGTCGCCAAGCTGCTGCGCGACCTCAAGGTCGAGACGGCCTGACGCTCGAAGGCCTGGCGCTCGACGGCCCGGCACCTCGCTCGCCCGGTGCCTCGCTCTCCCGGCACCTCGCTCTCCCGGCACCTCGCTGAACGAAGCGGTGGCGGCACACCCCCCGACCGGGTGCACCGCCACCGCCGTCTCTCACCTCAGGGCGCCGTCAGCAGGCCCCGAGGTCGCTCCAGACGCCCCACGAGCCGCTGGCCGCGGGGTCGTCGCCCTTGGTCCACCACTTGTTCTGGTAGTAGTGGCCCTTCCACGACACCTTGGTGGTGGCCGCGTAGGTGGTGCCCGCGTCCCAGCTCGGGGCGGCCGTGCAGGCCCCCGTCGTCGGGGTGGCGGTCGCGGTGGCCGTCGCGGTCGGCGAGGCCGTGGCGGTGGGCGAGGCGGTCGCCGTCGGGGAGGCGGTCGCGGTCGGCGAAGCGGTGGCGGTCGCGGTAGGCGTCGGGGTCGGGGTCGGGGTCGGCGTGCCGCCGTCCACCGTGCCCCGGGTCAGGTCGCCCTTGAGCCCGTACAGCGTGCCGTTCACGTTGACCGTCCAGTTCGACGGGGTCGAGACCGGCAGGTAGTAGACGAAGTCCAGGTCCACCGAGGCGCCCGGCGCCAGCGACTGCCAGCCCGGCAGCTTGACCGACACCCGGTTGTAGGTGCCCTTCAGGCCGCCCACGTTGCCCGGACCGGGGTTGTCCTGCCGGATGACCTGGAGGCCGAAGCCGGACTGGTCCTTGGCGTTGCCCGGAGCCGAGTTGCTGTAGTCGAACTGGAACTCGGTGCCGCCCGGCAGGGTCGTCGTCGAGTTGTTGACGATGTGGATCTTCGGGTTGATCGGGTAATTCGAGTCACCCAGCGCGAAGTTGGTGAACGACACGTCGATCGGCAGGGTCTGCTGCGGCAGCGGGACCGTCGAACGGGTCGCGCCGTACGGCGTGGCCGCCTTGAACTTGTCGTACATCAGCGAGGTCAGCGTCGAACCCGGCACGTACTCGCCCTTGCCGCCGTTGGCGCTCGCGTCCCACTTGTAGTCGCCCGCGAGCTCCCAGATCATCGCGCCGCCGGCGCCCTGGTTGACGATGTAGTCCGCCTTGGCACCCACCGACTGCTCGTCCTCGGTGGAGAGGAACACCTTCTTGGCGTCGTTCCACAGCCACGGCGCCACCAGGCTGCTGCTGTAGTTGCGGGCGTAGGTGCCCTGCAGCGCGGTGTCCTTCACGCCGTACTTGGCCAGGTAGTCGGGCAGGATGCCCTTCTCCAGGTTCTTCGCGTGCCACATCGGGTTCGACCCGGCCGGGGACTCCTTGCCCGCGTCGTCCTTGTCGTTCCAGATGTTGTCGATGCCGACCGCGCCGTCACCGCAGGAGGTCAGGCCGGAGCCGACCGGGCAGGTGGTCGCCGCCGCGGTGCCCCACAGGCCGTTGGTGCCGCCCGTGACGTTCTTGAAGCCCCGGGTGTAGTACGGCAGGCCGACGTTGATCCGGCCGCCCGGCATCGCACCGCGGAAGTAGTGGTACGACCAGTCGGCGTTCAGGTAGCCGATGCCGCCGTACTGGCCGGTGCCGTACACGTTGGCCGCCGCCAGCTCGCCGTCCTTGCCGTCGTCGAACAGCGAGGCGTTCGGGCCGACGTACTTGTTCCAGGCGCCGTGCAGGTCGTACGACATGATGTTGACGTAGTCCAGGTACTGCGCCACCTGGAAGGTCTCCATGCCGCGCAGCAGGTAGCCGGACGACGGTGCCGCGACCGACAGCAGGTAGTGCCTGCCGTCGGCGGCGCCGGCCCGGTCCAGGTTCTCGCGCAGCGTCTTCATCAGCGCCGCGTAGCCCTTCGCCAGCGAGCCGCGCTTGGAGTTGGCGAGCTGCCAGTCCAGCGGGTTGCCGGCGTCCTTCATCGAGGTCGGGTACTCGTAGTCGACGTCGACGCCGTTGAAACCGTACTTGCGGATGAAGTCGACGGACGAGGCGGCGAAGGTGTCGATGCCGGCCTGGTTGACGCTGCCGTCCGGGTTGACGGTCATCGAGTAGAAGCCGCCGGAGTTGACGCGCTTGCCGTCGTCCCCGAAGTAGCCGCCGGTCTCGGTCCAACCGCCCACCGAGATCAGGGTCTTGACGTTCGGGTACTGCTTCTTGAACTTCGTCAGCAGATTGAAGTGGCCCTTGTAGGGCAGCGTCGGGTCCAGCTCGGCGCCGGGCACGCCCGGGAAGGAGATCCCGGTGGCCTCGTTGGTCGGGCCGTCGGTGCCGACGGAGAGCTTGTTGTCACCGCCGACGTGGCCGAACGCGTAGTTGAGGTGGGTGACCTTGTCCCAGGGGATGTCGTTCACCAGGTAGGGCTGGTCGCCGTTCTTGCCGGTGCGCCAGCCGGTGAAGTAGCCGATGATGCGGCGCTGGTGGTCCGCGCCCATCTTCTCGCGGCCGCCGGTGTCGTAGACCGAGCAGTACGGGACGTCCACCCCGGGCGTCTGGTACAGGCCGTCGGGGCGACAGGCCCCGTTGTCGACGGTCGCGGACGCCTGCGAGGGCACCGCGCCCAGCGTCGACAGCAGCAGACCGGCCAGACCGGCCGCCGCCAGCGCGACCGCGCCCGCCCGGGCAGCCGGGCTCTTGCGGCGGAGTGCGGCGGTGGGACGCCGCTCCGCCGTGTTTCGGATCAACACTCGGTCCTCCGGGAGAGAGTGTCGGCGCGTGCCTGTGGGGGAGCACGCACGTGGGGGGATTGCAATTGGCGCCGAAGCTATGTGGTCTGAACCACATAGGTCAATAGGTCTGTACCAATTGGTAATCAAATCCCCAACCCCGCCGGTCACTCCACCGACGGCAACAAGTCACCCCTTGGCCGAAACCCCGTCACCCCGCGACCGAACGCCCCCACTGAACCCGCCGCCGAACCCGCCGCCGACCCCCTCGACACCACCGCCCGCCCGCGTCCGGGACGGTGCCGCACCGGAAAGGACGGTGCCCCGGCACGGGCGAAGCCCTAGACTAGAGGCCATGCGGCCTTGGCGGAATCGGCAGACGCCCGGGTTTTAGGTGCCCGTGGGAGAAATCCCGTGAGGGTTCAAGTCCCTCAGGCCGCACTAGCCTTAGATTCGAAGGCCCGCCCCGGAATGATCCGCGGCGGGCCTTCGGCGCTCTCCGACCGGCCGTCAGCCCAGGAGGTCCTTGACGACCGGGGCGAGGCCGCGGAAGGCCAGGCCGCGATGGCTGATGGCGTTCTTCTCGGCGGGGGTGAGTTCGGCGCAGGTGCGGGTCTCGCCGAGGGGCTGGAGGATCGGGTCGTAGCCGAAGCCGCCGTCGCCGGAGGGGGCGGTGCGCAGGGTGCCGAGGAGGCGGCCCTCGACGACGCGCTCGGTGCCGTCGGGGAGGGCGAGGGCGGCGGCGCAGAAGAAGTGGGCGCCGCGGTGCGGGTCGGAGATGTCGGAGAGCTGGGCGAGCAGCAGGTCGAGGTTGGCGCGGTCGTCGCCGTGCTTGCCGACCCAGCGGGCGGAGAAGATGCCGGGGGCGCCGTTCAGGACGTCGACGCAGAGGCCGGAGTCGTCGGCGACGGCGGGCAGGCCGGTGGCGCGGGCGAGGGCGTGAGCCTTGAGGAGCGCGTTCTCGGCGAAGGTGACGCCGGTCTCCGGGACGTCCGGGATCTCGGGGTAGGCGTCGGCGCCGACGAGTTCGACGTCCAGGCCGGCCTCGCCGAGGATGGCGCGGAGTTCGGCGACCTTGTGCTGGTTACGGGTGGCGAGGATCAATCGGGTGGACATATCGCCCACCCTATCGGCAGCCGTCCCGGCGTCAGCCGGTGCAGACCGAGGTGAGGTTGCCGGCCGCGTCGCCGAGCGGCTTGAGGTCGGGGACCTCCTTCTTGTCGACGGCCTGCTGGACCTTGTCGGCCTGCTTCTGCAGGTCGGCGACGGCCTTGGCGACGTCGGTGTTCTTGGAGTTCTTGCCGACCTGGTTGAGGTCGGTCCTGAGCTTCTCCAGCGCCTTCCCGGCGGCCGCCGAGTCGTTGCTCGCGTTGCCGTAGGCGCTGGTGACGTCGGCGAGGTCGCCGGTGATCCTGACCGCGGTGTTGCCGCAGTCGATCGCCTTCTGGGCTGCGGAGCAACTGACCATGCTGAGCGGGAGGATGGCGATCAGGCCGGCCACGGCGAGGGCGGCGGGGCGGGCGATGCTGGACGGCATCCGGTCCTCCTGTGGGGCGCGCGGGTTCCGTGGGACGGGACGCGCGCCGGGGGGTGCGCGGTTCCCGCAGCAGGGGTGCTGCGGGAACCGTACGGGCTTCGGGCCCGGCGTGTACAGCGGCCCGTACGGCTGCGGGTACATCCGGGTCCACGGCGCCGTGGGCCGAACCGGTTCAGGCCTCCAGGGCCTTGCGCTGGATCTCGTCGAGCTCGGCGCAGCCCAGGGTGCCGAGGTCGAGCAGGCGGTCGAGCAGGGCGCGGTCGAAGGGGGCGCCCTCGGCGGTGCCCTGGACCTCGACGAAGCGGCCGTCGGAGGTGCAGACGATGTTCATGTCGGTCTCGGCGCGGACGTCCTCCTCGTACTGGAGGTCGAGCATCGGGACGCCGTCGATGATGCCGACGCTGACGGCGCTGACGCCGCCGGTGATGGGCTGGCCCTTGGCGCGCAGGAGCTTGCGGTCGCGGGCCCAGGCGACCGCGTCGGCGAGGGCGACGTAGGCGCCGGTGATGGCGGCGGTGCGGGTGCCGCCGTCGGCCTGGAGGACGTCGCAGTCGAGGACGATGGTGTTCTCGGCGAGGGCGCGGTGGTCGACGACGGCGCGCAGCGAGCGGCCGATGAGCCGGCTGATCTCGTGGGTGCGGCCGCCGATGCGGCCCTTGACGGCCTCGCGGTCGCCGCGGGTGTTGGTGGCGCGCGGGAGCATGGAGTACTCGGCGGTGACCCAGCCTTCGCCGCTGCCCTTGCGCCAGCGGGGGACGCCCTCGGTGACGCTGGCGGTGCACAGCACCTTGGTGTCGCCGTAGGAGATGAGGACGGATCCTTCGGCGTGCTTGCTCCAGCCCCGTTCGATGGTGATGGGGCGGAGCTGGTCGGGGGTGCGGCCGTCGATGCGTGACATAGGCACTGAGCGTAGTCGCTCGGAGCGGGTGTTCCGGGTGCGCCTCGGCCCGCCGGGGTGCGGCTGGGCGCCGCTCCCCGGCTGCGCTCGGCGCCGTCCCCGGGTGCGCCTCGGCCCGCCGTTCCCGGGTGGGGCGGCGGGCCGGGGGTGGGGTGAGCCCGGTGGCTCAGCTCACATCATGTCCTCGATGTCAGCGGCGATCGGGTCGGCGTCGGTGCCGATGACGACCTGGATGGCGGTGCCCATCTTGACGACGCCGTGGGCGCCGGCGGCCTTGAGGGCGGCCTCGTTGACCAGGGAGGCGTCCTTGACCTCGGTGCGAAGGCGGGTGATGCAGCCCTCGACCTCTTCGATGTTGTCGATGCCGCCCAGACCGGCGACGATCTTCTCAGCCTTGCTGGCCATCTGATTTCTCCCTCTGTCTCGGCCCGCCGGCCGCTCTGCCGGGTGCCGTCCTGCGCTGTACTGGGGTGTCCGCCGACCGGTGGCCGGCGTGGTCGGTACCGGTGCTGACGCGGGTTCAGCCGCGGTCGCGCCGCCGGGCAGCGCGACCAGCATCACCTGCTCCGGTCCGATCTGCCACGTTAGTCCACTTTTGGCCCATTCCGGCGCGCACGGTCCCGACCGCCACCAGAGGATGACGAGCAGCGGGCTCGTGCCCGGAGTGCGGCCTGCGTCCCAAAGTGGTCTACACCAATATATGTGTACTCCGATGAACGCAGAAAGGACCCCGGGTGTTCCGGATCCCCGCCCGGGGGTCCCGCCGGGGGCCACCGGCCGGCAACTGCTCTCGGAGGGCGAAGGATGAGTTCGGCAGGCGCCACGGCCCCGCAGCGCGTGTGGTGGCACACCTTCTACGGCGGCCTCCAGAAGATGGGCCGCTCCCTGCAGCTCCCGGTGGCGGTGCTCCCCGCGGCCGGCATCCTCAACCGGCTCGGCCAGCCCGACGTCTTCGGCAAGGACGGCCTCGGCTGGACCGACGTCGCCAAGGTCTTCGCCTCGGCCGGCGGCGCCCTGCTGGACTCCTCGTTCGGCCTGCCGATGCTGTTCTGCGTCGGTGTGGCGATCGGCATGGCGAAGAAGGCGGACGGTTCCACCGCGCTGGCCGCCGTGGTGGGCTTCCTCGTCTACTACAAGGTCCTGCACGCGTTCCCGGAGAGCTGCAAGAACGGGACGGTCCTGGTCACCGACGCCTGGACCGGCCAGTGCGTGGACTACAGCTCGGCCAAGGCGGCGGCCGCGACGTACCAGAACCCGGGCGTCCTGGGCGGCATCCTGATCGGCCTGATGTCGGCCTGGCTCTGGGTCCGCTTCCACCGCACCAGGCTGGTCGACTGGCTGGGCTTCTTCAACGGCCGCCGCCTGGTGCCGATGATCACCGCGGTGGTGGGCCTGGCCACCGCCTGCGTGGCGCTCTGGGTCTGGCCGCCGATCGGCCGCGGGCTCAACGACTTCAGCCAGACCCTGGCCGACCTGGGCGCGGGCGGCGCCGGCATCTTCGGCCTGTTCAACCGCGCGCTGCTGCTGATCGGCATGCACCAGCTGCTGAACACATTCGTCTGGTTCCAGTTCGGCGAGTTCATCAAGCCGGACGGCACCATCGCGCACGGCGACATCCCGCGCTTCCTGGCGGGTGACCCGACGGCCGGCCAGTTCCAGTCCGGATTCTTCCCGATCATGATGTTCGCGCTGCCCGCCGCCGCACTGGCGATCGCGCACTCGGCGAAACCGCACCGCCGCAAGGAGATCTACGGCCTGATGCTCTCGGTCGGCCTGACCTCCTTCGTGACGGGCGTCACCGAACCGCTCGAGTACTCCTTCGCCTACGTCGCCCCGGCCCTGTACGGCGTGCACGCGCTGCTGACCGGCGCCTCGATGGCCGTCACCTGGGGGCTCGGGGTGCACGACGGCTTCAGCTTCTCGGCCGGCCTGATCGACTACGTCATCAACTGGGGGCTGGCCACCAAGCCGTGGCTGATCATCCCGATCGGGCTCTGCTTCGCCGCCGTGTACTACGCGCTCTTCCGGTTCATCATCGTCAAATTCAATCTGAAAACACCCGGGCGGGAGGACGAGAGCGAGGTCGAGGACGTCACCAAGGTCTGAAACCGAGCGTCACCGGGCAGCACCCGCAATGGCCTCCGGACCCGACGGTCCGGAGGCCTTCGACATTTCCGGAAAGGACCAAATGCCCGGGCGGTAAAACAATTCCGATATGCGCCCCGGGGATTCCCCGGCGGGCCGTCAGCCGTGCCGGGCGGGGCCGGGGCGACCCGCACCGCCCGGCCGCCGGGCCACCGGCCGGGGGCACCGCGGGGGTGGGGAAAGTCCGCCGCCGCCCGGCCCGGGCGGTGGCCGGCAATCGGCCGCCACCGTTTCCCCGCCGGCCCCGACCATGCGCCGAGGGGGTCGGAAAGCCGCGGATTGGCCGAAGCCGGACGGGGTGGGGCCCGGACTTCTCCCGACCGCCGGCCGTCCGTGATGTCCGACACCCCGGTGGGCCCCTTCGCCGCCGCCCACCGCACCCGGCCCGGACCCCGGCAGCGGGCACCGGAGCTCCGGAGGCCGCCTCCGCCCGGACACCGTCGCGTCCGCCGGTGAACCCCGCCGACCCGACCCCCGTCCGCGCACCGCCGGGCCCGCGGCGGACCCCTGACGAGGCCTCGGCGGGGCCTCCGGACGGGGCCGGGTCTTTTTGTTGCGCAAATAGCCAAAATCCCAATCACGGCGGGTAATCATGATCGTCGTTCCGCAACTAGGTTTCGATTTCATAGCGCTTCCCGGCAGGGGCGCTTTCCGGGGTTCCCCCCCTTCTCCACCCGTGCTACAAAACTGGTCTACACCACACGTGGTGTAGACCAGTTCGCGGTTCGGCCCCCTGTGCCCCTCCCCCGACCGCCATGCCGTTAGGAACCCACCCCAATGAGTCAGTCAGCGCAGGCACCGGCGCCCGCCACGGCTCCGGCCACGCCCAGCCCCGCCAAGAAATTCGGCCAGAACCTGCTCCAGGGCCTGCAGAAGATCGGCCGCAGCCTCCAGCTGCCCATCGCCGTGCTCCCCGCCGCCGGTCTGCTGATGCGCCTCGGCCAGGACGACGTGTTCGGCAAGGACGGCCTCGGCTGGGACAAGGTCGCCGCGGTGTTCAACACCGCCGGTAGCGGGGTCTTCGACAACCTGCCGCTGCTGTTCGCGGTGGGTATCGCGATCGGCTTCGCCAAGAAGGCGGACGGCTCCACCGCCCTCGCCGCCCTGGTCGGCTTCCTGGTCTACAAGAACGTGCTGACCGCGTTCCCGATCACCAAGGGCCACATCGCCGACGGCAAGTGGGTCGACCCGACCTACCAGAACCCGGGTGTGCTCGGCGGCATCGTGATCGGCCTGCTGGCCGCCGTGCTGTGGCAGAAGTACCACCGCACCAAGCTGGTCGACTGGCTCGGCTTCTTCAACGGCCGCCGTCTGGTGCCGATCCTGATGGCCTTCGTCGGCACCGGCATCGGTGTCCTGTTCGCCCTGACCTGGGGCCCGGTCGGCGACGCCATCAAGAGCCTGAACGACACCCTGATCGGTGCCGGCGCGCTCGGCGCGGGCGCCTTCGGCCTGGTCAACCGCGGTCTGCTGCCGGTCGGCATGCACCAGTTCGTGAACTCCTACGCCTGGTTCCAGACCGGTGACTTCACCAAGGCCGACGGCACCATCGTGCACGGCGACATCCCGCGCTTCTTCGCCGGCGACCCGACCGCCGGCCAGTTCATGTCCGGCTTCTTCCCGATCATGATGTTCGCGCTGCCCGCCGCCGCACTGGCCATCGCCCACGCCGCCAAGCCGCACCGCCGCAAGGCCATCACCGGCATGATGGTCTCGCTGGCGCTGACCTCCTTCGTCACCGGTGTCACCGAGCCGATCGAGTTCGCCTTCGTCTTCATCGCCCCGGCCCTGTACGTCATCCACGCGGTGCTCACCGCCGTCTCGATGACCGTCACCTGGGCGCTCGGCGTGCACGACGGCTTCACCTTCTCCGGCGGCCTGATCGACTACGCGCTGGCCTGGAGCAAGGCCACCGACCCGTGGCTGATCATCCCGATCGGCCTGGTCTTCGCCGCGCTGTACTACTTCCTCTTCCGCTTCGCGATCACCAAGTTCGACCTCAAGACCCCCGGTCGCGAGGACGACGACGAGATCGAGGACGTGACCAAGGCCTGAGGCCCCGCCCGTCCGCACTCCACGACCCCGCCCCGCCGCTGCTCCCCCAGCGGCGGGGCGGGGTCGTCGTGCGTCCCGCCCCGGGGCGGCGGGAACGGCGGTTGACGAACCGGCGCAGGCACTGGTCAACTGAAGCCGTGAACGCGTCCTGCCCGCTGGTGACCCGCAGCCACATCGACTTCGGTCGCGTGTGGTCCGCGGCGTGTCGCGGCTGAGCCGACCGTTCCCCCCGCCGCCCGGCTGACCTCCCGCCCGGCGCCGTTCCTCCCCTCCCGCCCGCACGGGCCCCGCCCGCCTCCGGGCCGCCACCGCGCACCCGCGCGCGGCCGTACGCACCCGCACACCCCCTGTGCGCGTTCGCCGGCGTCGCCCGCACGCGTCCGCACGAGGAAAGTCAGGCCTCAGCATGCCCCGCCAACTGCACCTCTCCGCCGCCCTGGACAGCCCCGGCCACGTCGACGCCGGGCACTACGCCGCCCTCGCCCGCCTCGCCGAGCGGGCCACCCTCGACTTCGTCACCCTCGACGACTCCTTCACCCCCGAACCGCGCCGCCCCGACGCCCTCGCCACCCTCGCCCGGATCGCCCCGCTGACCGAGCGGGTCGGACTGGTGCCCACCGTCACCACCACCCACACCGAGCCGTTCCACACCTCGATCGCGGTCAACACGCTGGACTGGGTGAGCCGGGGCCGGGCCGGCTGGCTGGTCGGCGTCTCCGCCACCGAGGCCGAGGCCAAGGCCTTCGGCCGCCGCCCGACCGCCCCCGCGGACGCGCTCTGGGCGGAGGCCGCCGACGCCGTCGAGGTCGCCGCCCGGCTCTGGGACAGCTGGGAGGACGACGCGGAGATCCGCGACACCGCCACCGGGCGGTTCATCGACCGCGACAAGCTGCACTACGTCGACTTCGAGGGCCCGCACTTCTCCGTCCGCGGGCCGTCGATCACCCCGCGCCCACCGCAGGGCCGCCCGGTCGTCGCCGTCCCGATGTCCGCCGTCGACCTCGCCCCGTACGCCTCCCCCGGCGGTCGCGCCCGGGTCGCGGCGGCGATCCGGTACGCCGACGTCGTCCTGCTGGACGCCCCCGACCACGCCGCCCGGCTGGCCGCCGCCACCGAACTGCGGCTGCGCGCCGGCGAGCACCTGCGCATCCTCGCCCGGACCGACGCCTCCCTGCCCGACGACGCCGCGGCCGACCGCCTGCTCGCCGACCTCGCCGCGATCGGCACCGGCGTCGACGGCTTCCACCTCGTCCCCGCCGAGCCCGAACGGGACCTGGCCGCCCTCGCCGAACGGGTCGTCCCGGTGCTGCGCGCCCAGGGGCTGTTCCGCGCCGGGTACGCGGCCGGCCGCACCCTGCGCGACCACCTCGGCCTGGCCCGCCCGGCCAGCCGCTACGCCACCGACGCCGCCACCAACACCGCCGCCACCGCCCCGTCCGCTGCCGCCGCCCCGTCCGCTGCCGCTCTCGCCGAGGTGACCCGATGACGGACCGCCCGCTCAAGCAGATCCACCTCGCCGCGCACTTCCCCGGCGTCAACAACACCACGGTGTGGAGCGACCCGGACTCCGGCAGCCACATCGAGTTCGACTCCTTCCGCCACCTCGCCGAGACCGCCGAGCGCGGGAAGTTCGACTTCTTCTTCCTCGCCGAGGGCCTGCGGCTGCGCGAGAACAAGGGCCGCATCCACGACCTGGACGTGGTCGGCCGCCCCGAGTCGATCACCGTGCTGAACGCGCTGGCCGCCGTCACCACCCGTCTCGGGCTGGCCGGCACCGTCAACGCCACCTTCAACGAACCGTACGAACTGGCCCGTCGGTTCGCCTCGTTGGACCACCTCTCCGGCGGGCGCGCGGCCTGGAACGTGGTCACCTCCTCGGACGCCTTCACCGGGGAGAACTTCCGCCGCGGCGGCTACCTCGACCGCGCCGACCGCTACACCCGGGCCGCCGAATTCGTGCAGCTCGCCCGGGAGTTCTGGGACGGCGGAGCGGAGACCGTCCGGCACAGCGGCCCGCAGTTCGAGGTCGAGGGCCGGCTCTCGCTGCCCCGCCCGCCGCAGGGCCACCCGGTGGTCATCCAGGCCGGGGACTCCGACGAGGGCCGGGAGTTCGCCGCCGCGACCGCCGACGTCGTCTTCAGCCGGCACTCCACCCTCGCCGACGGCCAGGCCTTCCACGCGGACGTCAAGCGCCGGCTCGCCGCGTACGGCCGCAAGCCGGACGAGCTGAAGATCATGCCCGGCGTCACCTTCGCCCTCGGCGACACCGACGCCGAGGCCGCCGAACTCGCCGCCGAGGTCCGCCGGGCCCAGGTCGGGCCGCAGACCACGATCGCCTTCCTGGAACAGGTCTGGGGCATCGACCTGTCCGACCACGACCCGGACGGTCCGCTGCCCGCCGCCGACCCCGACCCGGACAGCGCCCTGGCCCAGGGCCGGGTCCGGATCGGCGACCCGTCGGCCGTCGCCGCCCGCTGGCGGGCGCTGGCCGCCGAGAAGAAGCTCACCAGCCGCGAGCTGGTGATCGAGGTGACCGGCCGGCAGTCCTTCATCGGCTCCCCCGCGACGGTCGCCGAGCGGATCGACTTCTTCGTGCAGAACGACGCGGCCGACGGCTTCATCCTCGTCCCCCACCTGACCCCGGGCGGCCTGGACGCGTTCGTCGACCGCGTGGTGCCGCTGCTCCAGGAGCGCGGGGTGTTCCGCACCGACTACAGCGGGACGACCCTGCGCGACCACCTCGGCCTGCCGCTCCCCGGCCGACGCTGAGACGGCCGACGCCGAGCCGACCGGCCCGCCCGCCCGCCCGCTCAGATCCGGTACACCGCACCCGCCCGGGCGACCTCGACGGGGCCCGGGTACGCGGCGGCGGCGTCGCGGCGGTTGTGCTCGGCGTCGGTCCACGGGGGGATGTGGGTGAGGACGAGCCGGCGGACGTGGGCGGCGGCGGCGTGCTCGCCGGCCTCCCGGCCGTTGAGGTGGACGGCCTGGTAGGTGTCCCGGCCGTCGATGTAGGCGGCCTCGCAGAGGAAGAGGTCGGCGTCGCGGGCGAGTTCGACGAGTTCGGCGCTCTCGCCGGTGTCGCCGGAGTAGACGAGCGCGCGGCCGTCGTGTTCGAGGCGGAAGGCGAAGGCGTCGACGGGGTGGTTGACCTGGGCGACCTCGATCCGGAACGGGCCGAGGTCGAAGGCCCCGGGGGTGAGGGTGTGGAAGTCGAAGACCTCCTTCATCCCCGGGTTCTCCGGCATGTCGTAGGCGCGGGCGAGCCGTTCGGCGGTGCCGGCCGGGCCGTAGACGGGCATCGGGTCGGGGCAGCCCTCGGCGCGGTAGTTGCGGGCGACCCAGTAGGCGCACAGGTCGACGCAGTGGTCGGCGTGCAGGTGGCTGAGCAGGACGGCGTCGACCTCGTAGATGTCCACGTACTTCTGCAGGGCGCCGAGGGCACCGTTGCCGAGGTCGAGCACGACGCGGTAGCCGTCGGCCTCGACGAGGTAGCTGGAGCAGGGCGATTCGGCGGACGGGAAGCTCCCCGAGCACCCCACCACGGTCAGTTTCATCCGAGCCCCTCCGCCCCGACACGTCCTGGCTGCTGCTGGAAAACGGCAGGCCGGGCCGGTGGAACCGGCCGGTAGCACTGCTTCGCGTGTCGAGAGTAAGGGCGGAGCGACACTTTGCCCCCGTCCCCGTGCCGGGCTGTGGCTGGAATCACCAGAACGCCGGGGCGGGGGCGGTGCCGTCCGTTCGGGTGCCGTCGGGTCAGCGGTGGCGGGGGCGGTTGCGGGCCCAGGCCTTGATCGTGTCGGGGTACCAGCGGGGGTGGCCGCCGGCGTCGAGGACGTCCGGGTCGGGCAGCAGCCCGTGCCGCCGGTAGTTGCGGACGCTCTCGGCCTGCACGTTGATGTGGCGGGCGATCTCGGCGTAGGACCACAGCTCGGAGCTTCTCCCCACGAGGCACCTCCGGAGGGGCGGGGCGGGCGTACGTGAGGCAGCCTGTCCGGGCGTCGGCGACTCTTCACCACGGAACGGGCACCGTGGTCATTCCGTGACGAACCGGGAGCCTGGTGCGGACAAATGCCCGGCCGTCCGGGCACTCACGGTGGTGGGGGCCGCCATGGGCCCGGTACGGTTCGCGCCATGAACAGTTCGACCGGGGTCTGGGTGGTCCTGGCGGTGGCGGGCGTCGCGCTCCTGGCCGCCGTCGTGGGGGCGCTGGTCCGGCGCACCCGCCCGGCGCCGCGACCGGCCGGTCCGACGGCTCCGCGCCCGCGCCAGGCGGCCAAGGGCCGTCCGGGGCCGCAGCCGCAGGAGATCTGGTGGGCGGAGGTCCCGTTCGAGGACGGCCCGGGGTCGAAGGACCGCCCGTGCCTGGTGCTGCGGGTGCACGGCCGCACCGCGACCGTCGCGAAGATCACCAGCAAGCACCACGCCGAACGCCCGGGCGTGCTGCCGCTGCCGCCCGCCTCGGTGGGCGACCGGCAGGGCCGCACCAGCTGGCTGGAGACCGACGAGCTGCGCGAGGTGCCGCTGTCGGCCTTCCGCCGCCGGGCCGGCACGGTGGACCGGCAGGTCTGGTCGCGCGCGCAGCAGGCCCTGCAACGCGGCTAGGCCCGGAGCTGGCCCTCCAGCACCGCTGGGGCTCTCAGGCCCAGAGCTGCCCCTGCAGCGCCTCGACGGCCGCCTCGGTGGTCTCCGCGGTGTAGATGCCGGTGGACAGGTACTTCCAGCCGCCGTCGGCGACCACGAACACGATGTCGGCGCGCTCCCCGGCCGCCGCGGCCTTGCGGCCGACGCCGATCGCGGCGTGCAGGATCGCGCCGGTCGAGACGCCCGCGAAGATACCCTCCTGCTGGAGGAGTTCGCGAGTGCGGCGGACGGCGTCCGCGGAGCCGACCGAGAAACGGGTGGTGAGCACCGCGGCGTCGTACAGCTCGGGGACGAAGCCCTCGTCGAGGTTGCGCAGCCCGTACACCAGGTCGTCGTAGCGGGGTTCGGCGGCGACGATCCGCACGCCGGGGACCTTCTCGCGCAGGTAGCGCCCGACGCCCATCAGGGTGCCGGTGGTGCCGAGGCCGGCCACGAAGTGGGTGACGGTCGGCAGGTCGGCGAGGATCTCGGGGCCGGTGGTGGCGTAGTGGGCGCCCGCGTTGTCGGGGTTGCCGTACTGGTAGAGCATGACCCAGTCCGGGTGCTCGGCGGCGATCTCCTTGGCGATCCGGACGGCGGTGTTGGAGCCGCCGGCGGCCGGCGAGGGGATGATCTCGGCGCCCCACATGCGGAGCAGTTCGCGCCGTTCCTCGCTGGTGTTCTCGGGCATCACGCAGACCATCCGGTAGCCCTTGAGCTTGGCGGCCATGGCGAGCGAGATGCCGGTGTTGCCGCTGGTGGGTTCCAGGATGGTGCAGCCGGGGGTGAGCCGGCCGGCGGCCTCGGCGCGCTCGATCATGTGCAGCGCCGGGCGGTCCTTGATCGAGCCGGTGGGGTTGCGGTCCTCCAGCTTGGCCCAGAGCGTCACCTGCCCGTCGGTGTTGCCGGGGACGGCGGCGGACAGCCGCGGCAGGCGGACCAGCGGGGTGTTGCCGACGGCTTCGAGCGGGCTGTCGTAACGCAAGGGAGGCCTCCGGCCACGGCGGTGGGGGTGCGGAAGGGCGCCCTCCCGCCCGCCGCTGGG
Source organism: Kitasatospora sp. NPDC043949 (assembly GCF_056435365.1). Classification (NCBI taxonomy): domain Bacteria; kingdom Bacillati; phylum Actinomycetota; class Actinomycetes; order Kitasatosporales; family Streptomycetaceae; genus Kitasatospora; species Kitasatospora sp. NPDC043949. The sequence continues at coordinate 714 of NZ_JBWKEQ010000043.1, read as the reverse complement.
CGGACGGGAGGGCGGGAGGTCAGCGGGCTCCGCCGGCCACGGCGGGCAGGATGGTGACGCTGTCACCGTCGGCGAGGGCGGTGGAGATGCCCTCCAGGAAGCGGACGTCCTCGTCGTTCAGGTAGACGTTGACGAAGCGGCGCAGCTCACCGCCCTCGACCAGGCGGGCGGCGATGCCCGGGTGGCGGGCGTCGAGGTCGGCGAAGAGCTCCCCGAGGTTGCTGCCGGTGCCCTCGACGGCCTTGGCGCCGTCGGTGTAGGTGCGGAGGATGGTCGGGATGCGGACCTCGATGGCCATGGGTGCGCTCCTGTGCGAGTCGTGAGGTGGGTGGGCCGCGGCGGGCACGGCGGGGAGGGTGGTCCCGGGGCTCGGCGTCGCCGGCAGGCGGTGGGCACCGGGTGGGGCGGGCGGCTCAGCGCGAACGCGCGGGCGTGCCGGGACAGATCGCACTGGCGAGCCGGCACAGGTCGACGTGCAGGCGTGCCACGAGGCGGGTGCCCGGGGCCTGGTTGCTCACATCGACGGAACGCATGGGCTCATCGTATAGATTCCCCGGCCCGCTCCTCCATGCCCGTCTCGGGATCCGGATGTTCCCGTTTCTCGGGCTGAGACGACACGGGCCCGGGGGGGGGGGGGGGGGGGGGGGGGGGGGGGGGGGGGGGGGGGGGGGGGGGGGGGGGGGGGGGGGGGGGGGGGGGGGGGGGGGGGGGGGG
>NZ_JBWKEQ010000042.1:0-75284 GCF_056435365.1 Kitasatospora sp. NPDC043949 | reverse complement strand
GGGCTCCCTGTCGGTGCCCGCCCCCTCACGCCCCCCACCCCCCCCCCCCCCCCCCCCCCCCCCCCCCCCCCCCCCCGGGCCGGGTCACTTGACCAGACGGGACCAGTCGGCCGGCTGCCCGGGGTCCAGCGCGCGCAACTGGTCGAGGACCTTGGGGTCCTGGGCGTCCAGCCAGTCGGCGACCTGGCGGAAGGACACGCAGCGGACGCCCTCCCGGGTGCAGACGCTCTTCATCACGTCCTCGATGGCCTGCATGTAGATGCCGCCGTTCCAGCTCTCGAAGTGGTTCCCGATGAAGAGCGGCGCCCGGCTGCCGTTGTAGACCCGTTCGAAGCCGTTGAGGTAGCCGTTCCGGGTCTCCTTCTCCCACGCGTCGTACTTCTTCGGATCACCCTTGGTGGTGTCCCCGGACTGGTTGGCGAGGAAGTTGAAGTCCATCGAGAGGACCTGGGTCGATTTGCCCGGGTAGGGCAGCAGTTGGAGCGGGAAGTTCCAGATGCCGTCCTTCTTGCCGGGCCAGACCTGGAACTCGCCCGGTGAACTGGCGTCGTACCGGAAGCCGGCCGCCTTCTCGGCCGCGAGCAGGTTCTTCTGGCCCTCCAGGCAGGGGGCGCGGCCGCCGACCGCCTCCTTGGTGTAGTCGAAGGGCAGCGGCGGGAGGTTCTTGAAGCCGGTGTTGGTCTTCCAGTTGGTGACGAAGGAGAGCGCCTGGTCGAGCTCGCTCTTCCACTCCTCGGTGCTCCAGTCGCCGCCGCCCTTGGAGCCGCAGAAGTGCCCGTTGAAGTGGGTGCCGATCTCGTTCCCGTCCTGCCAGGCCAGGCGCAGTTGTTCCAGGGTGTCCTTGATGTGGGCGTCGGTGGCGAAGTCGATGGCGGCGGCGCCGGCGTCGTGCTGCGGCGGGTGGTAGAGCGTGCGTTTGGACTTGGGCAGGGTGTAGATGCCGCTCAGGAAGAACGTCATCTGGGCGTTGTTCTCCGTACCCAGCTTGCGGAAGCGCGAGAACTGTTCGTCGTCGCCCTCCAGTGCCCCGTCCCAGGAGAACACCACGAACTGCGGCGGCTTCTCGCCGGGCTTCAGCTTCTCGGGCCGCGGTTGTTTGGGCTGCGGGCCGGTGTCGGAGGTGGAGCCGTCGCCGAGCACCTTGACCTGGCCGTCCCAGGTCGGCGTGGCGCTGGGGGTCGGGGTGGCACCGGGGCTGCTGGGGCTGTCGGAGGGTGTGCCGCTCGGGTCGGGTGTGCTCTCCGGAGCGGCGTCGGCGGCGGCCGGTCTGCCCTTCGAGTCGGGGCCTCCCGTGCCCAGGCCGAGGGCCACGACGACCCCCGTTGCCAGCAGGACAGCCACGCCACGAGCAGGCCGCACCGTTCCTCCGCTTCTCCGACCCACCGTCAGGTGTTGGTCGGATAGTCATACGTATGGTGCGAACATCAGAACACCTTGATCGACAATGTGTCGAGGCTTGCATGGAAGGGGAGTTGGGAGATATGTGTGCGACGGGAGGCCGGCCGCGCCCCGGGTGGGTGCGGCCGGCCTCCCGGTCGGGCGGGCTCAGCGGCCCGCGTAGACGTCCTCGACGTAGCGGCGCTCGTCGATCAGGCCCTGGAGCCAGGCCTGGGCCTGGCCCTCGTCGGCGCCGGGGGTCCGGCTCAGGTAGAGCTCGCGGAAGGCGGCGCGGACGCCCGGGGCCATCCGGGCGCCGTCGCCGCACACGTAGACCTCGGCGCCGGCGGCGAGCAGGTTCCAGACCTCCGCGCCCTCGGCGGCGATGCGGTCCTGGACGAAGCGCCGGCCGTCGACGGGCTGTTCGCTGAAGACCGGGCGCATCGAGACGGCGCCGGCCTGCTCGGCGGCGAGCAGTTCGTCGCGGTGCAGGTAGTCGGCGTCGGGCGCGTCGCAGCCGAAGTAGAGCAGGGCCGGGGCGAGTTCGGTGCCCCTGTCGGTGGCCTCGGCGGCGGTGGCCTCGTCAGTGGCGGTGGCCTCGCCGGTGGCGGAGGCGAGCAGGGCGCGGCGGTCGGCGACCGCGCCGCGGAACGGCGCCAGGCCGGTGCCGGCCGCGATCATGATCACCGGGGCGCGGTGGCCGATCCGGAACGTCTCGCGGCACGGCTGGAGGCGCGCCAGTACGGTGTCCCCGACGGCCACCCGGTCGAGGTAGCCGGAGCCGACGCCCCGGAAGGAGCCCCGGCCGGAGCGGGCCGGGGCGTCGAGCACGGAGACCATCAGGTCCACGTGGCGCGGGGCGCTGGTCGGCGACGTGGAGATGGAGTACATCCGGGGCCGGATCGGCGGCAGCAGTTCCAGCAGCACCGGCCAGGTCAGGACCTCCCGCAGGGCCGGGTGGTCCTCGACCAGGTCCAGCAGCGTCCGGGGGTCGTCCTCGGGCAGCGCCCGCAGCGCGGCCCGCTCGGGCGGGCAGGGGTTGAGGTCGGCCAGCGTCGCACGCTGGGCGGCGTTCGGTCGGTCCTGCAACTCGACGTGGTGGGTGAGCAGTTCGCGAACCGTCAGCGGCCGGTCCACGGCCAGGATGGTGCGCCGGTTCGCCACGATGGCGAGCAGGGTGTCCGGGTCGGTGCCGAACACCTTGGCGGCGCGCTCGACCAGGGCCGGGTCGTTGGCCGGAAGCACCGAGACGTGGTCCGCGGTGCGGTAGTCGACGCCCTCCGGCAAGGCCAGCCGGACCAGGCGCTTGACCCGGGGGTAGGCGGGGTCGGTGAGGCTGCCGACCGCCGTGACGGTCAGCCCGATCACGCGGCGCTTCGCGGCCAGGGCGTCCAGCGGACCGCCGGCCAGCTCCGTCACGGTGTACGTCTCCAGGGGGGCGGCCTCGGCGGGAGCGGGAGCGGGAGCGGGCGCGGTGCCGGAGCCGGCGGCGACGGGTGCGGCGGCGTCGCCGTACCGTTCCAGCAGGGCCCGGCTCAGCGCCGTGGTGAACTCCGCCACCTTCCCGGCCAGATCGCCGGAGGCGTCGGCCGCACCCCGGGCGAGCAGCCGGGTGCCGCCCAGGGCGGCGAGGCCCTCGTCGATCAGCGTCGGCACGCGCTGGTACGTGGCGGCGTACGTCCGGTCGCCGATGCCGAGCACCGCGTACCGGACGTCCTTCGCGAACTCGGCGGCGCCCTCGGCCTGTTCGGTCGCCGCCCGGAGCCGGCGGACGAACTCCGCCGCGTCGTCCGTCGGCTGGCCGTTGTACGAGGCGGCGGTGATCACCACCGGCCGGTCGGTGGGCAGCCCGTCCGCGTAGGCGTCCAGCGGGGCGACGGCGGTGTCGCAGCCGAGTGCGGCCGCCACGTCGGCCAGCTGCCGGGTGAACTCGCGGCAGGCGCCGTAGTTGGAGCCGTGCAGGAGCAGCAGGCCGGTGCCCTGGCGGACCCGCCCGGGCAGGTCGGCGGCGCGGACCGGCGCGTCGACCACCGCCGGGGGCGTGGGCGTGCGCGGGGCGAGGGCGAGGGTGAAGTCGTCGGGCTTGATGGTGAGCGTCTGCTTGATGGTCAGCCGGTAGTCGGCGTGGTCGATCAGCCGGTAGCGGTGGACCAGCATGCCGAGCAGCATGGTCGCCTCGTGCAGCGCGAACTGCCGTCCGATGCAGGCGCGTTCGCCGGTGCCGAAGGGCTTGAAGGCGTGCGGTGAGCGGGCCGCCTCCGGCTCGGGGTCGAAGCGGGAGGGGTCGAACAGCTCGGGGTTGTCGCCCCAGACGGGGTCGCGGTGCAGCATCATCGTGGCCACCAGGACCGGCTCCCCGGCGCGGACCGGGATCCGGCCGCCGAGCAGGGTGTCCGCGCGGGGCTCCCGGCTGAACGCGGGGGCCGTCGGCCACAGCCGTAGCGCCTCGTTGAGCACCTGCCGGGTGTACCGGAGCCGGCCGATGTCCTCGTACGAGGGCTCCGGGTCGGCCTGGTCGCCCCAGAGCGCGTCCACCTCGCGCTGGACCTCGCGGAGCACGCCGGGGTGCTTGACGAGGTAGTACAGGGCGAAGGAGAGCGCGCCCGAGGTGGTCTCGTGGCCGGCGATCAGGAAGGTGATCACCTGGTTGCGGATGTTCTCGGCGTCCAGTCTGCCGCCGTCGGCGGGGTGCACGGCGTCGAGCATCAGGCCCAGCAGGTCCTCGGCCGGGCCCTGCTCGGGGCTGCCGGCGCGGGCGGCGATCACCTCGTCCACCACCGAGGCCAGGTACCGGGCGTCGCCCTGGGCGGCCTCGTCGCGCTCGCTGTGGTCGAGTTCCGGGTCGCGCAGGAGCTTGTTCATCGCCCAGTCCAGGGAGCGGACCATCGCCTCGACGAAGGGGTGCGGCTCCTCCCGGTCGAAGGAGCCGAAGTCGAAGCCGAAACCGGCCAGCCCGATGGTGTCCAGGGTCATCCGGGTCATGTCGCCGGGCACGTCCACGACCAGTCCGGCGGCCGACCGGCCGTCCCAGGACTCGATCAGGCGGCGGGCCACCCGCAGCATCACCGGGTGGTAGGTGCGCATCGAGCCGAGCGCGAAGGCGGGCATCAGGATGTCGTGCGCCCTGGCCCAGTTCGGCTCCGCGTTGTACGCCGTGAACAGGCCGTCCCCGGTGAACGCGCGGACGTTCTCCAGGGCCGGTCCGATCGACTTGGTGAACCGCTCCTCGTCGGCCAGTTCCTCGACCAGGTCCAGGCCGGTGACGATCAGGGTGTCCCGCCCGTGCAGGCGCTGGACGAAGGCCGGGGCGTGCCGCCGGGCCAGCTCCATGGTGCGCAGCACGGGGGCGGCGATCGGCGGCGCCGACGAGATGTCGACCAGCGGTACCCCGGCGGCGCTCTGCCGGGGCACCAGGGTCTCGGGCGGGAGCCCGGCCCCGGCCGGATTCGCAGCCTCGGCTGCCGCCGGGGTCATCGTCTCGGTCATGGGTTGTCGCCTTCCGTGGCAGGAGAAACCTCGTCGTCCTCCACTCTCGCCCGAGCGGGGCGGGAACCCGGGCCCGAGGACTACATGTTTGTGCAGTAGCGGCGGTCGCGGAAGACTTGTCAACGGGCCGTCAGGTCTGCAGCACGCGGGAGCCGTACACGGGAGGGGCCGGGCATGAGACTGACCGACTGCGAGTCGACCGCGGAGAGCTGGCAGGACCTCGCCGTCATCTGGCGCAACCGGACGCTGCGCTTGCTCGACCACGTGCCGGTGGCGCTGGCGGTGTGCGAGTTCAGCGGCCGGATCATGATCGTCAACCGGGCGATGGCCGCCGAATTCGGCCTGCTGCCCGGGCAGTTGCGCAACCGGAAGATCCTGGAGTTCTTCACCCTCCGGGACAGTGCCACCATCCCGGCGCTCGCCGAGGCCGTCCGCCTGCACCGGCGCTCGCAGTACCCGGCGCCGGTCTCCTGGTCGGCCGCCGACGGCACCGAGCGGAGCGGCGAGATGACCGTCGCCCTGGTCGGCGACACCCCGGAGGAGACCCCGAACCTGTTGCTCTCGCTGCCCGTCCGTACCGGGCCGGCCGCCCCGCCGGCCGCCCCCCGCCCCGAGGTGAGCCCGATCGAGGCCCGGATCCTCGCCGCCGCCGCCCGCGGCGCCACCACCGCCCAGATCGGCCGGGAGATCGGCCTCACCCCGGACGGCGTCAACTACCACCTCGCCCGGCTCACCCGCCGCTGGCAGCTGCCCAACCGCACCGCGCTGGTCGCCCGCGCCTACGCCACCGGCGTCCTGGCCGCCGGCGCCTGGCCGCCGGAGCCGGCCCCCCGCCCGTGACGGGGCGGGCGGGGCGGCTCGCGGGCTGGGCCGGGCTGCGAGGGGCCGGGCTGCGCGGGCCGGGGCTGTTGGGGGCTGGGCTGTTCGGGGCTGGGCTGTTCGGCGATTTAGTTATATGCTCACAATGATTTCAACAATACAAATACTTGTGGAGCCCCCACCATGCCGGACGCCGCCCAACGACGGCCCTGGCTCGTGCTCGCCGTCTGCTGCATGAGCCTGCTGATCGTCAGCCTCGACAACACGATCCTGAACGTCGCCCTGCCCGCCATCCAGCGCGACCTGCACACCTCGGTGTCCGGGCTGCAATGGACGGTCGATGCCTACACGCTGGTGCTGGCCAGCCTGTTGATGCTCTCCGGCTCCACCGCCGACCGGGTGGGCCGCCGCCGGGTCTTCCAGATCGGGCTGGTGGTCTTCACCGGGGCCTCGCTGCTGTGCAGCCTGGCCCCCGGGCTCGGCTGGCTCGTCGTCGCACGGATGCTCCAGGCGGTCGGCGGATCGATGCTGAACCCCGTCGCCATGTCGATCATCAGCAACACCTTCACCGACTCCCGGCAGCGCGCCCGCGCCATCGGCGTGTGGAGCGGCGTCGTGGGCATCAGCATGGCCGCCGGGCCGATCGTCGGCGGCGCCCTGGTCGAGTCGGCCGGCTGGCGGGCCGTCTTCTGGATCAACGTGCCGATCGGCCTGGCCGCGCTGTTCCTGACCCGCAGGTACGTGCCGGAATCGCGGGCGCCGCGGCCCCGCCGGGTGGACCCGGTCGGCCAGGTACTCGTCATCGTCCTGCTCACCACGCTCACGTACGCGATCATCGAGTCGCCGGAGCGCGGCTGGACGTCGCCGCTCGTCGTCGGCTGCGCGGCGGCGGCGCTGGGCGCGCTGCTGGGCCTGCTGTGGTACGAGCCCAGGCGCACCGACCCGCTCATCGAGCTGCGCTTCTTCCGCTCCGCGCCGTTCGCGGGCGCCACCGTGATCGCGGTCGCCGCCTTCGCCTCCCTGGGCGGGTTCCTGTTCGTCAGCTCCCTGTACCTGCAGAACGTGCGCGGGCTCACCCCGCTGCACGCCGGACTGTTCATGCTGCCGATGGCGGTGATGGCGCTGCTGACCGCACCGGTGTCCGGCCGCATGGTCGCCTCCCGGGGGCCGCGCGTCCCCCTGCTCCTCGCCGGGGCGGCCCTGTGCGCGAGCGCCGTGCTCCAGGCGCTCACCTACTCCGACCACCTTCCGACGGCCGTGCTGGTCGTCGCGTACCTGCTCTTCGGCACCGGCTTCGGTCTGGTCAACGCGCCCATCACCAACACCGCCGTTTCGGGCATGCCCCGTTCGCAGGCCGGCGTCGCGGCCGCGGTGGCCTCCACCAGCCGGCAGATCGGCCAGTCCCTCGGCGTGGCCGTCGTCGGCGCCCTGATGGCGGGCGGCGCGTACGCGCACACGGCGGCCTTCACCGACGCCGGGCGGACGGCGTGGTGGATCATCGCCGGCTGCGGCGCCGCCGTGCTGGTCACGGGTACGCTCACTTCCGGCCGCTGGGCCCGGGAGACGGCCCTGCGCACGGCGGAGCGGCTCGCCGCCGAGGAGGCGCCGGGGACGAGGGAGACGAAGGAGACGGTGAACACCTGATGGACCGCCCGCACACCGGTGAGCAGCACGAGGGGGACGAGGCCGCCACCAGGACGGCGACCAGGGTCTGGCAGGGACTGAACGCGCTTGTCCTGGAGCGCTACGACCGCCGCAAGACCGTCGCCGAAGCCCTCGGCATGAGCTTCAGCCGGGTCAGGGCGCTGCGCCGCCTCGGCGCCGACCCGATCACCCTGCGGGACCTGGCCGAGCGGCTGGGCAGCGACCCGCCCTACACCACCGTCATCGTCGACGACCTGGTGCGGCGCGGCCTCGCCGAACGCGTCACCAATCCCGCCGATCGCCGGTCCAAGCTGGTCCATCTGACCGAGGAGGGCCAGGCGAAGGCCGCCCTCGCCGTCAGGATCCTCACCACCCCGCCCGACGACCTGCTAGCCCTGCCCCCGGAGGACATCCAGGCGCTCGACCGCGTCCTGGCGAAGCTCCTGGACTGAACCTCCCGGGGCGGGGCGCCGCCGCGGCGGCCTCGGGCGGGTGGCGGCTACGGCCGCTGGTCGACCGTGTGCTGGTAGGCGGAGTAGGTCAGGTAGCCCCGGTCCCCGCCCTGGTAGTAGGTGGCTTCGTCGGCCGGGGCGATCGGGGCGCCGGTGCGCAGCCGTTCGACGAGGTCGGGATTGGCGAGGTAGGCGCGGCCGAAGCTGATCAGCTCGGCGCCGAGGCCGAGCCAGTGGTCCGCCGCCTCGCGGTCGACCTGCTTCGGGCCCAGCGGAAGCACCGGATTCATGATGAGCGTGCCCGGCCAGGCGCGGCGCAGGGCGAGCAGGGACGGCTCGTCCGTCGTCGCCTCCAGGTGGACGTAGGCGAGTCCGAGGCCGGCGAGTTCGCCGAGCAGGGCGGTGTAGAGCTCCAGGACGTCCTCCTCCGCCACGCCCCAGAAGGTGCCGCCGGGGGAGAGGCGGATCCCGGTCCTGGCGGCGCCGACGGCCTCGACGGTGGCGGTGGCGGCTTCGACGGCGAAGCGGATCCGGTTGCGCACCGGGCCGCCGTAGCGGTCGGTGCGCCGGTTGGCGTTGGAGGAGAGGAACTGCGAGATCAGGTAGCCGTTCGCGCCGTGCAGTTCCACCCCGTCGAAGCCCGCGTCGACGGCGCGGCGGGCGGCCTCGGCGTAGGAGCGGGCGTGTTCGGGGACCTCGTCGGTCTCCAGGGCCCGGGGGACCGGAGCGGGCTGCGGACCGGTCGGGGTGAACACGTCGCCGGTGGCGGGGACGGCCGAGGGGCCGACCGGTCGCAGCCCCGTGGTGTCCGGGTGCGAGACCCGGCCGCCGTGCATCAGTTGGGCGAAGATCCGGCCGCCGTTGGCGTGCACGGCAGCGGTCACCTGGCGCCACGAGGCCGTCTGCTCGTCGGTGTACAGGCCGGGTGTGCCCGGGTTCGACTGGCCGATCAGGCTCGGCTGGACGCCCCCGGTCACGATCAGCCCGGCGGTGGCCCGCTGGGCGTAGTAGGTGGCCATCGAGGCGGTGGCCAGACCGTCGGCGGTGGCGCGCCCCCGGGTCATCGGTGCCATCACCACCCGGTTGGGCAGCGTGAGTTCGCCGAGCCGGTAGCCGGTGAGCAGGGCGCTCGACGTGGCGGACGTGGCGGACGTCGTCATGCGGAAGTCCTTCGTTCGAAGTCACGGACCCGGTGCCCGGGCCCGTCCTCCGTTACGCTAAAACCTGACATCGATGTCAGAGGCAAGCCCTGTGACGGGGATCACGACCCGGAGGTGCCCGTGCGGATCGGAGAGCTCGCCGAACGCGCCGGAGTGAGCGTCAGATCCCTGCGCTACTACGAGGGGCAGGGCCTGCTGGCCAGCACCCGCAGCGCCAGCGGGCAGCGCCACTACACCGACGGCGCGGTGGCGCGGGTGCTGTTCATCCAGCGCCTCTACGCGGCGGGGCTGTCCAGCCGCGCCATCGCCGAACTGCTGCCGTGCGTGGACGCGCCCAGCGAGGAGCACTCGGTGGCCGCGCTGGAGCGGATGGGGCAGGAGCGGGCGAAGCTCGACGCGCACATCGCGGACATGGCCAGGACCCGTGACGCGCTCGACGAACTGATGGACACAGCCCGCGCCGCACTCGAGGAACAGTCCGCCGACGGGCTGTGAGGCCCGCGTGAAGGTCGTGGGTGGGGCCGGTGATCGGCCGTTGATCGGGCGTAGACGGCGAGCCTGGAGCATCTGGAACCGGAGGGGACCGGTTCGGAGGCCACAGCCTGACCACCGGGTCCCACGCGGTCGGACCACGGACCGCGCGGGTACCCAGCGCTGATGCCGCCACTGGTCCCGACCCCCATCAGGAGTCCGGACCACGAAGGGCAGACGAGGCATGGACGGCGGGCAGTGGGTGCAAGCGGTGAGGACGGCGGCGGGCTTCGGAGAGCAGTTGAGGGTGCGGCGCGAGCGGATCGGCCTGACCCAGCAGTGCCTGGCCGATCACGCCACCCTGAGCGTGCGGGCCATCCGGGACATGGAGAGCGGCCGAGTGAGACGGCCACGGAACGAGACCGTCCGGCTGCTGGCGGACGCGCTGCGGCTGGAGGGCCGCAGCCGGGCGGACTTCGAGGAGGCCGCCCGTCGGCACCCGCTCGCCGATGAGCCGGCGGCCGTGGCGCCGGTCGCCCCGCCGGTGGCGCGCGGGGCCATCGTCGGGCGGGAGATGGAGGCCGAGGTGCTGTCCGACGCCTTCGCCGTGCACGGGGACCGGCTGGTCTCGCTGGTGGGGCTCGGCGGGGTCGGCAAGACCCGGCTCGCCCTGGAGGTGGCCCGCCGCCTGCACCTGGCCGCCTGCTGGTCGGTGCGCTGGGTGGACTGCGCCGGCGACTCGGCCCCCTGGCACGGCCGGATGGACGACATCGTCCGGGACATCGGCGACCGGCCCGCCCTGCTGGTGTTGGACGGCGCCGACGGCGGGGTGGACGCCGACCGGCTGGACGGGCTGTTCCACCACTGCCCCGGGCTGCGGGTGCTGATCACCGCCCGGGAGGCCTGGCCGCTGCCCGGCGGGCAGGTCGTCCCGCTCGCCCCGCTGCCCGTACCGGCCCCCGAACTCGACGCCGAACCCGAGGCGTTGTCGCAGATCGGCGCCGTCCGGCTGCTGCTCTCGCACCTGCGCCGGCTGCGCCCCGGCTACACCCTGGAGCGCTCCGAGGCCCCCGCCGTGGCCGCGCTCTGCCGCCACCTGGACGGCCTGCCGGGAGCGTTGGAGCGCGCGGCGGGGTGGACGCTGGTGCAGTCCACCGCCCAGCTGCTGGCCCGGCTGTCGGCCGGCCCGTTCACGCTGGCGGCACCGCCGGTGGTGTACGGCACGCGCGGTGACGTCCGGGACGAGGTGGAGCCGGCGATCCAGCGGTTGACGGAACGCCAGCGGGCCCTGCTGGACGTGCTCGTGGACGAGCCCGGCGACTGGTCGGGAGAGGACGCGGTGGTCCGCAGCGGCTGGGCGCCGCAGACCTGCCTGGCGACGGTGCACGAACTGCTGTCGCGCGGACTGATCCGCAGCGTGCCCGCCCGCGACGGGGTGCGCTTCACGGTGCTCAACGTGTGCCGCCGCCTCCTCCGGGAGGAGCCCGGGCACCGGTTCGCGCCGGCCGCGGACGTCCAACTGCTCGCCGTCGCGGGCTGACCGCGCGGCGGCAGGCCGGCCGGGTGTCGATACTGCCGCTTCTTGCCCGCATCTTGCCGCACGAGCTGCCGGTCGCCGGGCCCGATCGTTCCTAGCGTTCTCCGTGGGGCTGGACCGCCGCGGAATACGCGCCGGAATTCCCGGGCCGCCGGCTGGGGCGTCGGCGGAATTCCATCGACGATCGCTACCGACGAGGGCTGGGCTGTGGAGCACGGAAATGACGGAGAGAGAAGACTGGACGTCGTCGTGACGACGACGGCCTCGGATTCGCACACCTGGAACCTGGTGTTCCTGCAACTGCTGCTGGAGGAAATGGGCCACCGGGTGACGAACCTGGGCGCGTGCGTCCCCGACGCCTTGCTGCTCGCCGAATGCCGCCGGATCGAACCGGACCTGATCGTGGTCAGCAGCGTCAACGGGCACGGTCACCAGGAAGGGCTGCGGGTGATCCCGGCCCTGCGCGCCTGCCCGGAACTTCGGCGCACCCCGACGGTCATCGGCGGCAAGCTCGGCATCGCCGGAACCGACGACCCCGACCGCGAGCGCACACTGCTCGCGGCCGGCTTCGACCGGGTCTTCGAGGAGGGCTCCGCGGTGGCCGGGTTCCGCGAGTTCGTCGACGGGCTGCACTCCCGGGTCCTGCTGTGACGAGCTTCGGCGCGTTCGTGGCGCAGGCCGCGGAGGCCGGCGCACTGGTGGTCCAGCCCCGGATGGGGATGGCGCGGGCGGCCCGGATGCGGGAGGGCCTGCTCGCCACCCGGGCGGCGGCCGCCGTCACCGTCGGCACCATCACCCTGGACAGCTACACCCGCACCGGCGACCTCGACGCCGCGCGGCGGGCACTGGCCGCCGGGGCCGGCCTCAACGGCTACCCGATCGCCACCCACCCGGTCGAGGTCACCCGGGCGGTCCTGGCCGGGGTGGCGGACGCGGGCTTCCCGGTACAGGTCCGGCACGGCTCGGCCGCGCCGGAGCACATCATCGGGGCGCTGCTGGCGGCCGGCCTGGACGCCACCGAGGGCGGACCGGTCTCCTACTGCCTGCCGTACGGCCGCACCCCGCTGCACGAGGCGGTGGCCCGCTGGCAGCGCAGCTGCGAACTGCTGTCGTCCATGCGGGAGTTCGGTGCGGATCCGCACCTGGAGACGTTCGGCGGCTGCATGATGGGCCAGCTCTGCCCGCCCTCGCTGCTGATCGCCATCAGCGTCCTGGAGGCGCTGTTCTTCCGCCAGCACGGGCTGCGCAGCATCTCGCTCAGCTACGCCCAGCAGGCCAACGCCGGCCAGGACGAGGAGGCGCTGGCCGCGCTCGGCCGGATCGCGGGCGAACTGCTCGCGGACGTCGACCGGCACCTCGTGGTGTACGCGTACATGGGCGTGTACCCGCGCTCGCCCGGCGGCGCCCGGCTGCTGCTGGAGGACGCCGCGCGGCTCGCGGTGCGCGGCGGCGCCGCCCGGCTGATCGTCAAGACCACGGCCGAGGCGCACCGCATCCCGACCGTCGCCGAGAACGTCCGGGCGCTGGAGACCGCCGCCGCGGCCGCCACGGCGGAACGCTCCCGCCCCCGGCCCGCCGCCCCGCCGGACACCGGGATCGAGGCCGAGGCCAGGGCGCTGATCGGAGCGGTGCTCGACCTGGACGCCGACGTCGGGCGGGCCCTGGTGCGGGCGTTCGCGGCCGGCTACCTGGACGTGCCGTACTGCCTGCACCCCGACAACGCCGGGCGGACGCGCAGCTCGCTCGGCCCGGACGGACGGCTGCTGTGGTCCGCCGTCGGCTCGATGCCGATCGCCGGGCTCGCCGAGGGCGGCCGCGCGCCGATCCTCGGCTCGGCCGGGCTGCTGGCCGCGCTCTCCCAGGTCCAGCAGCGCTACGACGAGCGGGCCGAACGCTCGCCCGCACCCGCACTCCGGGGCCTGCCCGCCGCACGGTGAGAAGCCGGGTGAAAAGCCACGCTCCACGCTCCACGAGAGAACGAGAGAAGAGGACCCGACCATGTCCGACCCCACGCCCCTGCCGCCGACCGACCCGGGCCGGCACCTGACCGCGCCGGCCACCCGCAGCGCGCTCCGGATCCAGCAGCACCTGCTCACCGCGGCCCGCGAGTTCCTGCGCGGCCGGGGCTTCACCGAACTGCTGCCGCCGATCATCGGCCCGGTCACCGATCCCGGTGCGCGCGGCTCCAAGCAGGTGGACATCGACTTCTACGGCCACCGCTACAAGCTGATGACCAGCGCGATCCTGTACAAGCAGGCCTCGCTGCTCGCCTTCGACAAGATCTTCTGCATCGCCCCGAACGTCCGCCTGGAACCGCTGGAGACCGCCGGGACGAGCCGCCACCTCGCCGAGTTCCACCAGCTGGACGTGGAGGTCGCCGGCGCGAGCCGGGACGACGTCGTCCAGCTGGCCGAGGACCTGGTGGTGCACATGGTCGACAGCACCGTCCGCGCGCTGCCCAAGGAGTTCGCCGAACTCGGCCGGGACCCGCAGGCCTTCGCCGAACTGCTGCAGGGCTCCTTCGGCCGCATCCGGCACGCCGAGGCGGTCGCCGAACTCCAGGGCATCGGGCACCCGCAGAGCCCTGAGGCCGAACTCGACTGGGAGGGCGAGGCGTTGCTGTCGGCCCGCCGGGACCGGCCGTTCTTCGTCACCGACTACCCGAAGGGCTCGCGCGGCTTCTACGACCGCGAGCACCCCGACGACCCGGGCCTGCTGCGCAACTTCGACCTGCTGGCGCCCGAGGGCTACGGTGAACTGTGCAGCGGCAGCCAGCGCACCAACGACTACGCGGAGATCGTCACCCGGATGCGGGAGACCGGCGAGAACCCGCAGAAGTACCGCTGGTACCTGGACCTGGTGCGCGAGGGCGTGCCGGCCAGCGCGGGCTTCGGCATCGGGGTCGAGAGGCTCACCCGGTACGTCGCCGGGCTGGACGCCGTCTGGCAGGCCAGCGCCTTCCCGAAGATCGCCGGAGTGGTGTCCCCGTGAGCGACCTCAGCGCGCCGGGATTCCCGGAGGAGGAGGTCCGGCATCGGGCCCGCGCCGGGGCCGCCGCCGCCTTCCCGCCCGCCGAGGAGTACGGACACGTGCTGTTCGGCGCCGGCCGGCCGGGCGCGGCGGACCGGGCGGCGCCGCCGGACGCCCTGGACGCGCTGCGGATCGTCCCGCCGCTGTTCCTGCCGCAGCGGCTGGCCAAGCTGATCGACCTCGGCCGCGAGCCCGACTACCGGGACGTCGAACTGGCCACCACCATCGGAGGGTTCGCCTCCGCGCTGCCGGTGTACGTCTCCGCGACCGGCTCCACCCGGGCCGCCGGCGGTGACCTCGGGCTGGCGCTGAGCCGGCAGGCCGGGGCGCTCGGCATCCCGATGGTGATCGGCGAGAACGTGGTGCCGGTGAACGGCTACGGCCGGCTCGGCGAGGCGGCCGACCGCACGCTGCTCGGCCGGCTGCGCGCCTACACCGAGGAACTCCCGGACGGCCTCGGCGGCGTGGCCGTCCAGCAGAGCACCGAGGACGCCGACGCCGAGGTGTGGAACCTCGTCCACAGCGACCCGGCCGCCCTGCCCCTGCTGGAATCCGGACGGCTGGCCTTCGAGTTGAAGGTCGGCCAGGGCGCCAAACCGGGCCTGGGCGGAATGACCGTGCTGGAGGCCGAGGCCGCCGCCGCGCTGGGCGACCGCTTCGGGCTGGACCCGTTGTTCGGCGACGGGCGGGTGCTGCGCGCCGCCACCCCGGGCACCTTCACCGCGGAGATCCTGCGCCAGCAGATCCGGCTGATGCGCAACAACTACCCGCGGGTGCGGATCTGGGTGAAGCTCTACCCCGGCCGGGACGTGGCCGAGGCCGCCCGGGTGGCGCACGAGGCCGGGGCGGACGCCGTCGTGGTGGACGGCGCCGAAGGCGGAACCGGCTGGGCGCCCGGGGTGTTCCTGCCGCACGTCGGACTGCCGCTCGCGGAGTGCCTGCGCCGGCTGGCGGTCGCGCCGCCGCCCTCGCTGCTGGTCTCCGGGCGCATCTGGGAAGGTGCCAGAGCGGTCAAGAGCCTGGCCCTGGGGGCCCGCGCGGTGGGCCTCGGGCGGGCGGCGCTGCTCGCCGTGGCGGAGGACCGGGAATCCGGGCTCCGCCGTTTCGTGGACTGTCTGGCGCTGGAACTCCGACTGCTGATCAGTGCGCTCGGAAAGTACGCGCCGCAGGCCCTGGACCGGGAGGACGTCTGGTCCCCCGAGGAATACGGAACCACCGCCGGCCGGTAGCCCCGGCCTGCCCGGGTCGATTCCTGCGGCAGGTCCGGAAAGCGGCACCGGAAACTGCCGATTTCCTTCCTCATTTCCTGCCGATAGGGCCGTCGAATTCCCCCTATCGTCGAACTCGTCGCCGATTCATCTCACTTCTGGGGCTGGATGATGTCCTCTCGCGGTTTCCCTACTGAGAATGCTGCGCCCGAAATCACGGCGCCTGAAATTACGGTTTCCGCTTTCGAGCCGCCCGCTTTCGAGCCGTTCGCCTCCGCCGTCCGCCGCTTTCCGGAGCGGCCGGCCGTCCGCACCGGCGGCCGGACCGTCAGCTACCGGGAGCTGGACGGCCTGACCGCCGCGCTCGCCGCCCGGCTCGCCCCCGGGGGGACGGTCGCCGTCACCGGCCGCGACCGGCTGGACCACGTGGTCGCGCTGCTGGCGGTCCTGCGGGCCGGGGCCACCTACCTGCCGCTGGACCGGGAGGCCCCGGAGGAGCGCAACCGCTGGATCACCGAGGACGCCGGGGCCTCCCTGGCCCTCGGCGGCGAGGAGCTCACCGAGCTCACCGGGCTCAGCGACGGCGCGGGCGCCGTTGCCGGTGCCGGCGATGGCGGTGCCGGCTACGTCATCTACACCTCCGGCACCACCGGCCGTCCGAAGGGCGTGCACGTCCCGCTCGCCGCGCTGACCGGCCACCTGGCCGCCGCCGTCCGGACCTTCGGCCTGACCGAGCGGGACGTGGTGCTGCAGTTCGCCCGTCCGACGGTGGACGTGGCCGTGGAGCAGGTCCTCGGCGCGCTGTCCGCCGGGGCCTGCCTGCTCCTCCCGGAGCACCGACTCCTCTCCCCGGCCGAACTGCTGGACCTGCTGGACGCCGAGGGCGTCACCGTCGCCAACCTGGCCGCCGGCTACTTCCAGGACGTGGTGGCGGCCCTGGGCGGCAGGGTGCCGCGCACCCTTCGCCTGATGATCTCGGGCAGCGACAAGCTGGAGCCCGCCACCGCCGCCGCCTGGTGGGCCGCGACCGGGGTGCCGCTGCTGAACGCGTACGGACCGACCGAGACGGTGGTCACCGCCACCACCCACCGGCTCGCGGGCGAGCAGCCCGAGGCGGGCGTGCCGATCGGGACCGCGCTCGGCGGGCGGCGGCTCTACGTGCTCGACGAGCGGCTGCGCCCGGTGCCGCCCGGCACGGCCGGCGAACTGTACGTCGGCGGGCCGCTGCTGGCCTCCGGCTACCTCGGCCGCCCGGGCCTGACCGCCGACCGCTTCGTCGCGGACCCGTTCGTGGCCCCGCCCGCGGAGCCGCTCGCAGACCCCGCCGCAGCGCCGAGCGGCGCTCCCGGCGCGCGGATGTACCGCACCGGCGACGTGGTGCGCCGCACGACCGAGGACGGCCCGCTGGAGTTCGTCGGCCGCAGCGACCACCAGGTGAAGGTCCGCGGCTTCCGGGTCGAGCCGGGCGAGATCGAGCAGGTGCTGGCCGGGTACCCGGGCGTCACCGGCTGCGTGGTGGTGGCGCGCGAGGGCCGGCTGGCCGGGTACCTGACCGGTGCCGCGCCGCGGTACGCCGAGGCGCGGGACTGGCTGGCCGAGCGGCTGCCCGAGCACATGATCCCGGCGACGCTCACGGCGCTGGACGCCTTCCCGCTGACCGGCGGCGGAAAGGTGGACCGCCAGGCCCTGCCCGAGCCGCAGGCCGCGCCCGAGGGCCAGCCCGCCGGCCGCCCGCCGCGCACGCCCGCCGAGCAGCTGATCGCGGCGGTCTGGGCGGACGTGCTCGGGGTGCCCGAGGTCGGGGCGGACGACAACTTCTTCCACCTGGGCGGCGATTCGCTGACGGCCGTGCGGGTGGTGGGCCGGGTCTTCGACGTCTTCGGCATGGTGTCCCCGTACACCATCTTCGACGCGCCGACGCTGGCGGAGTTCGCCGCCGCGGTGACCGCCGCCTCCGGCGGTGAGCGCCCGGCGCTGGTCCGCTCGGGCGCCGCCGAGGCCCCGCTGTCCAAGTTCCAGCGCGGCCTCTGGTTCCTCGACCAGTGGAACCCGGACGCGCCGACCTACGTGGTGCCCTGGGTGTTCCGGTTCGCCGGGCCGGTCGACCCCGAGCTGCTGCGGCAGGCGCTGGCCGGGGTGGTGGCGCGGCACGAGAGCCTGCGGACGACCTTCGAGCTCGCCGAGGACGGTCCGCGCCAGGTCGTCCACCCGGCCGTGGAGCTGCCGTTCACGCTCACCGAGACCACCGCCGACCAGGTGGACGACCTGGTGGCCGAGGCCGCGCTGGAGCCCTTCGACCTGGCGGTCGGGCCGCTGGTGCGGGCGCGGGTCTTCCGGGCCGCCGGGGCGACCACGCTGCTGCTGCTCCTCCACCACATCGTCTGGGACGAGGGCTCGCTGCCGGTGCTGGAGGCCGAGCTCCAGGAGCTGTACGCCGCGGCGGCCGAGGGGCGCCCGGCCGAGCTGCCGGAACTCGCCGTCCAGTACGGCGACTACGCGGCCTGGCAGTACCAGGACGACACCGCCGAGCAGCAACTCGATTACTGGCGCGAGCAGTTGGCCGACGTTCCGGACGTCGACGCGCTGGCGCCGGACCACCCCCGCCCCGAGGAGCAGGCCTTCCGCGGCGCGTTCCACCGCTTCGCGATGCCGGATCCGGTGGCCGGGGCCGTCCGGGCGCTCGCCCGCAGCGAGGACGCCACCCCGTTCATGGTGCTGCTCGCCGGGCTGGCGCTCACCCTGCACCGCCGCTCCGGGCAGCGCGACCTGGTGCTCGGCTCGCCGGTGAACGTCCGTGGCCGGGCCGAACTCGACGGCCTGATCGGCTACTTCGTCAACCTGCTGCCGCTGCGCCTGAAGGTCGAGGAGGGCGTCTCCTTCCGCGAACTGGTCCGGCACGTGCGCGAGGTGTCGATCGGTGGCTACCGGCACCAGGAGGTGCCCTTCGACGACATCGCGAACGCGGTGCTGGAGGAACGCCCCGAGGACCGCAACCCGCTGTGCCAGGTGCTGCTGGAGCTGCACCCGCTGGACACCCGCCCGCTGACCGTCGGCGGGTGCGAGGTCACCCGCGATCTGCACTCCAACCCCGTCTCCCGCTTCGACCTGTCCGTCTCGGTGGACGACCGCGGCACCGGCTTCACCGGCCGCTTCGAGTACGACAGCGACCTCTTCGAGGCCTCCACCATGGCCGGCCTGTGCGAGCAGTGGCTGGGCACCCTGGCCGCCGCCCTGGAGGTGCCGGGGCACGCCCTGTTCGAGGCGCAGGCCGCCCGGGCCCCGCAGGCCACCGCCCTGATCTCCGGTGAACGGACCGTCCCGTACGGCGAGTTGAACGCCGCCGCGAACCGGCTGGCCCGCCACCTGGTGGGCCTCGGCATCGGCCGCGGCGACACCGTCGCCGTACTCGCCGAGCGCGGGCCGGAGATGGTCACCGCGCTGCTGGCCGCACTCAAGACCGGCGCCGCCTACACCCTGCTGGACCCGGACTTCCCGGCCGAGCGGCTGGCCGGCGCGGTCGCCGACACCGGCGCCGCCACGGTGATCACCCACCGCCACGCCACCGTGCCGTTCGCCGTCCGGCGCCAGGTGGACCTGGACGCCGCGGCCGCCGAGCTGGCCCGGTACGCGGCGCACGACCTCGGCCTGCCGGTCGACGGCGCCGATCTCGCCTGCGTGATGTTCACCTCCGGCTCCACCGGCCGCCCCAAGGGCGCGGCCGTCCCGCACCGCGCGCTCACCACCACCTACCTCGGCCAGGACTACGCCCGCTTCGGCCCGGACGAGGTCTGGCTGCAGTGCTCGCCGGTCTCCTGGGACGCCTTCGCGCTGGAGCTCTACGGCGCGCTCTGCTTCGGCGGCGCCTGCGTCCTGCAGCCCGGCCAGCGCCCGGACCCGCAGACCATCGCCGAGCTGACCCGCCGCCACGGCGTCACCGAACTCCAGCTCTCCGCCAGCCTGTTCAACTTCCTGCTGGAGGAGCTCCCGGAGACCTACGACGGCCTCAAACTGGCCATCACGGCCGGCGAGCGGGCCTCCGTCACCCACGTGGCCAAGGCCCTGGAGAACCACCCGGGCCTGGTGGTCGCCAACGGCTACGGCCCGGTCGAGAGCCTCGGCCTGACCACCTGCCACCAGGTCGGCCCGGAGGACGTCACCGGCAGCTCCGTCCCGATCGGCGTCGCGCTGAACGGCAAGGGCATCCTCGTCCTGGACGAGCTGCTGCGCCCCGTCGAGCCCGGCGTGATCGGCGAGTTGTACGCCTCCGGTGGCGGTCTCGCCTACGGTTACCTCGGCCGGCCCGGCCTCACCGCCGAACGCTTCGTCGCCTCCCCGTTCGGTGTCCCCGGCGAGCGCCTCTACCGCACCGGAGACCTCGGCTACGTCAACGCCGGGGGCCTGCTGGAGGTCACCGGCCGGATCGACGACCAGGTCAAGATCCGCGGGTTCCGGGTCGAGCCCGGCGAGATCGAGGACGCGCTCACCCGGCACCCCGCCGTCCAGGAGGCCGCCGTCACCGTCCACGAACCCGCCCCGGGCGACCACCGCCTGGCCGCCTACGTCACCGTCGGGGCCGACGCACCGGACCCGGAGGTGCTCCTCGACCACCTGGCCGGCCTGCTGCCCGAGCACATGGTGCCCGCCACCCTGGACGTCCTGGACGCCCTGCCGCTCAACCACAACGGCAAGGTCGACCGGAAGGCACTGCCCGCCCCCGCCGGGCGCCGGGCCGCCGCCCGCGACCCGCTGACCGAAGCCGAACGGCTGGTCGCCGAGGCCATGTGCGAGGTCCTCGACCTCACCGAGGTCGGCCGGGAGGACAACTTCTTCCGGATCGGCGGCAACTCGCTGGCCGCCGTCCGGGTCGCGATGCGGCTGTCCCGGGAGACCGGCACCCGCGTCCCCCCGCAACTGGTGTTCCGGGCCAGGACCGTGAGTGCCATCGCCGAACGGCTGGCCGCCCGATGACGGGCCGCACCGCACACGAAGGGAACGAGGCCGTGAGCCCGTCCGACCACCCGGCGCGCACCGCGCCCGCCTCGGGGCTGCAACGCGGCCTCTGGTTCCTCGACCGCCTCGATCCGCGGCAGGTCACCTACTGCACGCCCTGGACGGTCGACGTCACCGGCCCGCTCGACCTCCCGCTGCTCCAGCGCGCGCTGGACGCCCTGGTGGCCCGGCACGAGGTGCTGCGCACCACCTTCGCGCTGCACCCCGACGGCCCGCGCCAGCAGGTCCACCACACCCTCGCCGTGCCGCTCGCGGTGACCGACCTGCGCCCGCAGGGCGGCCCCGAGCAGGCCGGACGCCTGGAGGAACTGCTCACCGCCCGCTGCGCCGAACCCTTCGACCTGGCCGCCGGACCGCTGCTGCGCGCCGAGGCCTTCCAACTGGCGGACGAGCGCACCACGCTGCTGTTCACCGTCCACCACATCGTCTGGGACGGCTGGTCCGCCGAGGTCTTCGAGCGCGAACTCGCCGACCTGTACGGCGCCGCGGTGCAGGGCCGGGCCGCCGACCTGCCGGAACTGACCGTGCAGTACGCCGACTACGCGGTGGAGGAGCTCGACACCTCCTTCGAGGAGCACCTGACCTACTGGAAGGAGCAGCTGCACGGCGCACCCGCCCTGCTGGAGCTGCCCACCGACCGGCCCCGTCCCGCCGAGCGCGGCGCGGCGGGACGGACCGAGGAGTTCGGGCTCGCCCCCGGCACGGCGGCGAAGGTGCGCGCCCTGGCCGAGGCGGAGGGCGTCACCCCCTTCACCGTCCAACTGGCCGCCTTCGCCCTGCTGCTGAACCGCTGGACCGGCGCCGACGACCTGGTGATCGGCACTCCCGTCACCACCCGCAACCGGCCCGAACTGGAGCACCTGCTCGGCTACTTCGTCAACCTGCTGCCGCTGCGCCTGCGGCTCGCACCCGGGCTGAGCTTCCGCGCCCTGCTGGAGCACGTCCAGGACGTCGCCTTCGAGGCCTACGGCTACCTCGACGTGCCCTTCGACCAGCTGGTCGACCAGCTCGGCACCGCCCGCACCGCGCAGCACCCGCCGCTGGTCCAGGTGGTGTTCGGCGCCCACGGCGAGGACCGCACCCCGCTCGTGCTCGGCCGGGCCACCGCCGAGAGCCGGGTGCGCTCCAACGGCACCAGCAAGTTCGACCTCACCTGGTCCGTCTTCGACAGCAGCGGGACCGGCAGCGGGACGGGCGGCGACCCCGGCGACCCCGGCGGCGAACTGCGCGGCGAGGCCGAGTACCGCAGCGAGCTGTTCGACGCCGGGACGGTGCGCCGGCTGGCCGCCGACTTCGGCGCCCTGCTCACCGCGGCCCTGGACGAGCCCGACGCCACCGTGCTGCGGCTGACCGGCCGCACCGCCGGGGCCGAGGCCGTCCGGGCCACCGACACCCCCGGCCACTGCCTGCACCGGCTGTTCGAGCAGGCCGCCGACGCCCACCCCGACCGGCCCGCCGTCAGCGACTCCGGCCACACCCTGAGCTACGCCGAACTCGACCGCCGGGCCAACCGCCTGGCCCATGCCCTGCGCGCCCGCGGGGCCGGCCCCGGCGACCGCGTCGGAATGCTGCTGGACCGCACGGCCGACGTCCTGGTCACCGTCCTCGGCGTGCTCAAGACCGGCGCCGCGTACGTGCCCGTCGACCTCGCCGCCCCCGCCGACCGCGCCGCGCTCGTCTTCGCCGACGCCGACGTCACCCTCGTCGTCACCGACCGCCCGGACCGGGCCCCCGAAGGCCCCTGGCAGGCCTACGACCTGACCGCCGAGGCCGCCGACCTGGCCGCCCGGCCGGACCACCGCCCGCCGGCCGCCGGGCGCCCCGGCGACGTCGCCTACATCATCTTCACCTCCGGCTCCACCGGCCGCCCCAAGGGCGTCGCCGTCGCCCACGAGCACGTCAGCCGGCTCATGGCGGACGGCGCGGAGCACTTCGGCTTCGGCCCGGAGGAGACCTGGACGCTCTTCCACAGCTACGCCTTCGACTGGACGGTCTGGGAGATGTGGGGCGCCCTGCTGCACGGTGCCCGCCTGGTCGTCGTCCCCTACGTCACCAGCCGCTCGCCGGAGGAGTTCGCCGAACTGCTGGAGCAGGAGCGGGTCTCCTTCCTCTGCCTCACCCCCTCGGCGCTGCGCCAGCTGGAGCCCGTGCTGCGGCGCGGCCCGCGCGACCTGTCCGCGCTGAAGTGGATCATGCTCGGCGGGGAGGCGCTGGACCCGGGCGTCGTCCAGCGCTGGTTCGAACTCGACCCGCCGCCCCCGGCCCGGCTCTGCAACCTGTACGGCATCACCGAGACCACCGTCCACGTCACCACCCACGACCTGGCCGGCAGCGCCGGCTTCGAGCGCAGCCTGATCGGCGCGCCCATGCCGCACCTCACCGCCCAGGTCCTGGACGACTGGCTGCGTCCGGTGCCACCCGGCGCGGCCGGCGAGCTGTACATCGGCGGCGGCAGCCTCGCCCACGGCTACTGGGGCCGCCCCGGCCTCACCGCGGGCCGCTTCGTCGCCGACCCCTACGGCCCGCCCGGGGCGCGGCTCTACCGCACCGGCGACGTCGCCCGGCGTCTGCCCGGCGGCGGTCTGGAGTACATCGGACGCGCCGACTTCCAGGTCAAGCTGCGCGGCTTCCGGATCGAGCTCGGCGAGATCGAGAACGCGCTCGCCGCCCACCCGGACGTCGACGCCTGCGTCGTCACCGTGCACGACGACCGGCTCGCCGCGTACGTCACCGGGCGCGAGCCCGCCGACGTCCGCGCCTTCCTCGGCCGCTCGCTGCCCCCGTACATGGTCCCGGCCAGCTTCACCGTCCTGGAGTCGCTGCCGCTCACCGTCAACGGCAAGGTGGACCGCGCCGCGCTGCCCGCCCCCGGCCAGCGCAGCACGGCCACCGGAGGCCGCCACGTCGAGCCGCGCACCCCGGAGGAGGAGGCCTTCGCCGCCGTCTGGACGGAGGTCCTCGGGGTGGACGGCATCGGCGTCCACGACGACTTCTTCCACCTCGGCGGCGACTCCATCCGGGCCGTCCAGCTCGCCGGCGCGCTGCACGAGCGCGGCTGGGGGGTGAGCCTGCGGGACGTCTTCAACGCCCCCACGGTCGCCGCCCTGTTGCCGCTGGCCGAGCCCGTCGCCGAAGGCCCGGCCGATCACGAGCCCTTCTCCCTGATCACCCCGGAGGACCGCGACGACCTGCCGCCCGGCCTGGCCGACGCCTACCCGATGGTCTCCATGCAGCTCTCCATGGTCTTCCACATGGAGATCGCCGGCGGCACCGACAGCTACCACAACGTCAACTCCTACCGGATCTCGGGCGACCTCGACGAACAGGCCTTCCGCCGCTCGGTCGCCGAGGCCATGGAGCGCCACGCGGTGCTGCGCACCGGCCTCGACCTGTCCGGCTACGGCGAACCGCTCCAGCTCGTGTACGGGCGGCTGCCCGCGCCCGTCGAGTTCACCGACCTGCGCGGCGAGCCCGACCAGGACACGGCGGTCCGCGAGGTGTTCGACACCCACCGGTGGACGCCCTTCGACCTCACCGCCCCGCCGCTGTTCCGGATCACCGTGCAGCGCCTGGCCGAGGACGCCTTCCAGCTCACCATCTCCGAGCACCACGCCATCCTCGACGGCTGGAGCTTCACCTCGCTGTTCACCGAGATCCTGGAGCGCCACACGGCCCTGGCCGCCGACCCGCTCGGCGCCCCCACCCCGCCGCCGCGCACCGCCTTCCGCGACTTCGTGGCCGTCGAACGGCAGGCCGCCGGGGACGAGCGCTCGCTCGCGTACTGGCGCGACCGGCTGTCCGGCGTCAGCGGCCAGTCCTTCCCCGGCAGCGAGGACGTGCACGAGGCGCCGCGCACTGTCGAGCGGGTGCTGCCCGAGGCGCCCGAGCAGCTGCGGCGGGTCGCCGACGCCCTGGCCGTGCCCCTCAAGTCGGTCGCGCTCGCGGCCCACCTGCACGCCCTCGCCGCCGTCACCGGGCGACGGCGCGTCACCACCGGCCTCGCCGTGAACGGCCGGCTGGAACGGCTCGGCGGTACCGAGGTGTACGGGCTGTTCCTCAACACCGTCCCGCTGAGCTGCGAGCCCACCGACGACCTGCTCGCCCTGGTGCGCGAGGTGCACCGGGAGGAACTGGACATGATGCCGCACCGCCGGGTGCCCTTCGCCCGGCTCGCCCGGCTGATGACCGACACCGCGCTGGACAGCCAGTTCGGCTACCTGCGCTTCCACGCCCTGGGCCGGCTCAGCTCCGCCCGCATCGTGGACGGCCGGATCGGCTGCGAGCCGACCCTGCGCCACGAGCCCAACAGCTTCGCGTTCGGCGCCTCGCTGATCCAGGACCCGGTTTCGCAGCGCGTGCTGCTGGCCGTGGACCACCAGCGCTCCCTGGTCACCGACACCACCGCCGAGCAGTTCATCGACACCTACACGGCAGCCCTGCACGCCATGGCCGCCTCCGTCCGAGAGTCCTGAGGAACCGTCATGACCGACCTCCTGCACCGCCTGCGCGATGCCGTCGCCGCCCACCCCGAGCGCACCGCCGTCCTCGCCGGAGCGGCCCGCCTGGACTTCGCCGAACTCGACCTGCGCACCGCCGCGCTGGCCCGCGCCCTGCGCGCCCACGGCGTCGGCCGCGGCGACCGGGTCGGCGTCCACCTCGCCCGCACCGCCGACCTGCCGGTCGCCCTGCTCGCCGTCTGGCGGGCCGGCGCCGCCTACGTCCCGCTCGACCCGGCCTACCCCGCCGAGCGGCTGGCCTTCATGGCCGCCGACGCGCGGCTCGCGGCCCTGATCAGTACGGGCGGCCTCCCGGCGGCCCAGGGCGTGCCGGTCCTGCGCCCGGACGCCGCCGCCGGCGGGCCTGATCTGCCGGAGGCGGCCGACCCGCTCGACCCCGCCTACGTCATCTACACCTCCGGCTCCACCGGGCTCCCCAAGGGCGTCGAGGTGCCGCGCGGCGCCGTCGCCGCCCTGGTGGAGGCACTGGAGGCCGCCGGCGCCTACCGCGCCGAGCCCGGGGTGGTCGGCTGGAACGCCAGCGTCTCCTTCGACGCCTCCGTCCAGCAGTGGGCCCGGATCTGCCGCGGCGACACCGTCCTGGTCATCGGCGACGAGCACCGCGCCGACCCGGCCCGGGTGGCCGCCCTGCTGGCCGAGCACGCCGTCGCCGACCTCGACCTGACCCCCTCGCACTGGGAGCTGCTGCGCGAGCCGCTCACCGGCGCCCGGGTGCCGCGGCTGTTCATGGGCGGCGAGCCCGTCCCCGAGCACACCTGGCGGGAGCTCGCCGACGGCGGCATCGACGCGCTCAACCTGTACGGGCCCACCGAGTGCACCGTCGACGCCGTCACCACGTCGATCAGCGGCCCCGGTCCGCACCTGGGCGAGCCGCTGCCCGGCGTGCGCCTCCACCTGCTGGACGAGAAGCTCGCCCCGGTCGCCGACGGCGTCGTCGGCGAGCTGTACCTCGCCGGGCCCGGGCTCGCCCACGGCTACCCGGGCCGCCCCGGGCTGACCGCCGGACGCTTCGTCGCCGACCCGACCGCCCCCGGCGAGAGGATGTACCGCACCGGCGACCAGGCCCGGCGCGGCGAGGGCGGCCGGCTGGAGTACGTCGGCCGGGTCGACCGCCAGGTCAAGCTGCGCGGCTACCGGATCGAGCTCGGCGAGGTCGAGCACGCGCTGGCCCGGCTGGACGGCGTCCAGGCCGCCGCCGTCACCGTCCACGAGCCCGCCCCCGGCGACCGCCGGCTCGTCGGCTACGTCACCGGCGCCGCCACCGCCGCCGAACTGACCGAGCGCCTGCGGGCCACCCTGCCCGCGCACCTGGTGCCCTCGGCGATCACCGTGCTGGACGCCATGCCGCTCACCCCGAACGGCAAGGTCGACCACGCGGCCCTGCCCGCCCCCGCGGCGCAGCCCGCCCCCGCGGCCGAGGAGGCGCCCGCCGAGGGCCCCGGCGGGCTGGCGGAGCAGGTCGCCGAGGTCTGGCGCACCGTGCTCGGCCTGACCGGCGTCACGCCCACCGACGACTTCTTCTCGCTCGGCGGCCACTCGCTCGCCGCGCTGCGCGTCGTCCACCTGCTGCGCCGCCGGCTCGGCATCGAGCTCCAGCTGCGCCACCTGCTGGACTCGGCCGACCTGGCCGCCTTCACCGCCACCGTCGGGAAGGCCGTCGAGGCCGGCACCGCCGCCCCCCGGCCCGCCCTGACCGCCCGCGCCCGGGTCAGCGGCGCATGACCACTGCCACGCGGGTGCGCCCCCGCGTCGAGGGGGACTGGCTGCTCGTCCCCGCGCCCCAACCGCACCGCCCGTTCCGGCTGTTCTGCTTCCCGCACGCCGGGGGCGACGCCACCGCCTACACCCCGCTCGCCCGCGCCCTCGCCCCGACCGCCGAGGTCTGGGCGGTGCGCCCGCCCGCCCGCGGCGGTCGCCTCGGCCACCCGATGCCCGCGAGCTTCGACCTGCTGGTCGACGCCGTCGTGGACGCCCTCACCCCGCACCTGACGGGCCGGTTCGGCTTCTACGGGCAGAGCTTCGGCGCCCTGCTCGGCTACGAGGTCGCCCGGGCGCTGCCCGCCGAGCGGCGGCCCGAACTGGTGGTCGCCGCCTCCGCATCGCCGCCTGCCACCTGGGCCGGCCGGGACCGCCCGCAGCACACCGCAGACGACCTGCTGCGCCTGGCCGGCATGGGTGAACTCATCGAGGGCGACTCGGAGTTGAAGGAGCACGCGCTTCAGGGCATCCGTACCGACCTGGCCGTGGTCGCCACCTACCGCCCCCGCCCGCACCCGCCGATCGGCTCCGACCTGCACACCGTCGCCGGCGCCGACGACCCGATGCTCGGCTCCGCCGGACTCCAGGGCTGGGCCGTCCACACCCGTGGTGCCAGCGGCCACCACATCGTCCCCGGCGGCCACCTGCTCGCCACCGTCGACGGGCCCGGCCCGGTCGACCTGCTGACCTCCCTCATCGAGCGACCGGGCCCGGGCCACCGGGCCGGCGCCGCCGCCGACCAGTCCACGACGGAGTAGCCATGCTGACCACCACCGCGGTCGACCTCACCGACCCGGGCCTGTGGGCCCGCCCCGACACCCCCGCCCTGGTCGCGGAACTGCGCCGGGAGGCCTCCGTCCACCGCACCGACACCGTCGACGACGGGCCGATCTGGTCGGTGCTCTCCTACCGGCACTCCGCGGAGGTGCTGCGCAACGCCACGCTCTACAGCTCCGAGCAGGGCTCGCTGCTCGGCGCCGGCGAGGGCAACGTCCCGGTCGGCTCCGGCCGGATGATGGCCCTCACCGACCCGCCCCGGCACCGCGAACTCCGCGCGCCCGCCAACCCGTTCTTCGCCCCCGGCCCGGTGCGCGGAGCGTCCCGCGGCATCACCGAACTCGCCGCCTCGATCGTCGACCGGGCCGTCGAGCTGGGCGAGGTCGACCTCGTCGACGCCGTCTCCGCCCTGCCGCTGTCCGTCATGTGCGACCTCCTGGACGTCCCCGAGAAGGACCGCGAGATGGTCGAGCGGGTCTGCGACGTCGCCTTCCTCGGCCGCACCCCCGAGGAGCGCCGGGCCGGCCACCAGCAGCTCATCCCCTACCTGCTGCACCAGGTGATGCTGCGCCGCACCGACCCGCGCGACGACCTGATCAGCAAGATGGCCACCTACCGGGTCGGCGGCAAGCTGCTGCCGATCGAGGACGTCGTCCTCAACCTGGACAACATCGTGGTCGGCGGTGTCCAGACCGTCCGTCACACCGCGGCCATGGGCCTGCACACCCTCGTCCAGCACCCGGAACTGTGGCGGCAGTTGCAGCGGGGTGAGGTCGGCATGGACTCGGCGCTGGACGAACTCCTGCGCTGGACGTCCGTCGGGCTGCACACCCTGCGCACCGCGAGCCGGGACACCGAGCTCGACGGCCGCACCATCCGGCGCGGCGACCGGGTCGCGGTCTGGGTGTGGTCCGCCAACCGGGACCCGGAGGCCTTCGACCGGCCCGAGGAGATCCTGCTCGACCGCGCCCCCAACAAGCACCTCGCCCTCGGCCTCGGCGCCCACTACTGCATCGGCGCGCCGCTGGCCAAGGCCGAACTCGGCGCCCTGTTCGCGGCGATGCTGGAGCGCGTCGCCGTGATCGAACCGACCGGGCCGGTCGTCCACAACCGCTCGATCATCAACTTCGGCCTGGACCACTTCCCGGTGCGCCTCACCCCGCGCTGAACCGGCCCGCCGCGGACCGCCGACGGGCGCCCGAGCCGAACTGCCGCGTTCCTGCCGCGACTCCTGCCGTTGCGCCCCCCGGCCCGCCCCTACCTTCGAAGCAACCCAAGGAGGACACCATGAGCAACCCGTTCGAGGACGACAACGCCGGCTACCTGGTGCTGGTCAACGACGAGAACCAGCACTCGCTGTGGCCGGTCTGGATCGACGTGCCGGCCGGCTGGACCACCGTCCACGGCGAGGACACCCGCCAGGGCTGCCTCGACCACATCGAGGCCAACTGGACCGACATCCGGCCCGCCAGCCTGACCGCCTCCCTCGCCCGGCAGTGAGCGCGACCATGCTGACCTGGGAACTGAACCCCGGCCGTCCGGCCCTCGCGCACGCCCCGCGCACCGCCGACATCGGCGAGGCCCGCGCATGGCTGCGCGAGAACGAGGCCGAGCTCACCGAAGCCCTGCACCGGCACGGCACGATCTTCCTGCGCGGCCTGCCGGTCGCGAGCACCGAGGACGTCGCCGCCGTGCGCGACGTCCTCATCCCCGAGCGCACCCCCTACCGGGAGAAGGCCACCCCGCGCAGCGACTACGGCAACGGCGTCTTCTCCTCCACCGACCTGCCGTCGCCCCAGCCGATCCGGATGCACAACGAGAACAGCTACACCCTCACCTTCCCGGGCCGGCTGCTCTTCGCCTGCCTGACCGCCCCCGAGGAGGGCGGCGCCACCCCGACCGCCGACTGCCGCCAGGTGCTCGACCACCTGCCCGCGCACCTGGTCGAGCGGATGCGGACGTCCGGCTGGACGCTCACCCGCAACTACTCGGACTACGTCTCCCTGGGCTGGCGCACCGCCTTCGCCACCGAGGACCGGGCCGAGGTCGAGGCCTACTGCCGGGAGAACGGCATCACCTGGGAGTGGCTGCCGGACGGCAACCTGCGCACCGGCCAGCTGCGCCCCGGCACCATCCACCACCCGGCGACCGGCGAGGAGGTCTGGTTCAACCACCTCGCCTTCTGGAGCGAGTGGTCGCTCGACCCGGACATCCGCGAGGCGATGACCGACGAGTTCGGCCCGGACGGCTTCCCGTTCAACACCGGCTTCGGGGACGGCGAACCCCTGGAGCGCGCCGACGTCGACGCCCTCAACGAGGCGTACCACGCCGCGACCGTGCGCGAGCGCTGGCAGGTCGGCGACGTGATGCTGGTCGACAACGTGCTGTGCGCGCACGGCCGGGACCCGTACCGCGGCGACCGCAGGATCGCCGTCGCGATGGGGCAGCCCCTCGACGTCCTGGACTGCCGGCCCAGCGTCCGGCCCACCCTGGCCGTCGCCTGACCGTCCCAGACCACCCCGTGCCGTGACGTGAGTAGAGGAAGCACCGTGATCCCGGTTTCGTACGCACAGCAGCGTCTCTGGCTGATCGACCAGATCGAGGGGCCGACCGCGCTGTACAACCTTCCGTTCGCCCTGCGCCTGCGCGGCGAGCTCGACACCGCCGCGCTGCGCGCCGCGACGGTGGACGTGGTCGCCCGGCACGAGGCCCTGCGTACGGTGTTCCCGGTGGCCGGGGGAGTCCCGGTGCAGCAGATCCTGCCGGCCGAGGAGGCGCAGCCGCGCTTCCTGGTCGTGGACTGCGCACCGGACGACTACCCCGCCCGCCGGGACGCGGCCGCCGCCGAGACCTTCGAGCTGAGCCGCGAACTGCCCATCCGGGTCACGGTGTTCACCCTCGCTCCGACCGAGCACGTGCTGCTCGTCGTCCTGCACCACATCGCCGGCGACGGCTGGTCGCTCGGCCCGCTGCTGCGCGACCTCGCCACCGCCTACCGGGCCCGGCTCGTCGGCCGCGCCCCCCACTGGGAGCCGCTGCCCGTCCAGTACGCCGACTACGCGCTCTGGCAGCGCGACCTGCTCGGCGACGAGCGCGACCCCGAGAGCCTGCTCGCCCGCCAACTCGACCACTGGCGAACCGCGCTGGCCGGCCTCCCGGAGGAACTGGAGCTGCCGACGGACCGCCCCCGGCCGCCCGCCCCCACCGGCGCCGCCGACTCCGTCGACCTCACCTGGGGCGCCGACCTGCACAGCGCCCTGCTCGACCTCGCCCGCGCGCACCGCACCACCCTGTTCACCGTCCTCCAGGCCGGCCTGGCCGCACTGTTCACCAGGCTCGGCGCCGGCACCGACGTCCCGCTCGGCACCGGCCTCGCCGGCCGCGCCGACGAGGCCCTGGACGACCTGGTCGGCTTCTTCGTCAACTCCCTCGTGCTGCGCGCCGACACGTCCGGCGACCCGAGCTTCGCCGAGCTGCTCGGCCGCGTCCGGGAGGCCCAGCTCGACGCCTTCGCCCACCAGGACATCCCCTTCGAGCGCCTCGTCGAGGAGCTCAACCCGACCCGCGCCCTCGGCCGCCACCCGCTGTTCCAGACCCTGCTGGTGCTCCAGAACCACGGACAGGACGCCGAACTCGACCTGCCCGGGCTGGAGTCCGCACCCGAACCGATCGGCCTGCGGGTCGCCAAGTTCGACCTCAACATCGGCATCGCCGAACGCCACGGCCCCGACGGCGCCCCCGCCGGGCTCACCGGCTCGATCGAGTACGCCGCCGACCTCTACGACCACACCACCGTCGCCGCCCTGGCCGACCGGCTCGGCCTGCTGCTGACCGGTGCCGCCGCCGACCCGCACGCCCCCATCGCCACCCTCGACGTCCTCGCCCCCGAGGAGCGCACCCGCATCCTCACCGAGTGGAACGCCACCGGCGCCCCGGGCCGGCCCGGGACCCTCGCCGAGTCCTTCGAGCGCCAGGCCGACCGCACCCCGCACGCCACCGCCCTCGCCCACGACGGCGGCACCCTCGGCTACGCCGAACTCGACGCCCGGGCCAACCGCCTCGCCCACCACCTGATCGCCCTCGGCGTCGGCACCGAGACCCCCGTCGCGATGCTGATGGAGCGCTCCGTCGACGTCGTCGTCGCCACCCTGGCGATCCTCAAGGCCGGCGGCTGCTACGTGCCCATGCACCCCGGCCTGCCGCCCGAGCGGATGACCGACGTGCTCGCCGACACCGGCGCCCCCGTGCTGCTCACCGACCGCGCCGACCCGGGCTTCCCGCACCGGGCCGTGGTGGTCCGCCCCGGCGACGAGGCGGCCGCCCCCGCCCACCGCCCCGGCGTGCCCGTCCACCCGGACCAGCTCGCCTACGCGATGTACACCTCCGGCTCCACCGGCCGCCCCAAGGGCGTCGCCGTCCGCCACCGCGACGTCCTCGACCTCGCCGCCGACCGGCGCTGGCAGGACGGCCGGCACGAGCGGGTCCTGCTGCACTCCCCGCACGCCTTCGACGCCGCCACCTACGAGATCTGGACGCCCCTGCTGGCCGGCGGCACCGTCGTGGTGGCCCCGCCCGGCGCCCTCGACGCCACCTCCCTGCACGCCGTCACCACCCGCCACGACGTCACCGCCGTCTTCCTCACCAAAGCCCTGTTCGACCTCGTCGCCGAGCAGGCCCCGCAGACCTTCGCCGCCCTGCGGGTCGTCTGCACCGGCGGCGAGGCCGCCTCCGGCACCCTGATGCGGCGCGTCCTGGACGCCTGCCCCGACCTGCTGCTCGCCCACGTCTACGGGCCCACCGAGACCACCACCTTCGCGACCCACCACCCGCTCGTCCACGCCGACCTCGACGGCCCCCGGGTGCCGATCGGCGGCCCGCTCGACGCCATGCGCAGCTACGTCCTCGACGCCCGGCTGTGCCCCGTCCCGCCCGGCGTCCCGGGAGAGCTGTACATCGCCGGTGCCGGGCTGGCCCGGGGCTACCTGAACCGTCCGGGCCTGACCGCCGAGCGGTTCGTCGCCTGCCCGTACGCGCCCGGGGAGAGGATGTACCGCACCGGCGACCTGGTGCGGCTGCGCGCCGACGGCGCCGTGGAGTTCCTCGGCCGGATCGACGGCCAGGTCAAGCTGCGCGGCTTCCGGATCGAACTCGGCGAGATCGAGGCGGCGCTCTCCCGCCACCCCGCCGTGCGCCAGGTCATCGTGATCGCCCGTGAGGACCGCCCCGGCGACACCCGGCTGGTCGCCTACTGCACCGCCGACGCCTCGCTCACCCCGGCCGAGCTGCGCACCTTCGCCGGCACCACGCTGCCCGGCTACATGGTCCCCGCCGCCGTCGTCCTGCTCGACGCGCTGCCGCTCAACGCCAACGGCAAGGTCGACCGCCGGGCCCTGCCCGCCCCGGACGTCGCTGCCGACGGCACCGGCCGCGAGCCCCGCGACGAGCGCGAACGGGCTCTGTGCGAGCTCTTCGGCGACCTGCTCGGCATCGACGACATCACCATCGACGACGACTTCTTCGCCCTCGGCGGCCACTCGCTGCTCGCCACCCGCCTCACCGGGCGGGCCCGCGCCGAACTCGGCATCGAACTCGCCATCGGCGACCTCTTCCAGGCCCCCACCGTCGCCGGGCTCACCGACCGGCTCGCCGACCGCGCGGCCGACGTGCCCGCCCCGGCCCGCCCGGCGCTGCGGCCCGGCCCCCGGCCCGACCGGGTGCGGCTCTCCTTCGCCCAGCGCCGCCTCTGGTTCCTCGCCCAGGCCGAGGGCCCCGCCGCCACCTACAACGTGACCCTCGCCCTGAGGCTGCGCGGCCCGCTCGACCCCGCCGCCCTGGCCGACGCCCTCGGCGACACCGTCCGGCGGCACGAGGCCCTGCGCACCGTCTTCGCCGTCCACGACGGCACCCCCCACCAGCACATCCTCGGCGGGCCGACCGCCCCGCTGCTCACCACCACCGACCGGCCGGTGGACGAACTCGCCCGCCACACCTTCGACCTGGCCGCCGACCTGCCCCTGCACGCCTACCTGCGGCCCGAGGGCCCGGACGAGCACGTCCTGGTCCTCGTCCTGCACCACATCGCCGGGGACGGCGCCTCGCTGGGCCCGCTCTACCGCGACCTCACCGACGCCTACCGGGCCCGGCTCGCCGGCCGCGCCCCCGACGGCGAGCCGCTGCCCGTCCAGTACGCCGACTACGCGCTCTGGCAGCACGCCCTGCTCGGCGACGAGGACGACCCGCAGAGCCTGGCCGCCCGCCAACTCGCCTACTGGCGGGACGCGCTGGCCGACCTGCCGGAGGAGCTGCCGCTGCCCGTGGACCGCCCCCGGCCGCCGGTCGCCACCCACCGCGGCGCCGTCGTCCCGCTGGAACTCGACGCCGAACTGCACGCCCGCCTCGGCGAGCTCGCCGCCCAGCACGGCGCGACCCTGTTCATGGTCCTCCAGGCCGCCTACGCCACCCTGCTGCACCGCTTCGGCGCCGGTACCGACCTGCCGATCGGCACTCCGGTCGCCGGCCGCCTCGACGAGGCCGTCACCGACCTGGTCGGCTACTTCGCCAACACCCTGGTGCTGCGCACCGACCTCTCCGGCCGGCCGGGCTTCGCCGAACTGCTGCGCCGCGTCCGGGACACCGACCTCGCGGCGTACGAGCACCAGGACACGCCGTTCGAGCGCCTCGTCGAGGAGCTCAACCCGGTCCGCTCGCTGGCCCGGCACCCGCTGTTCCAGGTGATGCTGACCTTCGCCACCGCCGCCGAGGCCGGACCGTCCTTCCCCGGTGTGGCGGCGGCGGAGGAGCCCGTCGACTACGGCACCGCCAAGTTCGACCTCAAGCTGTCGCTGACCGAGCGCCACCGCGCGGACGGGACCCCGGGCGGGCTCGCGGGCGGGCTGGAGTACGCCACCGACCTGTTCGACCGGGAGACGGCGGAACGGCTGGGCGCCGCGCTGGTCCTGATCCTGCGGCAGGCCGCCGCCGACCCGGACCTGGCCGTCACCGCCGCCGAGGTCCTGCCCGAGGCCGAGCGGGCCGCGCTGACGGCCGGCCCCGCGTCGGCCGGGGAACCGCCGCTGCTCCCGGCCGTGTTCGAGGCCCGGGCCGCGGCCACCCCGGAGGCGGTGGCGCTGGTCCACGCGGGCACCGCGCTGACCTTCGCGGAGCTGAACGCGCGGGCCAACCGGCTGGCGCACCGGCTGATCGCCGCCGGGGTGGCCCCCGGATCGGTGGTGGCCCTCGCCCTGCCGCGCTCGGCGGAGACGGTGGTCGGGCTGCTGGCGGTGCTCAAGGCCGGCGGCGCCTACCTGCCGCTGGACGCCGAGTACCCGGCGGAGCGGACGGCGCACATGCTCGCGGACGCCGCGCCCGCCCTGGTGCTGACCGACGCCCGCTGGCCGCTGCCCGAACTGCTGGCCGCCCTGCCCGTCCTGGACGTCACGGACGAGCCCGGCCCGGCCCAGGACCCGAGGCCCCGCCTGCACGCGGCGGACGCCGCGTACGTGATCCACACCTCCGGCTCGACCGGCCGCCCCAAGGGCGTGCTGGTGCCGCACCGCAGCCTCGCGGCCCTGCTGGCCGGCCACCGGGCCACGATGATCGCGGACGCCGAGGCGGCGCACGGCCGGCTGCGGGCCGCGCTGACCGCGTCGCTCTGCTTCGACGCCTCGCTGGAGGTCGTGCTCTGGATGGTCGCCGGGCACGAGCTGCACCTGATCGGCGACGAGGTCCGCCGGGACGCCGCCCTGCTGGTCCGCCACGTGCGCGAGACCGGGATCGACACGCTGCACGTCACCCCCTCGTACGCCGAGCAACTGGTCGAGGAGGGCCTGCTGGAGGAGCCCGCGCCGAAGCTGCTGCTGCTCGGCGGGGAGGCCATCGGCCAGGGCCTGTGGAGCAGGCTGTGCGCGTCCCCGCTGACCGCCGGCCACACCATGTACGGCCCCACCGAGTCCACCGTGCACGCCCTCACCCGGCCGCTCGACGGCACCCAGCGGCCGGTGCTCGGCCGGACGGTCGCCGGGACCGCCGGGTACGTGCTGGACGAGTACCTGAACCCGGTGCCGGTCGGCGTCCCCGGGGAGCTGTACCTGGCCGGGGCCGGGCTGGCCCGGGGCTACCTGAACCGGCCGGGGCTGACCGCCGAGCGTTTCGTCGCCAGCCCGTTCGCCGAGGGTACGAGGATGTACCGCACCGGGGACCTGGTCCGCCGCACCCGCGACGGCGAGCTGGAGTACCTCGGCCGCACCGACCACCAGGTCAAGGTTCGCGGCTTCCGGATCGAACTCGGCGAGATCGAGAGCGTCCTGGCCGCGCACCCGCAGGTGCACCGGGCCGCCGTCCTGCCCGACGACAGCGGCCTGCGCCTGGTCGCCTACGTGGTCGCCGACGGCCCCCTCGACCCGGCCGGACTGCGCGCCTTCGCCGCGGAGACACTGCCCGGCTACATGCTCCCGGCCGCCATCGTGCCGCTGCCCGCCCTGCCGCTGAACGCCAACGGCAAACTGGACCGTGCCGCGCTCCCGGCCCCGGACTTCGCCGCCCTCGCCGGCGGCCGGGCCGCCCGCACCCCGCAGGAGGAGATCCTCTGCGGCCTGCTCGCCGAGGTGCTCGGCCTGGACGCGGTCGGCGCCGACGACGACTTCTTCGCCCTCGGCGGGCACTCGCTGCTCGCCACCCGGCTGCTGAGCCGGGTCCGGGGCGCGCTGGGTGCGGAGTTGGGTATCCGGGACGTCTTCGAGGCGCCGACCGCGGCCGGGCTCGCCGGCCGCCTTGA
This sequence comes from Kitasatospora sp. NPDC043949, assembly GCF_056435365.1. Taxonomy (NCBI): domain Bacteria; kingdom Bacillati; phylum Actinomycetota; class Actinomycetes; order Kitasatosporales; family Streptomycetaceae; genus Kitasatospora; species Kitasatospora sp. NPDC043949. Next base: position 39,265 of record NZ_JBWKEQ010000042.1, on the reverse strand, counting down.
CGCGGGCTGCGACCGGCTCGCGCTGAGCGCCCGGGCCGAGCGGCCCGAGCGGGTGCCGCTGTCCTTCGCGCAGCAGCGGCTCTGGCTCATCGACCGGATGGAGGGCCCGAGCGCCCTCTACAACTCGCCGCTGGCCCTGCGGTTGGCCGGGGAGCTGGACGCCGCGGCCCTGGAGCTCGCCCTCGGCGACCTGGTGGCCCGGCACGAGAGCCTGCGCACGGTGATCGTCGAGACCGACGGCGAGCCCCACCAGCTGATCCGCCCGGCCGACGCGGCGGCGGTGCCCTTCGACGTCCGGGACTGCCCGGCCGACGAGGTCGCCGAGGCCGTCGACGCGGCCTCTCGCCGGGCCTTCGACCTGGCCACCGAACTCCCGCTCCGGGCCGTCCTGCTGCGCACCGCCGACCAGGACCACGTGCTGGTCCTGGTACTGCACCACATCGCGAGCGACGGCTGGTCGACGGGCCCGCTGCTGCGCGATCTCGCCGAGGCCTACGAGGCCCGGGCGGCGGGCACCGCGCCCGATCGGGCGCCGCTGCCGGTGCAGTACGCGGACTACGCGCTCTGGCAGCAAGAGCTGCTCGGCGAGGAGGTCGATCCGGAGAGCCTGGCCGCCCGCCAACTCGCCTACTGGCGGGACGCGCTGGCCGACCTCCCGGAGGAGCTGACGCTGCCGGCGGACCGCCCCCGGGGCGCCGTCGCCAGCCACCACGGTGACCGGGTGTCGCAACTCCTGGGTGCCGAACTCCACCGCGAACTGGTCGCGTTGGCGCGCTCGCAGCGGGTGACGGTGTTCATGGCCCTCCAGGCCGCCCTCGCCGCCCTGCTCACCCGGCTCGGCGCGGGCACCGACGTGCCGATCGGTTCGGTGGTGGCCGGGCGGTCCGACGAGGCGCTGGACGACCTGGTCGGCTTCTTCGTCAACACCCTGGTGCTGCGCACCGACACCTCGGGCGATCCGAGCTTCACCGAACTGCTGGCCCGCGTCCGGGAGACCGACCTCGGTGCCTACGCGCACCAGGACGTGCCGTTCGAGCGGCTGGTGGAGGAGCTGAACCCGGCCCGCTCGCTGGCCCGCCACCCGCTCTTCCAGGTCATGCTGGTGCTCCAGAACAACGAGCAGGCCGACGCGTCGCCCACCGGCCTGTGGGGCGAGGCGCTGCCGGCGGCCACCGGAGTCGCCAAGTTCGACCTCAACCTGATCGCCCAGGAGTCCTTCGACCCGGAGGGCGAACCCGCCGGGATCGACTGCGCGCTCGACTTCGCGACGGACCTCTTCGACCGGGAGACGGCCGAGACGGTCGTCCGCCACTTCGCGCGGCTGCTGACGGCGGCCGTCCAGCGGCCGGACACCCGGATCGGGCTGCTCCCGTTGATCACCCCGGTCGAGCGGGCCGAACTGCTGGGCGGGGTGGTGCCGTTGGCGGCGGAGGTGCCGTTGGTTCCGGCCGTGTTCGAGGCTCAGGCCGTGGCGACTCCGGAGGCGGTGGCGCTGGTCCACGGGGGCGTCGCGTTGACCTTCGCGGAGCTGGACGCGCGGGCGAACCGGCTGGCGCACCGGCTGATCGCCGCCGGGGTGGTCCCCGGGTCGGTGGTGGCGTTGGCGCTGCCGCGTTCGGTGGAGTCGGTGGTGGGGCTGCTGGCGGTGTTGAAGGCCGGTGGCGTCTACCTGCCGCTGGACCCGTCGTACCCGGCGGAGCGGACGGCGTACACGCTGGAGGATGCGGCGCCGGTGCTGGTGCTGAGTGACGGGCGCTGGCCGTTGCCGGAGGTGCTGGCGGGGCTGTCCGTTCTGGATGTCACGGATGTGCCCGGTCCGGAGGGGAGTCCGAGCCGTCGGCTGGGCGCGGCGGATGCGGCGTACGTGATCTACACGTCGGGCTCCACCGGTCGCCCCAAGGGCGTGGTGGTGTCGCACGGGAGCCTCGCGGCGCTGCTGGCGGGCCACCGGATGGAGCTGATGGCGGGTGAGGAGCGGCGGAGGGTCGCGTTGACGGCCTCGCTGTGCTTCGACGCTTCGTGGGACGGCGTGCTGTGGATGGTCGCCGGGCACGAGCTGCACCTGATCGGCGACGAGGTCCGCCGGGACGCCGCCCTGCTGGTCCGCCACGTGCGCGAGGCCGGAATCGGCGTCCTGGAGGTCACCCCTTCGTACGCCGAACAGCTCCTGGCAGAAGGACTGTTGGAAGCACCGGCGCCGGGCCTCCTGCTGCTGGGCGGTGAGGCCGTGGGCCAGGCGCTGTGGACGCGGTTGCGGGAGGCGCCGGGGACCCGGGCGTACAACCTGTACGGTCCGACGGAGTGCACCGTGGACGCGCTGGTGCAGCCGCTCGACGGCGCGGACCGGCCGGTGCTCGGCCGGACGGTCGCGGGGACCGCCGGGTACGTGCTGGACGAGCACCTGAACCCGGTGCCGGCGGGTGTTCCGGGGGAGTTGTACCTCGCCGGGGCCGGTCTGGCCCGGGGCTACCTGGGTCGCGCGGCGCTCACGGCGGAGCGTTTCGTCGCCAGCCCGTTCGCCGAGGGTACGAGGATGTACCGCACCGGGGACCTGGTCCGTCGTACCCGCGACGGTGGGATCGAGTACCTGGGCCGCACCGACGACCAGGTGAAGATCCGTGGCTTCCGGATCGAACTCGGCGAGATCGAGCAGGCGTTGACCCGCCACCCCGCCGTCCGCCAGACCGTGGTGACCGTTCGGGAGAGCAGCGAAGGAGACCGCCGGCTGGTCGCCTACTGCGCGGTGGACGGCGCCGCCGCCCCCGAACTCGCCCACGCGCTGCGCCGGTTCGCCGGCGAGTCGCTGCCCGGCTACATGGTGCCCGCCGCCGTGGTGCCGCTCGACGCCCTGCCGCTGACCGGCAGCGGCAAGGTCGACCGCCGTGCTCTGCCCGCCCCGGACTTCGCCGCCCTGGCGGCGGCCGGCGGCCGGACGGCCCGTAGCCCGCAGGAGGAGATCCTGTGCGGCCTGCTCGCCGAGGTGCTCGGCCTGGACGCGGTCGGCGCCGACGACGACTTCTTCGCGCTGGGCGGGCACTCGCTGCTCGCCACCCGGCTGCTGAGCCGGGTCCGGTCCGTGCTGGGTGTGGAGTTGGGTATCCGGGACGTCTTCGAGGCGCCGACCGCGGCCGGGCTCGCCGGCCGCCTCGACGCGGGCTGCGACCGGCTCGCGCTGAGCGCCCGGGCCGAGCGGCCCGAGCGGGTGCCGCTGTCCTTCGCGCAGCAGCGGCTCTGGCTGATCGACCGGATGGAGGGCCCGAGCGCCCTCTACAACCTGCCGCTCGTGCTCCGCGTGACGGGCGAGCTGGACGCCGCGGCCCTGGTGCTCGCCCTCGGCGACCTGGTGGCCCGGCACGAGAGCCTGCGCACGGTGATCGAGGAGGAGGACGGAACCCCGTACCAGCGGATCCGACCGGCCGAGGCGGCCCGCGTCCCCGTCGAGCCGCTGCCCGGCGGCACCGCGCCGGAGGCCTGCACCTCGCGCCCGTTCGACCTCGCCGCCGAACTGCCGATCCGGGCCCACCTGATCCCGGCCGGCCGGGACGAGCACCTGCTCGTCCTGGTGCTGCACCACATCGCCGGTGACGGCTGGTCGATGGGCCCGCTGCTGCGCGATCTCGCCGTGGCCTACGCGGCGCGGGTGGCGGGCGCCGCGCCCGAGCAGGCGCCGCTGCGGGTGCAGTACGCGGACTACGCGCTCTGGCAGCGTGAGCTGCTCGGCGAAGGCGAGGGCGAAGGCGAAGGCCAGGCCCAGGGCTGCCTCCTCAGTCGCCAACTCGCCTACTGGCGGGACGCGCTGGCCGACCTCCCGGAGGAGCTGGCGCTCCCGGCGGACCGCCCCCGGGGCGCCGTCGCCAGCCACCGCGGCGACCGGATCGTCCATCCGCTGGGCGCCGAACTCCACCGCGACCTGGTGACGTTGGCGCGCTCGCAGCGGGTGACGATGTTCATGACCGTCCAGGCCGCCCTCGCCGCCCTGCTCACCCGGCTCGGCGCGGGCACCGACGTGCCGATCGGTTCGGTGGTGGCCGGGCGGTCCGACGAGGCGCTGGACGACCTGGTCGGCTTCTTCGTCAACACCCTGGTGCTGCGCACCGACACCTCGGGAGATCCGAGCTTCACCGAACTGCTGGCCCGCGTCCGGGAGACCCAACTCGACGCGCACGCACACCAGGACGTGCCGTTCGAGCGGCTGGTGGAGGAGCTGAACCCGGCCCGCTCGCTGGCCCGGCACCCGCTCTTCCAGGTCATGCTGGTGATGCAGGGCGACGGCGACGCGGCGCCGCTCGACGCGGCCGGTCTGGACGTCTCCGTCGAGCCGTCCGGTGGCGCGGTCGCCAAGTTCGACCTGAGCGTCGGCATCGGCGAGTCCTTCGACGCGGACGGCGCCCCGGCCGGCCTGGAGTGCGTGATCGACTTCGCCACCGACCTCTTCGACCGGGAGACGGCCGAGGCGATCGCCCTCCGGCTCGGCCGGCTGCTGGCGGCCGTGGCGGCCGAGCCGGACCAGCCGATCGGTCGGGCGGAGCTGCTGTCCCCGGTCGAGCGGGTCGAACTGCTGGGCGGGGTGGTGCCGTTGGCGGTGGAGGTGCCGTTGGTTCCGGCTGTGTTCGAGGCTCAGGCCGTGGCGACTCCGGAGGTGGTGGCGCTGGTCCACGGGGGCGTTGCGTTGACCTTCGCGGAGCTGGACGCGCGGGCGAACCGGTTGGCGCACCGGCTGATCGCCGCCGGGGTGGTCCCCGGGTCGGTGGTGGCGTTGGCGCTGCCGCGTTCGGTGGAGTCGGTGGTGGGGCTGCTGGCGGTGTTGAAGGCCGGTGGTGTCTACCTGCCGCTGGACCCGTCGTATCCGGCGGAGCGGACGGCGTACACGCTGGAGGATGCGGCGCCGGTGCTGGTGCTGAGTGACGGGCGTTGGCCGTTGCCGGAGGTGCTGGCGGGGTTGTCCGTTCTGGATGTCACGGATGTGCCCGGTCCGGGCGGGAGTCCGAGCCGTCGGCTGGGCGCGGCGGATGCGGCGTACGTGATCTACACGTCGGGTTCGACCGGTCGCCCCAAGGGGGTGGTGGTGTCGCATGGGAGTCTCGCGGCGCTGCTGGCGGGCCACCGGATGGAGCTGATGGCGGGTGAGGAGCGGCGGAGGGTCGCGTTGACGGCCTCGCTGTGCTTCGACGCTTCGTGGGACGGCGTGCTGTGGATGGTCGCCGGGCACGAGCTGCACCTGATCGGCGACGACCTGCGCCTCGACGCAGCCGCCCTGGTCCGCCACGTCGGCACGCACGGCCTCGACGTGGTGAACTCGACCCCGTCCTTCGCGGCCCAACTGGTCGAGGAGGGACTGCTCGACGCCCCCGCCCCGAAGCTCGTGCTGCTGGGCGGTGAGGCCGTCGGTCAGGCGCTGTGGACGCGGTTGCGGGAGGCGCCGGGGACTCGGGCGTACAACCTGTACGGTCCGACGGAGTGCACCGTGGACGCGCTGGTGCAGCCGCTCGACGGCGCGGACCGGCCGGTGCTCGGCCGGACGGTCGCCGGGACTGCCGGGTACGTGCTGGACGAGCACCTGAATCCGGTGCCGGCCGGTGTTCCGGGGGAGTTGTACCTGGCGGGGGCCGGTCTGGCCCGGGGCTACCTGGGCCGCGCGGCGCTCACGGCGGAGCGTTTCGTCGCCAGCCCGTTCGCCGAGGGTACGAGGATGTACCGTACCGGGGACCTGGTCCGCCGCACCTGCGGCGGCGAGCTGGAATACCTGGGCCGCACCGACGACCAGGTGAAGATCCGCGGCTTCCGGATCGAACTCGGCGAGATCGAGCAGGCGTTGACCCGCCACCCGGAGGTCGCCGCAGCCGTCGTCCGACCGGACGACAGCGGCACCCGGCTGGTCGCCTACCTGGTCACCGACCGTCCGCTCGACCCGGCCGGGCTGCGGGCCTTCACCGCCGAGTCCCTGCCCGCCCACATGGTGCCCGCCGCCTTCGTCGCGTTGCCCGCCCTGCCGCTGACCGGCAGCGGCAAGGTCGACCACCGCGCTCTGCCCGCACCGGACTTCGCCGCCCTGCCGGCCGGCCGCCCGGCCCGCACCCCGCGGGAGCGCCTGCTGTGCACGCTGTTCGCCGAGACCCTCGGCCTGGAGCGGGTCGGCATCGACGACGGCTTCTTCGACCTCGGCGGACACTCCCTGCTCGCCATGAAGCTGCTCTCCCGGATCCGCACCGCCCTCGGCGTCGACCTCGGCATGCGGGCGCTGTTCGAGGCGCCGACCGTGGCCGGGCTCGACCGCCGGCTTGACCAGGGCCCGGCGGCCGACGCCCTGGACGTCCTGCTGCCGCTGCGCACCGGCGGCGACCGGGCCCCGCTGTTCTGCGTCCACCCGGCGGCCGGCATCAGCTGGGTCTACTCCGGGCTGCTGCGCCACCTCGACCCCGAGCTGCCGATGTACGGCCTCCAGGCCCGTGGCCTGCGCGGCGGGGCGCCGGCGAGCGTCGCCGAGATCGCCGAGGACTACGTGCGGCAGATCCGCGCGGTGCACCCGTCCGGCCCGTACCACCTGCTGGGCTGGTCCTTCGGCGCGGTGGTCGCCCAGGAGATGGCGGTCCGGCTGCGGGCCGAGGGCGCGCCGGTCGGCCTGCTGGCCCTGTTGGACGGCGCCCCGGCGGTTCGCACGGACGCCGCCCCGCCCACCACCGAACCGGCCGACACGCTGGCCGAGTTGCTGCGCTCGCTGGGCTACGACCCGGCGGACGGCAGCGGCCAGGCCGACCTGGCGGCCGTGCTCGGCGAGGCCGCGGACGTCCTGCCCGAGGTGTTCGACCGGCACCGCAAGCTGATGGCCGAGCACCTGCCCGAGCAGTACCGGGGCGACGCCGTGTTCTTCGGCGCCACTCTCGACAAGCCCGCCGACTGGCCGTACGAGCAGGCTTGGCGGCCCTACCTGGACGGCCGGATCGAGAGCCACCGCCTGGCCTGCGGGCACGGCGACCTGACCCGTCCGGAGTCCCTCGCACGGATCGCCGCCGTGCTCGCCGAGAAGCTTGGAGTGTGATCCACGATGACCACCACCGTCCCCGCACCCGCCGCACCGCCGACCGGACCGCCCCGCGGCCGGTGGGGCCTGTGGGCCCACGGCGACTTCCGCCGGCTCTGGATCGGTGAGACCTCCAGCGGTCTCGGCACGGCCGTCGGGAGCGTGGCACTGGCCCTGGTCGCCGTCGTCACGCTGGACGCCGGCCCGCTCGCGGTCGGTGTGCTGAACGCCGCCGCCTGGCTGCCCTGGTTGTTCCTCGGCCTGCCGGCCGGCGCCTGGGTGGACCGCTGGCCGCGGCTGCGGGTGATGCTGGTCTGCGACCTGCTGCTGCTCCTGCTGTTCGCGAGCGTCCCGGTGGCCGGCTGGCTGGGCGTGCTCGGCATGCCGCAGCTGGTGGTGGTGGCCCTGCTCACCGGAGCCGTGAAGGTGTTCTTCTCCACCGCCTACGGGGCCGTGCTGCCGACCCTGGTCGGCAAGGAGGACCTGCTGGAGGGCAACGTCAAGCTGCGTTCCGGCGCCTCCGCGGCCGACATCGCGGGGCCGGGCGTGGCCGGTCTGCTGGCGCAGGCGTTCGGCGCGGCCAGCGGGCTGCTCGCGGACTCCGTCAGCTACGTGGTCTCCGCGATCTGCGTCAGCCGGATCCGGACGGTCGAGCAGCCGCCGCCGCGGTCCGCGCGGCGCGGCCTCCTGCGGGAGATCGGCGACGGGGTGCGCTTCCTGGTGCACGACCCGTACCTGCGGACGCTGGCGCTGTTCGGCGCCGTCGGCAACCTGGGGCTGAACGGCATCCAGGCGGTGCAGACGGTGTTCCTGATCCGGTCGGTCGGCGTCGAACCGGGCGCGGTGGGCATGGTGTTCGCGGTGGTCAGCGTCGGCGGTCTGGCCGGGGCGACGCTGGCCCGGCGGATCGCCCGCCGGCTCGGCAGCGCGCGCGGACTGCTGCTCTGCGAGCTGGTGGTGGCGCCGTTCATCCTCCTGTTGCCGCTCGCGGGGGAGCGGCTGCCGCTGGCGGTGTGCGCGCTCGCCTGGGCCGTCGCGGTGGGCGGGGTGATCGCCGGGAACGTGCTGGCGGGAAGCTTCAACCAGGCCTACTGCCCGCCGGAGATGATCGGCCGGATCCGGGCCAGCGCGGCGACCCTGAACTACGGTGCGATCCCCGTCGGCGCCCTGGCCGGCGGCTGGCTCGGCGAGGCGCTGGGCGCCCGCACCACCATCTGGATCATGGCGGGCGTGCTGCTCTCCGCCGGAGGGGTGCTGCTGGCGAGCCCGCTGCGGAGCCTGCGCGACTTCCCCGAGCGGCCCGAGTTGCCCGAGCTGCCCGAGCGCCCCGGGCGTCCCGTCTCCTGACCGGACCGCCGCAGCACCCGAACCGCCAGCCCTGCCCGTACCTGACCTGACCTGACCTGCCTGACCTTCCCTCCCGACCCATGGAGCCTCCCATGACCCGCACCGCCCGCCCGCGCCACTACCTGATGTGCCGTCCGACCCACTTCGAGGTCACCTACGCGATCAACCCGTGGATGGACCCGGCGAAGCCGGTCGACACCGACCTCGCCGTCGCCCAGTGGGAGCGGCTCCACGCCCTCTACGGCGAGCTCGGCCACCGGGTCGACCTGATCGACCCGCTGCCCGGCCTGCCCGACATGGTCTACGCCGCCAACGGCGCCACCGTGGTGGACGGCAAGGTGCTCGGCGCCCGCTTCCGCAACGCCGAGCGGGCCGCCGAGGGCCCGGCCTACCTGGAGTGGTTCCGCGCCCGGGGCTTCGAGACGCGCGATCCGGAGCACGTCAACGAGGGCGAGGGGGACCTGCTGCTGACCGCGAGCTCCGTGCTGGCCGGGCGGGGCTTCCGCAGCGTGGCCGACGGGCACGCGGAGGCCCAGGAGTTCTTCGGGCGCCCGGTGATCGGCCTGGAGCTGGTCGACCCGCGCTTCTACCACCTGGACACCGCGCTGGCCGTGCTGGACGGCGACGAGATCATGTACCACCCGGAGGCCTTCTCGGCCGGCAGCCGTGCCGTCCTGCGCCGGCTGTTCCCCGACGCCCTGCTGGTGGACGGCGCCGACGCGGCGGTGTTCGGCCTCAACGCCGTGAGCGACGGCCTGCACGTGGTGCTGCCGGAGGCGGCCGTCGGCCTGGCCGCGCGGCTGCGGGAGCGCGGGTTCCGGCCGATCGGGATGGACCTCAGCGAGCTGCTCAAGGGCGGTGGCAGCGTCAAGTGCTGCACCCTGGAGATCCGCGCGGCGGCCTGAACGACGGCCTCGACGGGAGGCCGTGATCAGTGGTGCTCGGCTGTAGATCCGCCGTTGAACGCTCCCGGCCAGACTGGTGGCACACCACGACGGAAGCCCTTCCCACCGGGGAAGCGAGCCAAGGGAGCACCAGAGATGACGCAGCGTCCGGCCACCGCCCCCACCCGCCTCCGGCTGTTCACGGTCGGTCTCGGGGTGGTCGTCGCCCTGGGCGCCGGCCTCTCCGCCACGGCCGCCGTGGCGGAGACGGCCGGCACCGGGACGGCGACGGTGGTGAGCGGCGACGCGACGCCGACGCCCACCCCCGCCCAGCCCAGCCCCACCGGCACCGTCCACGGCAGCACCGGCGACTGGAACAGCACCGGCTCCTGACCGCACCAGTTCCTGACCGCACTGGCTCCTGACCGCACCGGAAAGCGGCAGGATCGATTCTTCAGTGACCGGTCATCAGCTCGTCAGCGGCCCGGCCCGCAGCTCGTCACCGGAGCGCCCGACGCCCCCCGGCCACCGCCCCGACGCCCGTCCGGGACGGACGGAGCCGACGACGTCGACGGAGCCGAAGAAGCCGAAGCAGCCGTAGCGGCCGAAGCGTTCGGACCCTCCCCCCGGGGCAGCAGCCCCGCCACCTCCTCCGCCTCCGGCAGCCCCAGCCGGACGAAGATCCGATGCGCCTCCCGCAGCCGGCCCCACGCCTCGGCCTCTCGCCCGAGGTCCGCCAGCGTTCGGCCCAGCACCACCAGCGCCTGGCCCTGGTCCCGCTCGGCCCCCAGCTCCTCGCACAGCGTCAGCGCCTGCCCGGCGTGCTCCAGCGCCTCGTCCGTCCGACCCAGCGAGCGCAGACTGTCCGCCATCCGGTAGCGGGCGTGCGCGGCCCGGGCCCGCAGCCCGGCCGCCGAGGCCACCGCCAGGCACTCGCCGAACCAGGTGACGGCCTCCTCGTGCCGCCCCAGCCCGTGCAGCGCCAGCCCCAGCACGTACAGCGTGTACGCCCGGCCGGGATCGTCGTGCCGGGTCCGCAGCTCGGCCAGCGCCTCGTGGCAGATCGGCACGGCCTCGGCGGCCCGCCCGCTGCGCACCCGGGCCAACGCGGCGTTCACCGTCGTCACCAGCGCCCCGGAGCGGTGGCCGAGTTCGCGGGCCAGCAGCAGCGCCTCGTCGTAGTGCCCGACGGCCTCGTCGTAGCGGCTGAGGAACTGGCAGACCAGGCCGAGGTCGTTCAGCGCCTGGCGCAGGATCACCGTGTCGCCCGCCGAGCGGGAGGCGGCCACCGCCAGCCGGGAGGCCGCCTCGGCCTCCTCCAACCGGGTGGCGGCCAGGGCGACGTTGCCGCGGAGGAAGTGCGCCCGACCAGCTGCCCGGTGGTCGGCGTGGTGGTTCGCGGCGGCGGCCAGGGCCTCCGCCGTACTGGCGAGCTGGCGGCTGGGCGGGGCGAGGACGAACGGCGTCAGCGCGATCAGCAGGTCGATCGCGGCGCGCAACGGGTCCGGTGCCGCGCCGTCGGCCGGGGCCGGCGCGGCGTCGTCCGCGACGGTCCAGCACGCCACCTGGGCGGCGAGCGCGATCGCCCCGGAACCCTCCGCCTCGGCCCAGGCCCGGGCGCCGTCCGGGCCGCCGAGGTCCACGCCCGCGCTGCGGGCCGGCCCGAGCGCACCGGCGGCCGGATCTCCCGGGACGGCGTGCTGGAAGGCCGCGCACGCGGTGGCCAGCAGGTGGTCCAGCAGCCGGTCACGGGCCTCCACGGCCGCGCCCGGGTGGTCCGGGCGCCGCCGGGCGAAGGCGCGCAGCAGGTCGTGGTAGCGGTAGCGGCCGGGGAACGGCGACTCCATCATCGCCACGTCCACCAGAGACTCCAGCAGGTCCTCGGCGTCGTACTCGTCCAGGTCCAGCAGGGCGGCCGCGGCGGGCAGCCCGATGTCCGGGCCGTCCACCGAGGCGGCCAGCCGGAACGCCCGGGCCTGGGCGGGCGTCAACTGGCGGTAGCTCAGTTCGAAGGCGGCCTCCACCGCCAGGTCGCCGATGCGCAGCTCGTCGATCCGCCGCCGTTCGACCGCCAGCCGGCGGCCCAGCGTCTGGACCGTCCAGCTCGGCCGGGCGGCCAGCCGGGCCGCCACGATCCGCACCGCGAGCGGCAGGTGGCCGCAGACGAGCAGCAGCTCCCGGGCGGCCTCCGGCTCGGCGGCCAGCCGCTCGCCGCCGATCGTGCGGCCCAGCAGTTCGAGCGCCTCCGCCGGCTCGAACACGCCGAGGTCGGCCTGGACGGACGCGGGCAGGCCCGAGAGCCGGGTACGGCTGGTGGTGAGTACGGCGCAGCCGACCGCGCCCGGCAGCAGCGGTCTGATCTGCGCGGTGTCGTGGACGTTGTCGAGCACCAGCAGCAGCCGCCGGCCGTCGACCACCGAGCGGAACAGCGCCGAGCGGGCGTCCAGCCCCTCGGGCACCCCGTCGGCCGGCACGCCGAGCGCCACCAGGAAGCTGCTGAGCACCGCCTCCGGGTCGGCCGGCGTGGTGTCGGCGCCCCGCAGGTCGACGTAGAGCTGCCCGTCGGGGTAGGCGTCGCGGGCCCGGTGGGCGACGTGCAGGGCCAGCGCGGTCTTGCCGACCCCTCCCATGCCGACCACGGTCGCGATCACCAGCGCCTGCTGGTCCGGGGCGCCGAGGGCCTCGCCCAGCCGCTCGACCAGGACGGTGCGGCCGGTGAAGTCCGCCGCGTCGGGCGGCAGCTGGGCCGGTCTGGGCGACGCCGTGGTGGTGCCGGCGGGCGCGGCGGGCGCACCCGCCGCCGCGGGGCCGTCCGGCGGATCCTGCGCCTCGGGCCCGGGCCCGGCCGGCTTCACCGGGCTGGAAAGCAGCGCCACGGGCGGCGCCGGGGCGGCGAGCGACAGGTCGCCCTCCAGGATCCGCCGGTGCAGCTGGTCCAGGTCGGCCCCGGGCTCCACCCCCAGCTCGTCCAGGAACAACTGACGCACGCCCCGGTACACCGCCAGCGCGTCCGCCTGCCGCCCGGCCTGGTACAGCGCGCGCATCAGCAGCCCGTACGCCCGCTCGTGCAGCGGGTGCTCGGTGGTCAGCGCGGTCAGCTCCGGGATGCACCGGGAGAAGCGGCCCAGCGTCAGATCCAGGGCGATCCGTTCCTCCAGCAGGGTCAGCCGGAGCTCCTGCAACCGCTGGCGCTGCCGCTGCGCGAACGGGCCGGGGATGCCGGCCAGCGGCTCGCCCTGCCACAGCTCCAGCGCCTGGTTCAGCAGGTCACGCGCCTGCTGCGGCTGTCCGGCGGCCGCCGTGCGCTCGGCCTGCGCCGCCAGTTCCTCCCCTTGCGCCGCGTCCACGGAGTGCTTGGGCAGCACCAGCCGGTAGCCGTCCCCGACCGAGGTCAGCACGGTCGGCGCGTCCGGCTCGTCGCCGTGCAGGATCTTGCGCCACCGCCAGGCGTACGTCCGCACCGTCGTCACCGCGGTGCTCGGCGGCTCCTCACCCCACAGGGCGTCGATCAGGTCCGTGGCGCTCGCGCCGTGCCCCGGCCGGAGCAGCAGCACCGCCAGCATCGCCTGCTGCTGGGGACTGCCGACCTTCAGCACGGTCGTGCCGCGCTGCGCTCTCATCAACCCCAGCACCGAGAACCGGAAATCACCCATTCGTGCACCTGCCCGCTTCATGTGCCCGCCCCCGCCCACGCACGCGTCTGCCCCCCGATTGATGAGTCACTATCAACCCACGCCAGCCGGTGGGCTGTCGAGGGATCGTCGACCCCGTAGTGATCCGGTGTTGATCGCCCACCGTCACAATCACTGGTGTGGCCCCAGCCGTCGGCCCGGTACGACCCGCCGGGCCCGCCACACCCCCCGGGTGTCGCCGCCCGGGCGACCACCACGTCTCTCGGAGGCCGACGCCAGTGAACACCGACCTGCTCTACCGGTTGCTCGACGTCGACCCGGTCGCCGGACCGGTCGAACTGCTCCACCGCGCCCGCGGCGCCCGCGACCTCCCCTACCTGGTGCTCGCCGCGCTCGTCCGGGAGGACGTCCGGATGGGCGAGCACGCCCGCGCCGAACTTCAGCGCGCCCGCGACCGGGCCGACTGTTACGCCCGGATCGCCCGCGACCTCGCCGACGCCACCGGGGTGCGCCCGATCCGCGACCTCCCGCTGGCCGGCTACTACCCGTCCGACCTGCCCCGGCCGCTGGGCGAGCTCACCCTCGTCAGCCCCACCGAGGCCGCGCTCTGGCAGGCCGTCAGCCGGCTGGTCACCGAACACCCGGTGGAGTCCGTGGAGGTCACCCTGATCGGCGAGCGCCCCCGGCACACCTCCGTCACCCTGCGCTGGCCGGCCGAGGACCCGCTGCTCGACCCGTGGTACCAGATCCGGCTCGGCACCGCCGCGCTCACCGGCGACCTCGCCACCGTCCCGGTCCGGCCCTACCTGGCGGCCGACGACCACGTCGAGTGCCTGATCGCCCTCGCGGAGGAGGGACTCGGCCGCGCCTTCCGGGCGGGTGACGTGATCGACGTGGCCCGCCTGGGCCGGCAGTCCTTCGAGCCCGTCGAGACCGCCGCCGTGGTCGCCGCCTACCGGCTCGCCCCGGAGGCCGTCGCGCTGCTCGACCTCGCCGCCGAACACGTGCCGCTGGGCTCCCTGGGGGGCGTGCGTACCGTCCTGGAGGCCGAGGTCGCCCCCGAACTCCGCCGCCGCGAATCCCTCGCCCGCCCGCTCCGGCCGCGGCACGGCACCCTGCTGCGCCGCACCGTCATCCGGCACCAGTGGGACGAGGCCCGCCTCCTCCCGGCCGGACCCGCCACCCTGCTGCTCACCCCGGTCGCCGACTTCCTGCTCGCCCCGGAGGGCGTCCGCCCGACGGCCCCCGCCCGCGCCGCCGCCCTCACGGCCCTGCGGGCCTGGGACACCACCGCCCCCGACACCCCGGACGGCGCCCCCTGCGCCCGCCTGCCGGAGTCGAAACACGGCTGAACACGCCCGATCCCCGGGCCGCCCTCTTGGACGACGGGTCAGTTCCTCGGTACGAGGGTGTTCTCGTTGGTGCGTCCGGCGGCGTAGTCGTCGATGTTGCGGGCGGTGGCGTCGATGATCTGGCCGACGGCGGTGTGGGTGAAGTAGGCCTGGTGGCTGGTGACGAGGACCTGGGGGAAGGTGACGAGGCGGGCGAGGACGTCGTCGGTGATGCCTTCGATGGAGCGGTCGGTGAAGAAGACGCCGGTTTCCTCCTCGTAGACGTCGAGGCCGACGCCGGACAGGCGCCCGGCGCGCAGGGTCTCGACGAGGGCGGCGCTGTCGATGAGGCCGCCGCGGCTGGAGTTGACGAGGATGGCGTCGTCCTTCATCCGCGCCAGCGCTGCGGCGTCGATCAGGTGGTGGGTGGCGGGGAGCAGGGGGACGTGGAGGCTGATGAGGTCGGCGCGGGTGAGGAGTTCGGGCAGTTCGGTGTAGGTCATGCCGAGGTCGAGGCAGGCCGGGTTCCGGGCGATGTCCCAGCCGAGCAGTTCGGTGCCGAAGCCGGCCGCGATGCGGGTGAAGCACTCGCCGATCTTGCCGGTGCCGATGACGCCGACCGTCATCCCGTGGACGTCCCGGCCGAGGAGGCCGTCGAGGCGGAAGTCGAACTCGCGGCTGCGTCCAGCGGCCCGGACGATCCGGCGGTTGACGGCCAGGGCCAGCGTCCAGGCGTGTTCGGCGACGGCGTAGGGGCTGTAGTAGGAGACCCGGGCGACGGTGAGGCCGAGGTCGGCGGCGGCGTCGAGGTCGATGTTGTTGAAGCCGGTGGAGCGTTGGGCGATCAGCTTGGTGCCGCCGGCGGCGAGGACGGTGAGGGTCTCGGCGTCGAGGACGGCGTTGACGCTGCTGCTGACGGCCGGGTAGCCGGCGGCGAGTGGGGCGGTGTCGCGGTTGAGGAACATGCTCAGGCAGCGCAGCCCGTGCCGGCCGGCGAAGGCCTGTTCCAGCAGCGGCCGTTCGTCGGCCTGCACCCCGTACGCGAGGATCTCCATCGGTTGCCCTTCCGCGAGTGGTCCGCTCCACCGGCCACGCTAGCGGGGCCGTCGCAGGGGCGCCCGTCGGACGCACGAGGGCCCGGACCGGTAGCGGTCCGGGCCCTCGACGGGGTGGGGGAGGTCAGATGACCGTCTCCGCCTCCAGGTAGCGCTCCTGCGGGACGGTCTTCAGCTCGGCGACGGCCTCGGCGATCGGCACCAGGTTGATGTCGGTGCCCTGCAGCGCGGTGATGTGCCCGAACGCGCCCTTGTGGACGGCCTCGACGGCGTGCCAGCCGAAGCGGGTGGCGAGCACCCGGTCGTACGCGGTCGGGGTGCCGCCGCGCTGGGTGTGGCCGAGGATCACCGGGCGGGCCTCCTTGCCGAGCCGGTGCTCCAGCTCGCGGGAGAGCTGGGTGGCGATGCCGGTGAACCGCTCGTGGCCGTAGATGTCCTTGGTGCCCTCTTCCCAGTGCATGGTGCCGGGCTCGGGCTTGGCGCCCTCGGCGCAGACCACGATGGCGAACTTCTTCTGCCGGTCGAAGCGTTCGCGGACGACGGCGGTCAGCTTGTCGATGTGGAACGGACGCTCCGGGACGACGATGGCGTGCGCGCCGGCCGCCATGCCCGCGTTGAGCGCGATCCAGCCGGTGTGCCGGCCCATGACCTCGACGACCATGACCCGCTGGTGGGATTCGGCGGTGGTCTTCAGCCGGTCCAGCGCCTCGGTGGCGACCGAGACGGCGGTGTCGAAGCCGAAGGTGACGTCGGTGGAGGCGATGTCGTTGTCGATGGTCTTCGGGACCCCGACCACCGGCAGTCCGGCGTCGCTCATCAGCTTGGCGGCCTTCAGGGTGCCCTCGCCGCCGATCGGGATCACCGCGTCGATGCCGAGGTCCGCGCACAGTCGCTTGGCGCGCTCGACGCCGTCGCGCAGGTGGCTGGGCTGGACCCGGGACGAGCCGAGGATCGTGCCGCCCTGGGCCAGGATGCCGCTCACCGAGTCGAGGGTGAGCGGCCGGTGGACGCCCTCCAGGAGACCGCGCCAGCCGTCCTGGAAACCGATGATCTCGTCGCCGTGGTCGACCACCCCCCGGTGGACCACGGAACGGATCACCGCGTTCAGGCCGGGGCAGTCACCGCCGCTGGTCAGCACTCCGATACGCATTAGCTTTGCAACTCCCGAGCAGAACCGAGGAACGGCCGGACTACAGGCTGGGACGACGAGCCGTCACCGTAGCGGGGCGCTCCCACGCCGGAGTGGCGGGGAGGTGGCCGCGGGGTGAAGGACCGGCCGATCCGGACAGAACGCCCGAAAACGGCCGCGAAGTCGAGCATACGGCCCCTGGTCCGGCCGGGCAGGAGCCGACGCGGGAGCGGCGCCGTCGGCGCCCCCGCGCGGAAAGTGCAGCCTGCTGCCGAGGAGGGTGTGCAGTAGGCAGCCCCATTGTGGTACGTCCGGGGCCGCCCCTGAACCGGGTGACCGCATCGCGGGCACCCGGGCGTCGGGGCGGACGGACGTACTACGCGGGGCGCGTCGTGGCGGCGATGCGCTCGGCGCGCAGCGCGTCGTACCAGGTGGTGTCGGCCGGCGGCAGGGCGTTGACGTCCAGCGCCAGCTTGATCAGCATGTCGGCCACGGCGGGGTTGCGGGCCAGCACCGGGCCGTGCAGGTAGGTGCCGAACACGGTGTCCCGCCAGGCGCCCTCGGTGCCGTCGCCGGTGCCGTTGCCCCGGCCGGCGACCACGGTGGCCAGCGGCTGGACGCCCTGGCCGAGGTGGGTGACGCCCTGGTGGTTCTCGAAGCCGGTCAGCTGCGGCAGGCCGAGGCGCGGGTCGACGTCGGCGAGGACATCGCCGACGCAGCGGGCGCCGTCGCCGCGGGTGGTCCAGACGTCGAGCAGGCCGAGGCCCGGCTCGCGCTCGCCGAGGTCGTTGACGAACTCGTGGCCCATGATCTGGAAGCCCGCGCAGACGCCGAAGATGATCGCGCCGTTCTCGGAGGCCCGGATCAGGCCGCTGTCGTTGCGCAGCCGCTCGGCGGCGAGCCGCTGCGGACGGTCCTCGCCGCCGCCGATCAGGTAGATGTCGCCGCTGGTGGGGACCGCCTGGTCGGAGCGGACGTCGATCCGGGTCACGTTGAGATGGCGCTGGCGGGCCCGGCGCTCCACGACCAGGGCGTTGCCGCGGTCGCCGTAGGTGCTGAGCAGGTCCGGGTAGACCCAGACCACGCGCAGGCTGCTCTCACTCATCCTCGAAGGCCTTCCGTCACGATCAGATGGGGCTGCAGGCGCGGCATCAGCCGGCCACGACCTTCCGCAGCTGCTGGAAGGCGGTGTAGTTGGCGATGGCCTCGATCCGGCCGGGCGGGGCCATCCGGACGGCCTGCTCCAGCGTGTCCACCACGTGGAACTGCAGTCCGGCGACCTCCAGGCGGACGGCCAGGTCCAGCTTGCGCTGCCCCATCACGAACACCGGGTGCCCGGCGAGGCGCTCGTAGTCGACGTCCCACAGCCAGGAGGTGTCCGTGCCGTCGGCGTCGAGCGCGTTGACGGACAGGATCACCGGCGCGGGCGGGCCGTCGATCAGCGAGAACGTCTCCAGCCAGCCGGCCGGGTTCTTGGCCAGCAGCAGCCGGATGTCCCGGCCCTGGTACTGGACCACGTCGTAGCGGCCGGCCACGGCCGTGACCGAGCGCATCCGCTCCAGCGCGACCTGCGGGGAGACGCCGAACACGGCGGCGACGGCGGCCGAGCTGGTGGCGTTGGCCAGGTTGGCCCGGCCGGGCAGCTGGAGCTGGATCGGCCAGGCGCCGCGCTGCGGGTCGATCACGTGGGTGCCCTGGAGCGCCCAGTGCGGGTTGGGGCGCCGGAAGCCGCACTCCTGGCAGAACCAGTCGTCGCCGGGGCGCTGCATCACACCGCCGCAGGCGGGGCAGGACCAGGCGTCCTCCTTCCAGGCCTGCCCGGCGGCCACCCAGACCACCTTCTTGCAGGACGAGGCGGCCCAGGTCACCAGCGGGTCGTCGGCGTTGGCGATGACCACGGCCTCGGTGTCCTGAAGGCCCTCGCGCCACTTCTCGGCCATCATCCGGGTCTCGGCGGCGCGGTCGAGCTGGTCGCGGGAGAGGTTGAGCAGGGCGATCGCCTTGGGGCGGGTGTCGCGGGCGACGCCCGCCAGGTACTTCTCGTCGACCTCGATCACGCCGAAGCGGGCGTCCGAACCACCGGCCAGGGCGGAGGTGATGCCGGCCGGCATGTTGGCGCCCAGGGCGTTGGAGACCACCGGGCCGGCGGCGCGCAGCGCCTCGGCGATCAGGCGGGTCGTGGTGGTCTTGCCGTTGGTGGCGCTGACCAGGACGACGTCGAGGTGGTCGGCGAGGGTGGCGAGCAGGTCGGGGTCGAGCCTCAGGGCGACCTTGCCGCCGATCACCGAGCCGCTTCCGCGTCCGGCCTTGCGGGACACGGCGGCAGCGACCCGACCGGCCGTGACCGCGATCTTGGCGCGGGCCGGCAGCGAGGCGTCGCGTGCGCCTGTGGGCTCCGATTCGGTGCCTGCCATGCTCAGTGGTTCCTCCTTGCTGCGGCACCACCCGGGTCCGGATCAACGGGCCGTCGGGCGGCGGGGACGGGGCCAGCCTACCGACTCCGCCGCCCGGCTCGACGATCCGGACCCCAGGCAGCCTGCTGCGACACGGCCGGAGGCGCCGCCTCGGGCGTCCTGACGGATCGTCGGGGAAGACGGTGTACGGAGGGGGCCTTCGCCGCTTGGGACGCTCTCCGGGCTCTCGGGGTTCCCGGGTGAGGATGTGGTGAAGAAAAGATCAGCGGCCCGGGCGGGCGCAGGAGACCGGCTCGTCCGCGGCCAGCGTGGCGGTGATCACCAGGGTGCCGTCCTCGGCCCGGAAGTCCAGCGGCGCGGCCAGCCGGCGCATCGCGGTGATCAGCCCGGTGTTGGAGGCGTGGGTCACCGCGTACACGGTCGTGACACCGGCCGCCCGGGCCGCCGCCGACAGCTGCCGCAGCAGGGCCGGACCGAGTCCGCGCCGCTGCCAGGCGTCCTCGACCAGCACCGCCAGCTCCGCCTCGTCGTCGTCCCACATCAGGTGCCCGAGGGCGACGATCCGCCCGTCGGCGGCCGTCGCGGCGAGGCTGTGGCCGTGCCGGGCGTCCAGCAGGTGGTCCAGGTAGCGGCCGGCGTCGCGGACCGGCCCGTGGTAGCGCAGCCGCAGCGAGGCGGGGGAGCAGCGGAGGTGCATCGCCAGGGCCGCGGCCCGGTCGGCCGGTCCGGCGGGGCGCAGCGTCAGCGCCGTCCCGTCCGCCAGCGTCAGCCGGGACGGCGCCTCCCGGTCCGGGTCCGTCACGGCTCGCGGCCGGTCGACCGGGGGGTGCGGGCGGGCGGACCGCAACGGGCCCCCGGTGAGCGCGGGCAGCCGGGCGGCCTGGCCCTCGGGCGCCGCGCACCTGCGCTCGGACCTGCGGAAAGGCCGGTGCCAGAGCCGTTCGGGGCGAGTGCGTGATGCCGTCATGCCGCCGACGCTACCGACGCCGCGCTTCCGGCCGGTTACGTGATCGTGAACGCAGGAATGACCTGGGCGGTTCCGGAGCGTGACCATGTTTCGGGGGGCTCGGCCGGGCTCGGGCACCAGGGTGGCCGACGGGCCCGGGGCGATCGCCCGGCCCCGACCGGACCATTGACCTGGACACGCTCACGGATGGCGCAGAATCCGGGAACGGGTGAGCCCCTTCGGATAGGGATGGCTCGGCTTTTCGCCGATCCCACCTCCCCCGAAGGGGCTCACATGTCCTTCCCGTCGTCCTTCCTGAAGAAGTCCGCCCTCGTGCAGCGGTCCGTACTGGGCGTGGCGTGCTGCGCACTGCTGCTGGCCGCGCCGATCGCCCTCGCCCAGCCGGCCGCCGCCGCCGACGGGCCCAAGACGCCCCAGGAGGCTGCCGCCTGCAAGGCTGTCGTCTCCACGCTGCTCGGCGGCTTCGGGTCGATGCTCGCGAACTCGGCGTGCGTCGTCCAGCCGAGCGACAGCTGAGCGGCGACTGAGCGGCGGCCGTACGGGGGCCGCCCTCAGGCCCCGGCCGCCGTGTGGCAGCCGCTGCTCCAGCGGCTGCCACACGGCGGCCATGTCTCACGGCTGCGGTCGAGCGGTCAGGGGTGGGACGGGTCGTCGGGCAGGGTGAGGGTGGCGAGGGCGCCGCCGTCGGGGTGGTTGGTGAAGGTGAGGCCGGCGCCGATGACGCGGGCGTGGCCGGTGGCGATGGTGAGGCCGAGGCCGTGGCCGCGTCCGCGTTCGGGGGCGTTGGTGCGGAAGCGCTGGGGGCCGCGGGCGAGGAGGTCGTCGGGGTAGCCGGGGCCGTGGTCGCGGACGGTGATCCGGTGGCCGTCGACGTGCAGCCGGATCGGCGCGGTGCCGTGCCGGTGGGCGTTGATCAGCAGGTTGCCGAGGATGCGGTCGAGGCGGCGCAGGTCGGTGCGGACCTGGCGGTCGGCGGCCACGTCCACGTCCACGTCGACCTCCAGGCCGGTGAGCGTGACGGTGCGGCGCACCGCCCGCTCCAGCGGGACGGGGGCGAAGTCCGGGATCTCGGCGTCGGCGTCGAGGCGGGAGACCTCCAACAGGTCCTCGACCAGCGAGCGCAGGGCCTGTACCCGGTTCTGGACGAGCTGGGTGGGGCGGCCGGGCGGGAGCAACTCGGCGGCGGTGACCAGGCCGGTGAGCGGGGTGCGCAGTTCGTGGGCGACGTCCGCCGTGAAGCGCTGCTCGTCCTCCAGCCGCTGGTGCAGGGTGCGGGACATCAGGTCGACGGCGGCGGCGAGGTCGGCGACCTCGTCCTTCCCGTCGACGAGCTCGCCGATCCGGGTGTCCGTCCGGCCGGCGGCGATGCCCCGGGCGGCCGTCGCCGCGGTGCGCAGTCGGCGGCTGATCCGGTCGGCGACCAGGACGCCGGCCAGGACCGTGGTGAAGACGGCGGCGACGACGGTGATCAGGATGATCCGGTCGAGGTCGGCGATCGCCTGCCGGTCCTGGGTGAAGTCCACCCGCACGGAGAGCACCCCGGTCTGGACCGGTCGGGCCGCCCACATCGACTCGCCCTGCGGACCGCCGGCGAGCAGCGAGCCCTCGCGGCCGCCGGCCGCGAGCGTCCGCAGCCCCTCGGGCAGCGCCGGGTCGTCCAGGGCGAACCGGTCGGTGACCTCGCCGCGCTTGTAGGTGTCCACGGCCGAGCCGAGCGCGGCGAGCGCGGCGGCGCGGGCCTGGTCCACGTGCTGACGGATCATCGCCTGGTGGACCAGCAGGCCGACGGCCACCGCCACCAGGACGGCGATGGCGGCGACGGCGGTGGCGATCTGACGGCGCAGGGTCATGCCGGACGCCGCAGCTTGTAGCCGAACCCGCGGACGGTCTCGATCCGGCCGGAGCCGATCTTGGCGCGCAGCCGCTGCACGTGGACGTCCACCACCCGGGTGTCGGCGCCCCAGTCGTAGTCCCAGACGCGTTCCAGCAGGGTGGAGCGCTCCAGCACGATGCCGGGCGCGGCGGTGAACTCCAGCAGCAGCCGCAGCTCGGTGGGGGTGAGCGGGACGAGGTGGCCGTCGACGCGCACCTCCATGCTGTCGGTGTCCACCTGCATGCCGTCGAAGCTGCGCAGCGCGGGGGAGGGGGTGTCCGCGGGAACGGCGGTGGCGGGGACGGCAGCAGGCGCTGCGACGGGGACGGCGGGGTCCACCGGCTCCTCGGGCAGCGCGGGTTCGGCCGGGACCACCCGCACCCGGCGCAGCACGGTGCGGATCCGGGCGACCAGCACGGCGCTCTCGAAGGGCTTGACGACGTAGTCGTCCGCCCCGGCCTCCAGACCGGACACCACGTCGACCGGGTCGGTGCGCGCCGACATCATCAGGATCGGCAGCTGGCTCTCCTCCCGGATCCGGCGGCAGAGGCCGACCCCGTCGAGGAGCGGCAGCATGACGTCCAGCAGGAGGAGGTCGGGGCGCACGGCGTGGAAGGCCTCCAGACCCTCCAGGCCGTCGGCGGCCGTGGTGACCGGGAAGCCGTAGCGCTCCAGGGCCATCCGGGTGGCCTCCCGGATCACCTCGTCGTCCTCGACGAGCAGGATGTGCGGGTGGGCGGGCGCGGCTGGGGGGTTCATGGCTTCGCTTCCGAGGGAGCCGAGGACGGGCGGATGGGGACCGGGACGGCCGTCCTCGGGGAGGAGACGCCCGCGCCGGCGCCCGGCTCGGGTATGGCGGGCTTCGGTTGGGCGGATGCGTGGCCGTCGTGCGGGGAGACGGCGGGGCCGGCGCTGGGCGTGCTGGTGGGTGTCTGTGCACTGCCGTTCGCGGGTCCGCCGCCCGGGCCGGCGATCGGGCCGGTGTCCTCGACCTTCCGCTCCAGCAGGCCGAGCCGGACGCCGTCCCACTGGTAGTGGCTGCTGGTCCGGACGAACGCGCCGGTCGGCTCGTAGAGCCACAGGTCGGATCCCACGGTCGCGGCGCTGAACCCCTTCAGCACCTCGACCTGGAGGATGGGCAGCAGCCGGTCGTCGGCCAGCAGGTAGACGTGCAGGACCACGGGCCCGGGGGTGACGACGGCGACGACCAGTTCGTCCCGCCCGTCGCCGGTGAGGTCACGGAACTCGGGGCTGCGGACGTCGCAGGCGGGGCAGGAGTCCAGGGCGCGCCGCTCCTCCGGGCCCACCGTGGAGTCCTTGGCGAGGACGGTGCGGACGTCGACCGTCCTGATGTCGTGCCCGGGGACGGTCACGTCCGGGACGGGTTGCGGCGCGGCCTGCGTGGCGGCCCCGGCGCCGGTGGCGGGAGGGCGCGGCGGCGGGGAGGCCGCCAGGTCGGGCCAGAGCGGCTGGGCCACCAGCGGCGGTGCCACCGGCTGGGTGGCGCCGTGGTCCTGGAGCCCGCCGGGGGTGGCACGGCCGAGGGCCAGGGCCGCGAGCGTCACGAGGACGGCCAGGGCGGCGAGGGCCGCCACCGGCACGGCGACGGGCCGGCGGCGGGGTGGGGATGCTGCTGCCACGGTCGGTGCTCGTCCTCCTGGTCTGCGGCGATGCGCCGGTTCGTCCCCGCACGGGCCTCGGTGGTAGGTCGCGTGGACGGCGGTCGGTGGTTCCCGTCCCGCCGTCCCGGCCGCCGCGCCGGTTCGACAGTCGAAACGACCCGACGGCCGGGACGACCGGGGCGGCGCGGCGGCTTCAGCCGGTCGCGCCGCCCGGACCGGCCAGGTCCGCCAGGACGATGATGTTGTCCGTCCAGTGCCCGTCCGAGCCGATCCGCCCGCCGCAGGTGATGAGCCTGAGAGCGGGTTCGGGAGTGTCACCGTAGACCGTTTCGGTCGGGAAGCGGTCCTTGGCGGCCTGGAGCAGCGAGCGGACCTTGAAGTCCACGGTGCTGCCGTCCGCGCGCCGCACCTGGATCAGGTCGCCCGGCCGCAGCTTCGGCACGCCGTGGAAGACCGCCGGGCCGTGCGCGGTGTCGTAGTGCCCGATGAGGACGGCGGGGCCGGCCTCCCCGGGCGTCGGCCCGTTGCGGTACCAGCCGACCTCGTCGGCCCGGTCGGCGGCCGGCACCTCGACCGTCCCGTCGGGATTCAGCCCGAGGCCGGTCACGGGGGCGTCCACCCCGGCGGCCGGGACCAGCAGCCGGGTCGGCGCCGAGGCGGCGAACGGCTTCGGCGCGCCGGCCGGACTCCCGGTGCTCCCGGCCGTCCCGGTGGTTCCGGGGCCTCCCGAGGGCGCGGCCGCCGGGTTGTCGGTACTGCCGTGCACCGAGGGCTCGACCCGCACCACCGGGGTCTGCTGGCCGGACAACGCCACGGTGGTGCCCAGCACCAGGCAGGCCAGGCCCGCCGCGCCGAACGCCGTCCGGCGCAGTGTGCCCGGGCCGGGGGAGGCCTTGCGGCGCCGCCGGCTGCGGCCACCGCGCGGGCGGCCGTGGCGGGCCGGCTCGTCGGCGCCGGGCGTGCTGTCGGGCTGCCCGCCGCCCGCCGGGGCCCCGGTACCCACCGGGCCCCCGGCGCCGCCTCCCCGCCCGGTCAAGGGCGGGGAGGCGGCGCCGGGGTGCCCGGCGGACTCGGGGCCGGTGTCAGCCGCGCGCACCGGAGCGGCGGCGCAGCATCGCGAAGCCCAGCGCACCGGCGCCGACGGCCGCGACGGCCCCGCCACCGGCCAGCATCAGGCCGTTGCTGTCGGTCTCGCCGGACCCGTCGCCGGCCTGGGCCGCGCCCTTGGGCACCTCACGGACCTGGGCCTTGCCGTCACTGGAGACTCCGGCGCCGCCGGCGGCGGGCTGCGCCGTGGGCGCGCCACTGACGGCGGGCTGCGCGCTGGGCTTCGCCGTGGGCGTGGTCGAGGCGTCCTTGCCCGCGACCGAGGGGGCGGCCGGGGCGGGGCGGGCCGGGGTGGGCGTAGAGGTGGGGGCGGCCGACACGCCGGCACCCGCAGCAGGCGCGGCGGACGGGGTCCCGTCGGCGAAGGCCTGTCCGCCGGTGACGACGGTCAGCAGCGCGCCGCCGGTCAGGGCGCAGACGGCCAGCACGCGGCGGGCGGGGGAGCGGTGGGTACGGCTCCTGCTCATACGGTGTTCTCCTTCGTCATGGACGCCTCCCGGCCGGGGTGGCCGGTGCGTCGTCCATGACGGTAGGAGGCCCGTGTCGCGGTCCCCGGCCGGTCGTGTCACGGCCGCCCATCGGCTGCGTAACGAACCCCGGGGCCCGTTGCGGTCAAGCTGGCGGCGGCGGTGCCCGTGCGGTGGGAGGCCGTCCGGTTGACGTCGCGTCGGGTCGTGGGGGTAACCCCCCTCCCGGCCCGGGGGGCCGCTCCATGGCCCGGGGCCGCGGGCCCGGCCACACTGGCTGCGGTTCGAACAGCGTGGTGGTAGACCCCAGTTCCGGGGTGGTGGTGGGCGCCGCGAGCAGAGCGCCGGCCGACCGCGCGACGCGCACCGTGCACGTGATGCCGTCCCACCTCCAGCCGATCGGGGTCACCGATGACCAGTACCGCCGCCCGCGCCGCGACCGCCCCCGCCCCGACGAGCAGGAGGGGAGGGCGCGTCCGCTGGGCCGTCGTCCTGCTGACCTCGCTCGCGATCGTCGGGTACGCCGTGGGGACGTACGCCCAGGCCGGCCTGCCCATCGCCGCGTCGGAGGGCGGCGTGTCCGCCACCTACGCCGAGCGCCCGACGGCCGTCCAAGTCACCTTCTACGTCCACATCGTGACGGCCGCGCTGGCGCTGCTGGTCGGCCCGTTCCAGTTCTCCACCACGCTGCGCCGGCGATCCCCCGCCGTCCACCGCTGGACCGGCCGCGTCTACGTCTTCGGGGTCGCGGTGGGATCCCTGGCCGCGTTCGTCATGGCGTTCTTCAACTCCGCCGCCTTCAACGGCTTCTTCGGCTTCGGCGGGCTCGCCCTGCTCTGGGCCTGGACCACCTGGCGCGGCTACCGAGCCGTCCGCGACCGCGACCTGCCGAGCCACCGCGCCTGGATGATCCGCAGCTTCGCCCTCACCTACGCCGCCGTCACCCTCCGGTCCTGGCTCGGCGTCCTCATCCTCCTCCAGACGCTCACCGCCCAGGGACACGTCGACGGCGAGCGCTTCTTCGACAACGCCTACGCCGCCGTCCCGTTCCTCAGCTGGCTGCCCAACCTGATAGTCGCCGAATTCCTCATCCGCCGCCGGGGCCTGCCCGCCTACCGTCTCACTCCGGCCGCCCCGCAGTCCTGAGCCAGACGCGGCGGGCGGGCTCGCGGGAGGGGCGTCGAACCCCCTCCTGCGTAGCGGTGTCGGGGAACCCGCTGCGTCGCCGTGGTCGCGCCGCGGTCAGCCGATGCGGGTGGGGGTGTCGAGGAGGGGGTGGCCGGTGGTGGCGAGGAGGGTGGTGAGGTCGGTGGGGGTGAGGGTGTGGGGGGCGCGGAGGTAGAGCTCGTCGACGGTGGTGCCGGGGACGGGGTGGGGCTGGCGGGAGAGGACGGCGACGTGCTGGTCGGCCAGGGCGGTGTGGACGCGGGCCAGGTCGTCGGGGGTGCTGCGGGCGGCGGTGCGGACGCGCCACAGGGTGGTCGGGGGCGCGGGGGAGTGGGGGTGGTGGCGCTGGGACCACCAGGTGTGGAAGAGGGCGGTGGCGAGGAGGGCGAGGGCGGCGGCGGCGAGGACCACCGGGCCGTCGGGGCCGCGGACGACGATCTTGGCGACCAGGTCGGCCGCGGTGACCGAGACGAAGACGGCGGCGAGTTCGACGCTGTCGCGGCGCCAGCGGTGGGTGCCGGCGCCGCGTCGTCGGGCCCGGGGGAGGGTGGGCGTCGGCTGCATGGTCGGGTGCTCCGTGTGCTCCGTCTGCTCCATGACAGCACCCTGCCCGACGGGTGTTTCCTGTCCACGAACCCGCCGTGACCTGGTGGTTAAGGTCGCCGGGCCCGCGTTACGGTTGCAGGTCCGCAGCCGCCGCCTTGACCTCCGCGAGCAGGAGCTCCAGGTCGGCCTCGGTGGTGGCGGCGTTGAGCAGGCAGGCGCGGAGCATCTCGCGGTCGCCGAGGCGGGCTCCGGTGACGAAGACCCGGCCGCGCCGCTGGACGACGGCGGGGAGTTCGCGGTTGAGGGCGTCGACGGCGGCCTCGTCGTGCCCGGGGGTGCGGTGGCGGAACGCGACGATGGAGGTCTGGACCTCGGCCAGCAGCTCCAACTCCCCGTCTGCCTCGATCAGTTCGCCGAGGCGGCGGGCGAGGGCGGTGCAGCGGGCGATGTCCCGGGCGATGCCGTCGCGGCCCTTGTGGGCGATGGTGGCCCAGACCTTGAGCGCGCGGAACGGGCGGGTCTGCTCGGTGCCGTACTCGGAGAACCAGCCGAGCGCGCCGGCCGCCTCGTCGCGCAGGTAGGAGGGGACGAGGCTGAAGGTGGCACGCAGTTCCTCGGTGTCGCGCACCAGCGCGCAGCCGCAGTCGACGGGCACGCCCAGCCACTTGTGCGGGTCGAGGGCGAGGGAGTCGGCGCGCTCCAGGCCGGCGTAGCGGTGGGCGATGGCCGGGTCGAGCCTGCCGAAGGCCCCGTACGCGCCGTCGACGTGCAGCCACAGGCGCTGCTCGGCGCAGAGGTCGGCGATCGGGCCGAAGTCGTCGACGGCGCCGGTGCCGACGGTGCCGGCCGAGGCGACGACCAGGAAGGGCAGCAGTCCGGCGGCCCGGTCGCGTTCGACGGCGGCCCGCAGTTCGGCGGGGTCGAGGCGGCCGTCCGGCCCGGTGGCGACGGTGCGCAGGTGCCGGCTGCCGAGGCCGAGGAGTTCGGCGGCCTTGCGGACGCAGGAGTGGGTCTCGCCGGTGACGTAGCCGACCAGCGGCGGCAGGCCGGCCAGGCCGTCCTCGCGGACGTCCCAGCCGGCCCGGCGGGCGGCGCGGTTGCGGGCGGCGGCCAGGCACACGATGGTGGCCATCGAGGTGCCGGAGGTGAGCAGGCCGCCGCCGGCCGGGTGTGGGAAGCCGACGAGTTCGGCGATCCAGCGGACCACGGCGCGTTCCAGGTGGACGTCGGCGTGGTCGCCGCCGGCCGAGCTGGGGTTCATGGCGGAGGCGGCGAGGGTGGCGAGGACTCCGGCGGGGGCGGGGGCGGAGTTGACCCAGCCGAAGAAGCGGGGGTGGCCGTTGCCCATCGGGTGGGGGAGGACGTCCTGCCCGATGGCGGTGAGGAGGTCGGCGAGCGGGCGGCCGGCGGCGGGCAGCGGGGCGTCGAGCAGGGCCCGGCGGGCGGTGTCGTCCATCGGCTGCCAGACCGGGCGCCCGGGCAGTTCGGCGAGGTAGTCGGAGACGAGGTCGGCGGCGGTGTGCGCGGCGGCGCGGAAGTCCTCGGCGGTCATGATGGCGGCTCTCCAGGGGCGGGGGAGGCGCGGCGTCCTCGGCGCACCCTGATCGTCCGGTCCGGTGGACCGGTCGGCCGATCCTACGGAAAGGGCCCGCGCCGTGCGGCGCGGGCCCTCCAGGTGAGACGGGGCGGTCGGTCCCGGTGGGACGGGCGAGGTCAGTCGAGCGAGCTGGACAGGCCGCTGGCGGAGCGGCAGTAGCCCTGCATCTCCCTGTCGGTGATCTTGGCGCAGAGCCGGCCGGCCGCGCCGTCGTCGGTGTAGTTCACCGTGTAGTAGCTGACCAGGCCCTCGGCGCAGGCCTTGCGCTGCCAGCCGTCGGCGGCGGTGCCGCACTGCTGGGCGGCCCAGTCCTCGCGGTCGAGGTTGTACTTCATCGTCCGCGAGCCGACGCCGCGGCTGCAGTCGGTCGCCCCGCCGCTGGCCTTGCCGCTGAGGCACCACTTGAGGGCGTCGGCGTAGACCTCGGGGTGGTTCGGGTAGTCGTGCGAGGAGAGGTAGAAGGTCGGGGCGTAGAAGAAGCACGCGGACTGGAACAGGCCCGGCTGGTCCTTGCACGGGTACAGCGGGTCCTGGGCGAGCTTGTCGGCGGGCAGGTTCGCCTTGGCCTTCTCGTCCTCCTCGTCCGGGCCGAAGAGCTGCATGAACAGCCCTTCGGAACAGCGGATCTTGTTCTGGTCGCTGGGGAACTTGCTGCACAGCTCGCGCGCCTTGGGGACGTCCTGCTTGGCGACGAACATGGTGCCGTGGCCGACGCCGTGGATGCACGGGCCGGTGTTCTTGGGCGCGCAGAGCTTGAGCAGGTCCACCTCGGGCTGGGCGGAGGCGTTGAGCATCTCCTCGACCGCGCCGTGCAGGTAGCCGGCCGCGCAGGTCTCGTGCGGGAAGGAGATGACCTTCTGGAAGTCGGCGTTGAAGCGCTTGACCGCCGCGTGGCCGAGCTCGTGCGCGATCGGGTGGCAGAAGCGCACGGTGTACGGCTTCTCCTTGGTGATCTTGTCGAGGTCGGCGAGCGCGACGCCGGGGTCGCTGGCGTCCATCTCGGCCATCAGCTTGTTGCGCAGCGTCGAGCGGGTCCACACCGCCGGGTCGCCGGTCGGGGTGGCGCTCGCGGCCGCCGGTGCGACGCCGGGCGCGGCGGCGCCGGAGCCCGCGGTGGCGGCCGGGGTCGTCGCCACGGTGGCGGTCGCGGGCGACCAGTCGGTGACGGCCACCGACCCGAGGCCCAGGACGCCCAGGAGCAGGGCGGTGAGAATCGCGAATACCCGCGGTTGCATGAGGTGATCCCCCGGCGGATCGAGGTGGACGGTTCGCTCCCATCCTGACGGCACGGCGGCGGGAATCCGCGTTATCGCCCGCCATTCGGGAGGTGTCGGCGACGCTACCGCACCGTCCGACGCCCGGGCGCGGCGGGTTGGTTCCGGATGATCACCCGGGATTCGTCACCCGGATCAATCACCCGAACGGCGCAGCGGCCCGCCGTCGAGGCCGCCGCGCCGCCCGGGGCGGCCCGCCGTCAGATGTCCAGCGTCACCTGGTAGTCCGTCAGCCAGGTGTGCAGTTCGAGCGCGAAGTCGACGGCCAGCCGGACGGACTGCGGGTCGGTGCCCGGATCGAGCGCGTCGGCGAGGCGCCGCCGGTCGAGCAGGGCGAGCGCCGGGGACTTCTGCTCGGCGGCGAGCCGGGCGAGCTCGGCCCGCAGCAGCGCCGGGTAGTGCGGGTCCTCGGTGACCGGGTACGGGCTCTTCACCCGGTCGGCGACGGCGTCCGGCAGCACGTCCCGGACGGCGGCGCGCAGCAGGCTCTTCTCCCGGCCGTCGAAGTGCTTCATCGCCCACGGCGTGTTGAAGACGTACTGGACCAGCCGGTGGTCGCAGAACGGCACCCGCACCTCCAGACCGTTGGCCATGCTCATCCGGTCCTTGCGGTCGAGCAGGATGCAGACGAAGCGGGTCAGGTGGAGGTACGAGATCTCGCGCATCCGCCGTTCCAGCGGATCGGCGTCCGGCAGGTGCGGGACTTCGGCGAGTGCCTCGTGGTAGCGGGCCCGCCGGTAGCCGGGCAGGTCGAGCTCGGCGAGCAGGCCGGCGTCGAGCAGGTGTTCGCGCGGCCCTGTGCCCTGGCCGCCGAGGCCGGTCAGCGAGACCGCCCAGGGGAAGTCGTCGGCGGCGACGGCCTTCGGGTCGTGGAACCAGCGGTAGCCGCCGAACAGTTCGTCCGCGGACTCGCCCGACAGGGCGACGGTGGACTGGCGGCGCACGCCCTGGAAGAGCAGCAGCAGCGAGATGTCCATGTCGCCGAAGCCGCCGGGCAGGTCGCGGGCGCGCAGGACGGCGTCCCGCTGGGCGAGGTCGGTGAGCGCGGCGGCGTCCAGCTCGATCACGTTGTGGTCGGCCCCGACGTGCTCGGCCAGCAGCCGGGCGTACGGGCCGTCCAGGGTCGGCCGGACCTCGCTGGCGTGGAAGTTCTCGCTCTGGCCGGCGAAGTCGACGGCGAAGGAGCGCACCGGGCCGGCGCCCTCGGCCCGCAGGACCCGGGCGGCGAGGGCGGTGACGGCGCTGGAGTCCAGGCCGCCGGAGAGCAGCGAGCAGAGCGGGACGTCCGAATCGAGCTGGCGGTGGACGATGTCGTCCAGTAGGGCCCGGACGGTGGCGACGGTGGCCTCGAGGGTGTCGGTGTGCTCGCGCGCCTCCAGCGCCCAGTAGCGGCGCACCGACACGCCCTCGCGGCGGACCCGGACGACGTGCCCGGGCCGGACCTCGACGATGCCCCGGTAGGGGGTGATGCCCGGGGTGCGGGTGAAGGCGAGCAGTTCGCGCAGCCCGTCCAGGTCGACCACCGGGCGGACGGCGGGGTGGGCCAGGATGGCCTTCACCTCGGAGCCGAAGATCACGCCGTCGGGGGTGAGGTGGTAGTGCAGCGGCTTGACGCCCATCCGGTCGCGGACCAGCAGCAGTTCCTCGCTGCGGGCGTCCCAGATCGCGAAGGCGAACATCCCGTTGAGGCGTTCGGCCAGGCCCTCGCCCCACTCCAGGTAGGCGTGCAGCACGACCTCGGTGTCGCTGCGGGTGCGGAAGCGGTGTCCGGCCGCCTTCAGTTCCGCGCGCAGCTCGCGGTGGTTGTAGACCTCGCCGCTGTAGGTGAGCGCCGCCAGCAGCCGGCCGTCGTGCTCGACGGTCATGGGCTGGACGCCGCCCTCCAGGTCGATCACCGCGAGGCGGCGGTGGCCGAGGGCGGCGTGTCGCTCCAGGTGGACGCCGCCGGCGTCCGGGCCGCGGCAGATCTGGGTGGCCGTCATGGCGTCGACGACGGCCCGTTCGGCGGTGAGGTCACGGTTGAAGGCGACCCATCCGGTGATCCCGCACATCAGCAAGCCTCCGGTCTTCCGCTACGTATGCGGAAAATGACGCTACGTGTCGGAGGGGTGCGGCTACAAGGGTGCGTCGGGAAGGAGTCGGAAGGGGCTCGGGAGGACGATGTGACTGGTTGTTTGAGCTGAAAGTCGTAAAGTCTGCCCGATTTCGGGCAGGATTCTTGGCCCCAGAGGCGGCGCGGCCTAGGCTCCTCACTCGTGCCGAGCTCACCCCACCCTCACGACGACCTCCTCGCCCACCTCACCCGGGCCAGCCCGCTCGGGCCCCGGGAGGCGGCGCGGGTCGTGGCGGAGGTGCTGGCGTACTTCTCCGAGAGCACCGAGGAGTACGTCCGCCGCCGCCACGGCGAGCTCCAGGCACGCGGACTGACCAACGAACGGATCTTCACCCGGCTCGCCGAGGAACTCCCCGCCCGCCGGGTCGCGGCACCCGAGCTCTCGGCCCGCCAGCTGCGCCGCATCGTCTACGGCTGAGCGCTGCCGGGGCGGGGGGCACGGCACTGGCGCATTCACGGCACTTACGGCACTCACGGCATTCACGAAGAGGAGACCACGCATGTGCGGAATCGTGGCCTACATCGGCCCCAAGGACGCGACCCCCTTCCTGCTGGAGGGCCTGGCCCGGCTGGAGTACCGCGGCTACGACTCGGCCGGCGTGGCCGTCACCGGGCGCACCGGCGGGCTCAAGGTCCGCAAGGTCAAGGGCCGGGTCGCCGACCTGGCCGCCGCCGTCCCGGCCCGGTTCAAGGGCGGCACCGGCATCGGCCACACCCGCTGGGCGACCCACGGCGTGCCCAGTGACGCCAACGCCCACCCGCACCTGGACGGCGCCGAGCGGATCGCCGTCGTCCACAACGGCATCATCGAGAACGCCGACGAACTGCGCGCCAAGCTCACCGCCGACGGCGTCGTGTTCCGCTCCGAGACCGACACCGAGGTGCTCTCCCACCTGATCGCCGCGCACGTCGGCGAGGGAGTCGAGCTGGAGGACGCGGTGCGCGCCGCGCTCGCCCGGGTGGTCGGCACCTACGGCATCGCGGTGCTCGACGCCGAGCAGCCGGACCGGATCGTGGCCGCCCGCAACGGCAGCCCGATAGTGCTCGGCCTCGGTGAGAAGGAGATGTTCGTCGCCTCCGACGTCTCCGCCCTCGTCCGCTACACCCGCCAGGTCGTCCACCTGGAGGACGGCGAGCTGGCCACCGTCCGCGCCGACGGCTTCCGCACCTTCACCACCGACGCCCGCACCACCCACCACCAGCCGTCCACCGTGGACTGGGAGATCGACTCCTACGACACCGGCGGCTACGAGCACTTCCTGCTCAAGGAGATCCACGAGCAGCCCGGCTCGGTCGAGCGCACGCTCAGCGGCCGGCTCGACGAGCGCTTCTCCACCGCGCACCTCGGCGGCCTCAACCTGGACGCCCGGGAGCTGCGCGAGATCCGCCGGGTGAAGATCCTCGGCTGCGGATCCGCCTACTACGCCGGCGAGATGGGCGCCCAGCTGATCGAGGAACTCTCCCGCATCCCCGCGCACAGCGAGCCCGCCTCCGAGTTCCGCTACCGCAACCCGGTGATCGAGGCGGACACGCTCTACATCGCGGTCAGCCAGTCCGGCGAGACCTACGACACGCTGGCCGCCGTCCAGGAGATCAAGCGCAAGGGCGGACGGGTGCTCGGCGTCGTCAACACCGTGGGCAGCGCCATCGCCCGAGAGTGCGACGGCGGCATGTACCTGCACGCCGGGCCGGAGATCTCGGTCGCCTCCACCAAGGCCTTCACCTCCACCGTGGTCGCCTTCGCGCTGCTCGCCCTGCACTTCGGCCGCATCCACGACCTGTCGCCCGCCGACGGCCGCCGGATCGTCGCGGCCCTGAAGGCGCTGCCGGACCAGATCCGCGAGGTGCTCGCGCAGACCGAGGCCATCGCCGAACTCGCCGCCGAGTACGCCGGATCGGCGGGCATGATGTTCATCGGCCGGGTCCGCGGCTACCCGGTCGCCCGGGAGGGCGCGCAGAAGCTCAAGGAGATCTCCTACGTGCACGCCGAGGCCTACCCGGCGAGCGAGCTGAAGCACGGTCCGCTGGCGCTGATCAGCCCCGAACTGCCCACCGTCGCACTCGTCCCGGACGACGAACTGCTCGACAAGAACCTCACCACCCTCGGTGAGATCAAGGCCCGCTCCGGCCGCGTGATCGCCATCGCGCACCGCCGCCCCGAGGACAAGCTCGCCGACCACTGCGTCCTCGTCCCCAAGAGCGAGCCCGAGCTCGACCCGCTGCTGCTCAACATCCCGCTCCAACTCCTCGCCTACCACGCCGCCGTGGCCCTCGACCGCGATGTCGACAAGCCGCGCAACCTGGCGAAGAGCGTGACGGTGGAGTAGGGCGCCCCCGAGAAGTGACGGCCCGGCGGGTGGGACGGCTTTCCTGATGCTCAGCAGCTCAGCAGCTCAGCAGCTCAGCAGATCAGCAGGAAGGCGTCCCACTCCTCGGCGGCGTCGCCGGTGCCCGCCGAGGACGCCTGCGCAGCGGTACGGGCACGGGCACGGGCGTGGGCGTGCAGGGCGAGGGCAGCGCCTGCCGTCCCCTCCAGGAGGCCGGGCGGGTCTCCGGCGCCGAGTGCCGTGTCGAGCCGGCTCGCGACGGTGGCGGCGAGCGCGGGCAGACGGGCGGTCAGTTCGGCGGAGCCGGAGTCCTCGGCCATCCGCTGGGCGATCCGCAGCAGGCCGCCGGTGCCGTGGCAGAGTCCGGGGCCCTGGAGGTTCCAGCCGGCGGGGTCGCGCAGCGTGTCGGTCAGCGCCGCGACGGCGGTGGTCCGCCAGTCGGAGCGGCCGTGGGCCGCGCCCGCAAGGAAGAGCGCGCGGGCCGCACCGGGGGTTCCGTAGCACCAGGCCGCCCGCGTCGGCTGGTCGGCCGGCAGCCGGCCGGCCTCCTCGTCCTCGACGCGCACGGTCATCGGCCAGGACCCGCCCACGCCGGGCCGATCCCCGGCCGGGTCGGGGCCCATGGGCACCGGCTCGGTCGGGACGGGCCTGTCCGGGTCGACCGGGCCGGGGATCCGCCGGGCGGCGAGCCAACTCGCCAGCGCCTCGATCGCCTCGTCCTGCCCGGGCACCTCCACACCGCGCAGCCGGGCCAGCGCCAGGAGGGCGAGCGGGCCCGGGACCCCGTGGGCCAGGCCCAGGTTGAGGTGCCCCCGGGGGAACCCGGGATCCGCGCCGGGCAGTCCCGGTCCACCGGCGGTCCACCAGCGCGGCAGCACACCGCCGGTCGGCTCGGCCAGCGCGACCAGCGCGGTGAGCAGATCGGCCAGTGCCGGTCCGGCCGGCTCCAGCGCGAGCAGCAGCCGGCCCAGGCCCGCCGCGCCCGAGACGGCGTCGAAGGTGTGTGCGCGCAGGCCCGTGCCGACGGCCAGATCGGCGCGCAGGTCGGCGACGCGCCCGGCCGCGGCCTGCCGGACCCGGGGCGTCAGCCCGTCGAGCAGCGTGCGGTACTCGCCGGGGCGCCGCGCCATGGTGCGGGCGGCGAAGGCGATCGCGGCGGCGCCGGAGAAGAGTCCGCCGCCCCGCATCGCCCCGGGGGCTTTCACGGCGGCCGTGAGGTGCCCGTGCGCGGCGCGGCGCAGCGCGGCGTCGTCCTCGCGGTCGGCCAGTACGGCGAGCGCGAGCGCGGCGCCGCTGCGGCCGGCCCCGAGCGCGTGCGCCGCTGGGGGCGGCGCGGACGCCGAGGGCGTCGTGGTGTCGGCGGCCGGTTCTTCGAGCGCACCGGGCCTGCTGAGCAACTCGGCCACGGCGCGGATCGGATCCGTCGTGTTCATCGCCCCTCCCGCGGGCTGGAGCGGCGGGCCCGGTGGGCCTCGACAGCGCCTCGGGCCAGTGCGTAGGCCCGGCGTTCGGCCTCGCGGTCGATCCCGATCAGCCGGTTGTGGCCCATGTGCAGCAGCGAGGCCAGCACCGGGTCGGCCGACGACGGCTCCACCCGGGACGCGTACCGCGCGAGTGCGACGGCCCGCTGCCGCCAGGCGTCGGCCAGCGCGGGGTCGGCGGGCAGCAGGCCGCCCGCCGGGACGGTCGGCCCGTCGGGGCCGATCGCCCGCAACGCGGCCGCGCGCTGGGCCCGGAACGCCTGGTGGTGGCGCTCCGACTTCGGATACACCCCCGCCAGCCAGGCCCCGACCGAGGGCACGCCGGGGACGGTCGGCGCGACGGCCTGCCGGTCGGTGGGGAGGCCGGCGGGGAGGTCGGCGGAGAGACTGGTGGGGAGGTCGGTGCGGCCCTCGGGCCCGTCGTCAGGAACGCGGTCTCCCACCGGCTGCCCCGCTGGCTGCCCCGCCGACTGCCCCGCGCGGCCGGCCAGGAAGGCCTGCGCGGTGCCGGCGAGGTTCACGGCGGCGAGCAGGTCCCGGGAGAGCGAGCGCTCCGCCCGGGCCAGTCGCAGCGCCGCCAGCGCGACCAGGCTGTCGGCCTGGAAGACCCGTTCGGCGTCGGCGAGCACCTCGGCGCCGCCGTAGCGGTCGGTCTCCGGCGCGTACCCCTCCAGGCGCAGGTCGGCGGCGAGCCCGGCCCGGTGCAGCTCCCGCACCCAGTCGTGCACGGTGGGCAGCAGTCGGGCGGCGAGGACCGGCGGCGCACCGTGGAAACGCAGCCGCAGATGCGGCGCGGAGTCCTGATAGCGGATGAAGAACCAGCGGTCCACGTCGGCGGGCAGGGCGTCGAGCAGCCGGGGCAGGTGTTCGACCAGGATCTCCTCCTGGCGCGCCTCGGTGGCCGCCAGCCGGGCGAACAGCCAGGATCCGCCGGGGAGTTCGACGGTCCGGTCGCGCCGGGCGGGCAGCGGGCGGCGAGGTCCGGACGCGGTCGGCCCGGTCGTGCTGCGGCGCAGCGGGACCACCAGTTCGGCGGTCCGCGCACCATCCGGTCCGCACAGCCAGCCGCCGTCGCCGGCCGGGTTGGGGTCCTCCTGGAGCACGGTGGGCTCGGCGGACCGCGCCTGGCTGTGCAACAGCCGCCGGTGCCACGGGAGGTCGAGGTCCAGGCTGATCCGCTGGTCGCCGCTGATCAGGCGGACGGCGGCCGGCACTCCCCAGCGTCGGCGCCAGCGGGCCAGGCCCTCGTCCCACTGCTCGAACGGGGCGGAGGCCGCCGGGACGGGCGCGGTCAGCCGCCAGGTGGCCGGGGCCAGCACCACCCGGCCCCGGCGGACGCGCGGCAGCACGGGCGCGCTGCTCGCCGCCCCCCAGTCCCAGGGCTGCCAGGGCCGTTGCCCGGTCAGCGTCACCTCCTGGAGGAAACGGGCCGCGTTGGGCGCACCGCTGCGCAGGTTGAGCACGTGATGGGTGGCGACGCGGACCTCGCGGCCGAGGCGGCGGGAGTACACCGCGAGCCGGTCGGGGTCGGCCAGCACGACCAGGTCGTCCAACGGAAGTACGGAGGGGCCGCCCGGGTCGGCGAAGGCGCTGACCACCACCCGGTGGTCGAGCCAGCGCGGGGTCAGGGCGATGTTGGCATGGCGCGCGCGGTACGGGGTGAACTCCAGGTGCGCTTCGAGTGCGCCGTGGTCGCCGGATCCGGTGGGCCCAGCGGACTGCACGGACCCGGCGGCCTCGGCCAGCAGTGCCCCGCCGGCCGCCGCGGGGTCGTCCGCCGACCGGCCCGGGTCCGCGCCCGGTTCGGCACCCGGGCCGCGGTCGCCCCCCGCACCCGCGAGCAGGGTGGCGAAGCGGCCGAAGGTGGCTCCGGCGCGGTCACTGCCGGCGACAGGGGAGAGCACGAGTCGGAAGTCCCCGGCGTCCAGCGCCTCCAGGGAGTCCGCCGCCAGTTCGGCGTACAGCTCCAGGGATGCGGGCGGGGTGTCGACGGCGCCGCCCGCCTCGTCGCGCGGCGGGGCCAGCCGGGCCAGCAGGTCGTCGTCCAGGAGCACTTCGGGCAGCGCGCCGTCCGGCTCCCGGTCGGCGAGGGCGCCCGCCGCCAGTTCGGCCAGCAACCGGTCGCGGGCCGCGTCGGCGTCGGTGCGGGCCCGGGCGGGCTGGGGGTTGGCCGTGCCGCGGGGGCCGGCCGGGCGCCGGTAGCCGGCCGGCGGGCCCAGGCCGGTGTCGGGGTCGAGCAGTTCGGCCAGCGGGACGGGGCTGTCCGTGCCGTACCGCTCGACGAACTCCGCGTGGTACGCGCGCAGGTGCTCGGGCCCGGGGGCCGGCGGCGACAGGCGCCAGAGGAGCGCGGCGGTCCTCTCCAGCTCGGTGCGGACCTGGTCCGGCAGGACCACCTCGGCGTCCAGGGCGAGATCCGCGTGGAGCGGGCGGTCGGCCGGGGCGAGCCGGGTCATCCGGGTCCGGAGTTCGCGCAGCAGGTCGGTGGCCTGCCCGCCGGGCAGGGCGGCGGCCTGCGCCAACGCGCTCCGGACGGCCGCCAGTTCGGGGTGCACCGGGTGGTCGGCGGGTATCCGGTCGAGCACATGGCCGAGCAGGTCGGTGCTGTCCGCCGGAGGCGTCAGGTCGGTGAGCAGGAAGCCCTGGCCGACCAGCGAGCGGACCAGGGCCGCGACGGCCTCGGCCGGGGCCGTGGGGAAGTCGGCGGTCAGCGCGGCCAGCAGGTCGCAGTGCCGGACCGGCTCGGCGGCGGTCCGGATCGCGGCCCGGACGACGGCGGTGGCCCGTACGGTCCGTTCGGCGACCGGCTCCGCCTCGGCACCGGCGGCGGCGGGCCGACGCTCGGGCAGGTACGGCAGCACCAGGCGACCGCCGCGCAGCCGGGCCTGCTGGTCCACGGCCAGCCGCAGGCCGGGCAGCACCGCAGGGTCGGTCCGCAGTCGGTCGAGCAGCGGGAGCAGCCAGCCCAGGTCGGGCCGCAGGGCGCGGCGGTCGGCCCCGCCCCAGCGGACCTTGGCCGCCGCGCCGAAGCGCGCCGGCACCACCGCGGCCATCAGCCCGAACGGCGTCGGCCGGGTGGCCATCCGCAACCGGTAGCGGCTGACCGCCTCGGCCGCCCGGCGCAGCGCGGCCGGGCGGGGCACGGTGCCTGCGGCGACCTGGTCGAGCAGGTCGGCCAGGGAGGGGCTGGAGAGCTCGATCGCCTCGCGCAGGGCCGGGTCGGCGGCGGCCTCGGCGAGGTACGTCAGGAGCGCGGTCTCGGCGGACCCCGGCGCGGTCTCGGCGGACCCCGGCGCGGGGTGCGCGGGGTCGGCCGGGACGGTGTGGCGGTGCGAGCGCGGCAGCGCGGGTGTCCGCAGCAGGACCGGGCCGGTCGCGGTGAAGAGTCCGTCCTGGGGCGCTCCGTGCGTCTCGACCACTGTGCTCCTCGTGCCTCGGTGCCTCATGCCACACGCCCCGTACCGATGCCGCCACGCGGCTCGCACTCCTGACGGCGGGTCGGGTCGTGTCTACCTCGGCGATCGAAAACTGTCCACCATCGATCGAACTGTTTCGATTTTTGGCTGAGTTAATCCATTCATCCGTGCAGAACCATTGCTGGGCCCATGCAGGAGTGCCTAACGTCCGCTGCAGTCCGCCGCGGTCAACCGTGGCACTGACGAAGGGAGGCCCTCATGGCCGACAACATGCTGGAGCTGTTCGACCTTGACGTGCAGGACCTGGTCTCGACCGAGCTCGGCGAGCAGGAGGAGTCCGCGTTCAGCATCTCCTGTGAGGGGTCCTGCACCCGTCCGTGGTGCATCTAGTCCGGTAGCAGTACCGGCACTACGGGGCGGGGGGGGGGGGGGGGGGGGGGGGGGGGGGGGGGGGGGGGGGGGGGGCGTCTTTCCTCACCCCACCTTCCCCACCGCCGC
>NZ_JBWKEQ010000041.1:60166-78121 GCF_056435365.1 Kitasatospora sp. NPDC043949 | reverse complement strand
GCATCCCCCCGTCGAACTCCACGATCGCACGGCCCCCCCCCCCCCCCACCGCCCCCCCCCCCCCCCCCCCCCCCCCCCCCCCCCCCCCCCCCCCCCCCCCCCCCCCCCCCCCGCGGTACGGGGTGCGCGGTACGGGGTGCGGGCTACTTCTTGGCCGGTGCCTTCGGGACGGCGTTGTACGGGTTGTGGTGGTGGTCGCCGATGTGCAGCTGCTCCTCCGGCGCGCCGGCGAGCTTGGGCAGGACGTGGGTGCCGGTCGGGTCGGTGATGACGATGGCGTCGCCGTCGCGGCGCACGTCGTGCGGGGAGCCCTTGGCGTAGGAGGCGAGCTCCGCGCCCGGGCCGGTGGGGGTCGAGTCGGCCACCGTACCGAACACGTTCGTGGGCAGCGTCAGTGCGGTCGCCGTCGCGCCGAGCGTGGTGTTCGCGGACTGCTCGCCACCGTACGCGGCCCCGAAGGTGGCACCGCCGGCGACGGTGGTGCCGGCGGGCACGGTGACCGGCACGGCGGTGCCGGAGGTCCCCTGGAGGGTGACCACGCCGCCCTGGATGTAGCCGGTGGCCGAGCCCGTGTTCTGGGCGTGCTGCCAGCCGGCCTGCTGCTGGAGGACCGTCCCGGAGTCGGTGAGGGTCTGGTTGACCACCGGGGTGTCCGCGGTGAACCAGGTGCGGTAGGTGGACAGGATGCCGGTGAGGGTCTGCAGTGCCAGCTTGTCGTCGGTCAGGTTGGACTGGTGCATGAAGAAGGGCCGCGGGTCGTTGGAGAGCACGTACCCGAGGGTGATCCTGACCTGCAGCGGCAGGACGTAGCTCGACCAGGCGGTGTTCGGGTCCAGCGGTGCGATGCAGGTCGTGGTGGCCGGGTTGGCCTCGCAGTTGCCGCTGCCACCGTTCGCCTTGGAGGTGTAGAGCCAGTTGTACTCGCTCACCTCGTCGGCCTGGGTGGAGACGTTGTAGAACACGTTGACCGGGTGGCGCGGGGTGCCGAGCGCGGAGGCGATCTGACGCTGCCCGCTCTCGCGGGAGGCGTCGACGCCGAGCCACTGGATGTTGTCGGCACTCAGCGCGGCCAGGAAGTTCGGGTTGTCGTCGGGCTGCTGCGGCAGCATCACGGTGCCGGAGTGCTCGCCCGCGACCAGTTCGTTCGGCCGGAACGGGAGGCCGTTGGCCTGGGCGAACTGGATGTTCTGGGTGATCTGGGAGCTGATGGTGGGCTGGTCGACGTACTCGATGGCACCCGAGGCGTCGGTCTGGCACCGCCAGGGGATCACCGAGAAGTCCTGCACGCAGCCCAGGAACGGGTGGTCGTAGGTGTGGTTGACCCACCGGAAGCTGTTCTTGTTCGCCAGCAGCGCGTCGCTCAGCGGGTCGTCGCCGCCCTGCTCCTGCTGGTACTCGACACCCGGGCCGGCGTTGAACAGGAAGTCCAGGGTGTAGCCGTTCTGCTGCTGCCAGTTCACCGTGCCGGTGACGTCGGAGGCGGCCATCCGGATGGGTGTGGTGTCCGGTACGCCGGCGGCGCAGTCGCCTTCGCCCGGGGTGCACTTGCCGCTCTGGCTCCACCGGGAGTTGGCGTTGAACAGGTCGTCGATGTGTGCCGAGAAGTAGTTGCGCCAGTAGCCCAGGTGGACGCCCCGCGTCACCCAGTCGACGATTCCGTGTGCGAGCAGCCGGAACTGCTGCTGGTCGTAGTTGTACGCGAAGGTGAGGACCAACTGCTGGCGACCGCCGCTGGTGTAGACGCCCGCGAGCACGCCCTGCGTCGAGGTGCCGGGCACCGTCTCGGTGAGGAACGGTTCGAAGTGCGATCCGGTGGCCGGGTTGTCGGGCACCGGCGTGGCCAGCGCGCCGTACGAGCCGCTGCCGCCCGCGGTGCCCTCGAACGGCACCGGGCCGTTGAGGTAGCGGAAGGCGTCGGTCCGGGCGGAGGAGGACGCGGTGGCGGTGGTCGCGTCGAGCGAACCGGTCCACGAGGGCGTGCTCAGACCGGTGTTGGCGCCCGGCCACACGTAGGAGTCGACCTGCCGGACGTGGTAGGCCTGCTCGTAGCCGGTGAGGGCGGAGAGTTCGGCGGCGGAGAGCTGGCTCGGCGCGTCGTTGGGCAGGACGACGCCCTCGAAGTGGCCGTGCGGTGTGCCGTCGGCCAGGGCGTCGGCGAGGAAGGACGCCGTGAGGGTGGCGCGGTTGCTGCTGGTGAGGTCGACCACGGTGGTCGGCACGCCCTCGGAGACCAGTTGCTTGTGGATGCCCTCGACCCACGGGTTGCCGTCGGTGACGACGAGGACGTTCAGGTCGACCCGGGAGGTCGCGGCCGCGGCCGGGACGACCGTACCGAGGGATATCACCGCGCCGGCCACGACCAGCGCGATCAGCGGCAGCGCGCGGAACGGCGTTCGGCCCGCGCGCGGGGCAGGACGGGGTTTCAGGAGTCTCATGGCGCCCACCCTGGCGCAGCGGGCGGTCGCTACGGCCGCGTTCCGCCAGACCTTGACCGATCGATGGTGGGGTTTTTGGAAACGGTTCTCGTTTCGGAAGCTTCCCCGTAACCGGCCTGCGCGCCTGCGGCCCTGCGGCCCGCTCAGAACCGGCCGCGCCGGGCGGGCCGCGGCACCGGGGGTTGTCTGCGGCGGTGCGTATCGTCCGGGGCAACAGGTGCCACAGGAGTGAGAAGGAAGGGGCGGGAATGGACGAGGTCAGGCCAGGGAGGCGCGAGTACCTCGACGGACGGAGGCGACCTGACGGCAGGCCCCCGCCGCCGCTCTGCCGGCCGCGGGGGCCAACCCGTCGGCTGCTCGCCAGCCCGTCGGCTGCTCGGGGCAGAGGCCGTATGCTCACCCGCCACCGCGGTCCTTGAGGAGCGGGCAGAACACGGCACGCAGAACCGCGGTGCTGCGGATTCAGGTGGCTGACGGCGGGTCGAGGTCCTTTGTCATGAAGACCCTGCTGGTGCCCGGCGGGTCGCACGGGACTTCGCCCAGGCGTCGCCAGCCGTGCTTCGCGTAGAAGCCGGGAGCCTGGAAGCTGATCGTGTACAGGACCGCCGTGCGGCAGCCGCGTGCGCGGGCTTCGCTTTCGGCCCGGCGCAGGATCTCACTGCCCAGGCCACCGTGGCGCAACTCGGCCGGCAGGAAGAACAGGTCGAGGAAGAACAGCCCGAGTGAGGTGCGACCGGTCAGGCCACCGATCACCTGGGAGGTCACGCAGTCACGTACCAGGACGGCCAGTGGGCGGCGGTCGTCGACGGCTGTCGAGTCGGTGTTGAACCGGTCCAGGGCGTCGGAGATGAGCGATACGTCGGCGGGCTTCGGGGCGTCGGTGACCGTGAGGCCGATGCCGGGCCAGGGGTTCGATGGCGTGTTGTCGGTGGCAGGCATGGGGCTCCCAGGGCGGTTGGCGGAAGGTGTGCGGGCGCAGGGCGCGGTGGCCTCGGCCGGTACGGGACGTTAGGGCGCGGACGCTTCGGCCGGGCCCGAAGCGAGATCGACGACAATCGGGGACATGGACCACCAGCGCGAGGGCCGGGACGTCGGCGTGGACCTGGCCGCCGTGGCCAGGCTGCTGGCCGACGACACCAGGGCGGACTTCTGCCTGGCCCTGCTGGACGGCCGGGCCTGGACGGCCACGGAACTGGCCCGCCATGCCGGTGTCGCGGCCTCGTCCGCGACCGAGCACCTGAACGTGCTCGTACGTGGCGGACTCCTCGCCGAGGAACGCCACGGACGCCACCGTTACCTGCGGATGGCCGATCCGCGCGTGATGGCCCTGATCGAGAGCCTCGCCGCACTCGCCCCGCGCCACACCCCCAGGCCGCGTTCGCTGTCGGGCTCAGGGCGGCAGCGGGCCCTGGCCCGCGCGTGGCTCTGCTACGACCACCTGGCCGGAGAGCTGGGCCTGGCCGTCACCGACTCGATGGCCGGCCTCGGCCTGTTGGCGTGGGGAGCCGATCCGTCGCTCACCGCCGAAGGGGCGGCCTGGCTCCACGACCTGGGCATCGCACTGCCCGACGCCTCCCGCAGACCGCTGGTACGCGCCTGCCTGGACTGGACCGAACGGCGCCCGCACCTGGGCGGGGCCGTCGGCGCCGCCATCTGCGGGCACGCCCTGGCCGCCGGGTGGCTGATCCGGATCGGAACCACCCGTGCCCTCGCCCTCACGGATCTGGGCAGGCACGAACTGCGCGACCACCTCGGACAGCCTGCGACCACCAAGCTGCCGCCCTGGGACCAAGAGGCGGATTGACGGCCATGGGATGAACGGTCCCGGTGCTGGTGGGGCCGTGGCGGTGGAAGGACCGCACGGGTTGGGTGAGTTGCGAGGCCTGGTCCCCGACCGCTCCGCACGACGCCCGGCCCGCCGCCGCCGGACAAACACCGGACTCGTCCTCGCCCGCGTCGCCGTTTGCTGCTCACCCACCGGTCGAACCGCCCGCCGACCTTCCAGCCAGGGGCGACCGACAGCTCGTACTGGTAGTAGGCCCGGAACTCCTCGGCGTACCGGTACCTCGGATCGGTGCCGGTGAACTCCCGCTCGCACCAGTCCCCGATCCGGTCCGCGAGGTCGGCCCCCAGCTCCAGCGGCGCCGGGTACTCCGTCACCACCTCCGGGTGCAGCACGCACGGCTCGGGCACGTAGTCGCCGTCATTCTCCACGTCAGCCGGTAGCGGCGGATCGGTCAGCAGCGCGTCGACCTGCGCGGAGGAGCCCCACACCACCCTGGCCGCGGGCAACCGCGACGGATCGTGGTTCAGCGGACACCACAGCACCTGCAGCAGGTCCGCGCCCTCAGGGCACGGCAGCAAGGGGATGTAGCGCGCGTAGAGCTGGGCCACCGGCAGCAGGGGCGGCATCGGCGGGCCGAGGACGGTGATCACCACGTTGGGCCGCGGTCGCCGGCGCCGGTCGCCGCGCCGGCCATTGACATGTTGTTGACTCGTTGTTGACATGCTGCCTCCAAGCTGACGGGACAGCAGACAGCACACCCCACAGCGAAGGAAGGACAACCATGCGCATGCGCGGTCTCCTCGCAGCAGTCGTGGCATCGGTGGCGGCCCTCGGCATGGCCGTGCCGGCCTCGTCCGCCGCACCGGCCACGGACGCCAAGCCGATCGAGCGGGTCAGCGGCAAGAGCCACGTCTTGATCAACCCGGCGAATGCCGGCAGTACGAGCTGGGCGCCCGAGAAGGAGAGCTCCCTCGACGGCCAGCCGCTGACGATCCACGCGACCGAACCGACCGTCAGCCCGAACGGAGGCGCCAAGGCCAACGCCGACGCGATGGCCGGCGCCAAGGCCAGCGTCTGGGGCACCACGGGGCGGCTGCTCACCGGGGACGGCGTGTGCACCGCCAACGTCGTCTCCAGCGCCAACCGCGATGTCATCGCCACCGCCCGGCACTGCGTGGAGGGCGGGCACGACTTCAAGTTCGCTCCCGGCTACGACGCGGGGA
Organism: Kitasatospora sp. NPDC043949; assembly: GCF_056435365.1. Taxonomy (NCBI): domain Bacteria; kingdom Bacillati; phylum Actinomycetota; class Actinomycetes; order Kitasatosporales; family Streptomycetaceae; genus Kitasatospora; species Kitasatospora sp. NPDC043949. The sequence goes on along the minus strand of NZ_JBWKEQ010000041.1, from coordinate 72,677 downwards.
ACGCCCCCTACGGCTGGTGGACCTGGCGGGCGGCCGGCTGGGTCGACGCCCCCGCTCCGCAGGGCGACATCGCCTTCCTCGTGCTGAACACGCTGAACGGCCGACACATCGCGGATGTCGTCGGGGCCACCGGCATCGGGTTCAACCGGGACATCAACAACTACGCGCACATCATCGGCATCCCCGGAGTGGTCCCCGCCGAGCGGGAGCACATGCTCTGGTGCGGCGGCCAGCCGGTGGCCGGCCCCGAGCAGCCGCCCACCGCGCGGATCGACAACTGCATCGGACTGGGCGGAGGTGCCAGCGGCGGGCCGTTCTTCGTGAACTACGACCAGAACGACGGCTCGGCCGTTCAGACCGGCGACTTCGTCACGGGCAACAGCTGGCAGGGCAAGTGGTGGGCGGTGAGCGCCTACTACCGTGACGACGCCTACAACGTCTTCAACGGGGCTCAGAACGCCTGATCGCGCGCGCGGTACCGGTCCCCTGTCCCCGGTACTCCAGCCGGACCTCGATGCCGAGCCTGCTGGAGTACCGGGGCAGGGGGCCGGTGCTGCTCCGCGCCAGTTCGCGGACGGCGCACCCGTCACGACGGCCACTACCGACACGCGCGCGCCGGGCCCCCGCCCGTCTGGACGCGCGCGAAGCGCCTCTCTCCGCCACGAGAGAACGACAGGTGCGCCGACTCCTGACGGCGTCCGGCCGAGAACCCACGGGTCCCTCCCGCGCGCAGGTGGGCGGGGGCTCCCCGGCGGTTGCGTCGCAGACTCAATCGGACGGCGTGGCCGGGGAGCGCATGCCGAGCCACTGCTCGGCGCCCCAGGCCTCGAACCGCTCCACCTCGGTGAACCCCAGCTTCGCCGCCAGACGCATCGAGCCCACGTTGGCGCTCTGGGTGGTGAGCACCACCGGCTCGCCGGGAAGCGCGCCGGCGAGCCAGCCGAGTGCCGCCGCGCACGCCTCGGCGGCGTACCCGAATCCCCACGCCCGCGGCAGGAACAGGTAGCCGAGATCGATCTTCCCCGCGGCAGCCGGACGGCGGTGCCCCGTCGCCCTCCTGAGCAGGATCTGGCCGATCATCGACCCGTCGAGCTCGACGACGAAACTCCCGGGCCACCGCTCGGGCGCCCCGGGCATCTCGCGCTCAAGCTCGTCACGCGGCCGGGGGCCACCGAGGTAGGCGTGCACCTCCGGCGAGGCGAGCAGCTCGATGAACGCCGCACGGTCCCGGATCTCGGACGCACGGAGCACGAGCCTCCCGGTCCTGACCGGCTCAGGCGGCCACACCACAGCTCCCAGATCTTCCATTCGCGCACGCTAACAGGTGGTCAACCCGACCGACCCGACACCCCGGGACACAGCGCCCCAGGGCGGCGGGCACCGCCGGGACGGCCGGTGGCAGGCCGGGGTCGTTCGCCCGTCCGGCTTCCCGCACGAGGTGGTGTTCCGCCGCCACCCGTCCTGCCAGCAGCTCAGCATCGTGCGCGAGGAGGACTTCGCCTGCGTCCTCTGCGCCGAGGCCCCGCCGCAGAGGTGGAACGTCGACCGGCCCGGACGCTGGACGAAGCGCTGCGTGAACGCGGTGCGGGAAGACGCCGACCGGGAAGACACCGTGCGGGAAGGGGACGCGAGGGCCGGGGGTGGCGAGGTACCGTCAGTCATTCTCCTGGTCGGGCTCGCGCTCGGTGAGCCCCTTGCGGCAGTGGCCGTGGCCGGGGTGCTTGTGGCAGTAGGAGTCCTTCTCCTCCCCCACGGTGATGGTGGCCTTGGCGGGTTCGCTGACGATCGGGTTCCCGTGCGGGGCGGTGGCCGCCGCGAACGCCACGTTGGTGAGGTCGCAGCCCTTCTCGGCGCCGCCGCGGTGGTGGGCCGCCTTACAGGCTTCGATGTCGGCCAGGGTGATCGTGTAGGTGCCGTGGCAGGTGGTGCTGGCCCCGGGCGTCAACGTGGTCGCCTCGCAGCTGACGCTGGCGATGCGGTCGTCGTTGACCAGCACGCCGTGCAGGTCGGTGCTGCCGGTATTGGTGACCGTGTAGGAGTACTCCACCGTGTCGCCGACGGCGTAGGGGCCGTGCGAGAGCACCCGCTTCTTCAGGGCGAGGTGCGGCGCCCCGATCGGCAGCGTCAGTTGGGTTTGCGGGGACGTGACCGGCTGGCCGTTCGCCGTACCGGTGGCGGTGGCGGTGTTGGTGACGGAGCCGGCCGCAGCGTCGTTCTCGGTGATCGTGTACGTGCCGTGGCAGGTGGTTCGGTCGCCCGGGCTCTCCGCCGGGGCGAGCGCGGTCGAGGCGCAGGTGATGTCGGCGACGTGGTCGTCGGTCACGTGGACGCCGGTCAGCTCGGTGCCCCCGGTGTTCTGGACGGTGTAGCGGAAGGTGACCGTCTGCCCGACCGTGTAGGGGCCGGGCGTCTGCACCTGCTTCTCGATGGCGAGGCCGGGCGGCCGTTCGATCGGCACGCTCTGCGAGGACGGCGGCGAGGAGACCGGTCGGCCGCCCGAAGCGCCGGTCGCGGTGGCCGTGTTGTCGATGGAACCGTGGGTCACGTCGGCGGTGGTGACGGTGTAGGTGGCAGTGCAGGTGACCGTATGACCGCTCGCGAGCGTCGTCGTGGGACACGAGACCGGGCCGACCTTCGGGTCGTTGACGGCGAGGCCGGTGATGTCCGTGGCACCGGAGTTGGTGACCACGAAGTCGTACGGCACCCGCGTCCCGGCCACCAGGTCACCGGGCAGCGGCTGCCGGACCTGCTTGACGAGGTTCAACTGCGGCAGCGGCTGGTTGCTGCTCACCACCACGTTGCGGATGAGGTGCACGTCGGTGAACAGACCGGTGGAGGCCGCGAACCCGAACTTGTAGGTGGCGGGCACCGGTTGCGGGGCGGGTGTGCTGAGCACCTGGTGGGAGCCGGTGCCGTCGTTGAAGTCGACCGACACGGTGAGCACCGGGTCGGGCGTCGGGGTGAGCTCGACAAGGACCCGGCGGCGCGAGGGTTCGAGCGCGGTCTCGGCCTGGGCGGGGGTGGCCCCCGGGGGCAGCGCGGTGAGCGGCCCTTGCAGGGTGCCCGGGAGCGTCGACGGCCAGGGTGCGGTGGTGCTGAAGTTGCTGGTGGTGGCGGTCAGGAAGCAGTAGCCCTCGATCCCGTCGCCCGGGCCGCGCACCGTGACCATGTTGGCCCCGGGGCCTGGGACGCGGAACGCCGTCCCGGCGGGCGAGCGGGTGGGACAGCCGTTGCCGCGGTGCTCCCAGTCGCCGAAGTAGTTCCCGAGGACATCGAGCCCCACGCCCAGGTAGCCGCGGTCCACACCGGGCAGGAAGGTGGCGGTGGGATCGTCGTCGGGAAGCTTCTGCGCGTACCCGAGGCTGCCGCCGAAGGCGCCGGGGTGGGTCAGCGCGCCGTCGCCGTTCACCAGGAAGAACGAGATGCCGTCAGCGGGGTTGGCCGGGGTCGTGCTCCCGTACTGCCACTGGTCGAAGGTGACATCGAGGCCCTGGTTGGCGGGCAGCGCGTTGTTGTAGAGGACCGCGCCGGCCTGGTCGTTGGACGCGTCCGTCAGCCGCAGATAGCCGTGCGGCGCTCCGCCGGGGGGCGGCACCGGGCCCACGCCGCCCGGGCAGCCGCCGAGCGGATGGTCCCCGGGGCCGGGCGCGGCGGCAGCCGGCGCGCCGGTGAGACAGGCCGACCCCACGCCGGTGAACTCCGGGGCGGCGGCCTGGGTGAACGTCTCGCTGACCAGGGGCGAGCCTCCGGCCCGAGGCTGCGCCTGGGTCCCGATGTCCAGGCACAGGGGCATTCCGGCGCCCACGATCAGGGCCAGGGCCCCTGCGGCGAGCCGGGCCGTCCGGACGCGCCGCGGGCGCTGTCCGGGAGGGACTGAGTGCTGTTCATGTGTCATGTCCCCACATATAGCAGTCACTCTGAGTATTCATCACAAAGGCAAGCTGTTACGAAATTACCCTTCGGTGACTTCGCTGCCTACTGCGGGGGGATCCGGGCCCGCTATCGCACGACGAGAATCTCCGGCATCGGCAGGCACCACTCGCCCAGCATCCCGATGAGGATCCGGCGGGCCAGTTCCCGGGCTTCGATCCACCCTGGATCGACCGTCAGAGCCTCCCTGTCCCACCGGTCCGAGTTCTCCCGGCCGCTCATCCCGGCGAAGATCGCATCGATCGCTCGAAGGTCACGTAGCGCCTCGCGGCTGAGATCCCCGTCCTCGACCAGGCCCTCGGCCATGCGGAAGGCGTGGTCGAAGTCCAGGGCGACCTCATCCGTCGAGACACCCTGCTCGTCCACCCAGGTCAGCTGAGCCGAGGGATCGGCCGCCAGCACGGCCAGCGCCTCGACAAACAGGCGTTCACGGAAAGGAGCATCAGGGACTCTCACCTGGGAATCGTTGCACGGCTCAGCGGGGTAGGTTCCGAGGCCTGGACATGGAGGACCAGGACATGGTCATGCTCGACGCTGACACCGCCGGCTACGCTTCCCGCACCCCCAAGGGCCCTCGCCGAACCGCCCCGAGGCGGCCTGATGAGATTGGTGGGGGCGTTCGAGAGAACTCTTCCGGCGATCAACGACGAGTACGTGGACGATCGCGGGGTCACCGGGCGAGTTCGGGTACCAGTTCGGCGGCTGCTTCGATGCGGTCGAGGACGTTCCGGGCGGAGTCCGACAGCGGGTAGCGGCCGGCGTCGGCGCGGGTGGCGCGCGATCGGTCGGCGTCCGCGCGGGAGAGCGACGACAGCCCTCTGGCCAGCAGGTTCAGGGGGTGGTCGAGGTCGAGGACCACGGTGGAGTAGAAGCCGTCGGCGCTGTCGCGGGTCGGCGGGAACAGGCCGCCCTCGTAGACGGCGAGCCTGCCGTACGGTGCTGACTCGAAGTGCCCGATGCCGGTGTCGAGGGAGCCCAGGAAGGGCGGCGAGGTCCGGCTGTCCAGGGACGTCTGGTCGTAGAAGAAGTTCTCGTTGCCGCCGTCCCCGACCAGGAGGTCCCAGGCGGGCACGGGGCTGAGCCTGTGCAGGGCCCTGGGTGGTGGGAACGAGGCGGGGTGCAGCGGGCGCAGGCGGTCGCCGGCCACCTGCCACCGCTGCAGGCCACGGTCCAGGCCGGCCGTGACCAGGGAGTCGGCGGTGAACGCGATGGCGCTGATCGGTCCGTGGCCGAGGTGGTCGTCCGCGGCGAACTCGTGCATCGGTTCGAGCCTGCTGTCGGTGATCAGGATCCGGAACCCGTCGGCGAACGCGATCCGGGTGCCGGAGGGGTCGACGGCGAACAGGTCGGCGCGGTTGAAGCCGAACTCCGCCAGGTCGAGCTGCAGCTCCTGGCCGCCGGAGAACCCGAGCGCCGCCCTGACCAGCCTCAGGCCCGTCACGAAACCGTCGGCCGTCGCCTCCACCCGTGCTCCGAGCAGCGCCGTGCCGCCGGCCAGGACCGTCTCCCCGCCGGGTGTGTACTCGACGAGTTCCGCGTTCCGGAGGTGGCCGTCGCCGGCGAAGTCGCGCAGGGCGACCACGGTATCCGCGTCCACGCAGCACAGCGACACGTGGTTCGTCGGGCCTTCGTAGAACTCGTTCAGGACGCCGGTGCGGTCCACGGTCGCGATCCGGCACCGGTGGAGGTCCTCGCCGATCAGGTTGATCGCGGCCAGCGGCAGCTGATGGCAGAAGCCGACCGGGCCGGCGGCGTTGAGAGCGGACGGCAGCACCCGCGACGCCGACGCGTGGACCGACTCGCTGACCCGTGCCACCTCCCGACGGTCGGTCTCGGCCAGCAGCTGGGCCAGCTGGCGCTCCGCCATTCCCTGGGGCTGCCACCGCGATGGCTTCAGGTGGGCGGCTGCCGCCGCGGCCTGCGGGAAGGGGAGGGACAGCACCAGCTTCCACAGACCGCCCCAAGCCCCCTGCCGGGCCAGTGACCTGGCCAGCTCCTGCGTACTCCCGCTTCCCTCGTCTCCCCTGCCGCCGCCCCGTCCGCCGAAGAGCCTCGACATCGCCCAACCCCCTGTCGACTGCGCCGAATTGGCCTTCTGGAATTCTCCCTCAGTGATCATGAAACCGGTACTGGGCCGGAGGCATGCGCGGCGAGGACAACTATTCCGTGTACAGCGTCGACGGAGGCGGGAGTGCGGGCGGCGGGGGGCCGCCAGGGGCGGGCAGAGGCCGGGGAGGGGCGGCCACCCGGCCGCGTAGATCAGCCGGCCGACTCCTGCTCGGCCTCCACCTGGGCGTTCCACTCGCGCTTGGCCGCCCGCCAGGCCTCGTCACTCTGACCGGACCGCCAGTAGCCCGAGACCGACAGCCGCTCGCGCGGGATGCCTCGCTCCACGCGCAGCAGGCGCCGCAGTTCCTTCACGAAGCCCGCCTCACCGTGCACGAACGCGGATGCCGTGCCGGCGGGGAATTCCAGCGCGCCCACCGCCTCGACCAGCGCCTCGCCCACCGGGCGGGCGCCGCGGTGCAGCCAGCTGATCTCGGCCCCGGAGGGCGAGACGATCTTCTGCTCCTCCGCGGCGTCCGCGACCTCGACGAAGGCGTGCACCACGGCATCGGCCGGCATCCGCTCCAGCGCCGCGGCGATCGCGGGCAGCGCGCTCTCGTCGCCCACCAGCAGGTGCCAGTCGGCGCTCGCGTCGGGGGCGTAGCCGCCGCCGGGGCCCAGGAAGCGCACCGTCTCGCCGGGCTGTGCGCGGGCCGCCCAGGGCCCGGCCAGGCCCTCGTCACCGTGCACCACGAAGTCGATGGTCAGCTCGCGCAGGGCCGGGTCCCAGGCCCGCACGGTGTACGTCCGGGTGATCGGCCGCTGCTCGGGCGGGAACTCCTCGCGGATCCGCGCCATGTCGAAGGGCTCCGGGTAGCTCACGCCCTCGGGCGCGAAGAGCACCTTGATGTAGTGGTCGGTGAACTCGGTGGCGTCGAAGTCCTCCAACCCCGCACCGCCGAGGACCAGGCGCACCATGTGCGGTGTGATCCGCTCGGTGCGCAGCACCTGTGCTTCGCGCGCCTGCGGTGTCCGGCGGGTCGGTTGGTCTGCCATGGTGCCCCCCTGGGCTGTGTGGTCGCGCGTCTTGGTTAGGCTTGCCTAAGTTAGCACCCTTGAGGCGGTGCTCGACGCAGGGACGGCAGCCGATCCCCATTCCGCCCACGACCGGGAACGTGACGCCCCGGCAGCCCTGCTGCGGCTCGCGGACGCGACAAGGTCGTACGGAGCCGCCGCGACCGGTTCGGCGCAGCCAGACCGCGCCGCGCGCCGCCCGGGAGCCGACCACCGAGGTCGCCGTCCGCAGAGCGGCCGCGCCGCACTCCCCGGACCGATCCGGCACCGCAACCCGCTCGGGAGGATAGGGAGCGGGCGGCCGGTCAGGACGCCGTTACGATTTCGGCCGCCCTGCCGGAGGCACTCGTGGTTCAGGTGGCGGGCGACCGGGTGGGGTCGGGCCTCAGGCGCGCCGCACCACGAAGGTGACCTCCGCGTTGTTCCCCCCTCCGCCGATCACCTGGCAGGTGAGACCCGCACCGACAGTGCACTCGTTGACGTTCGACCCGGCGTAGGGGTTGCTCCAGTGGATCAACCCGCTCCAGGTGTCCACGCCGAAGCCGATCTGCCCCTCGGTGCCCGTCAGGAACCCGCACGACTCGGTCTTCCAGCTGGGGGCCACGTTCGGCAGGATGTAGCTCGGGGGCAGAGGACTGCCGGCGCTCCAGCACCCGTGGGCCAGGGTGGCCGAGCCGAGGTAGAGCATGCTGCTGGTCTGGTTCGACAGGGTGACCTGGGTGCTGCGCACCGCGTAGGCGGCGGACGCCACTGGGGCGGCCGACCGCGTCGTTCCGGCGGAGGGGCCGGCGGCCTGCGCCGCGGGAGCCAGGGCCAAGCCGGCGCTCAGCGCCAGGACGGCGGTCAGTACGGAGGACTGGACAACACGCTTGGAGGTCATGGCAGCCAACTCTCTATCGGAGGATGGTCAGGTACATGCCTCAACGGGATGGCGGACCTCGTTGGTTCACCAACCGCCACGACGTGCGGGAATGAGGGCTTGTGTGAGGTTGCGACCAGTCCTGTGGTTCCACCCTCCTCCGAGGGCGGAACAGCGAGACCGGTCTGGAGTTCTGCGACTCCAGCGGCATCACCGCTCTGCTGGCCGTCCGCAACGTGGCCGCCGAACAGGGCGCCGACATGGCCTTGGCCGCGGTCCCGGCCAACACCATCAGGATTCTGCACATCGTCGGACTGGACCGGGTCTTCGCCCTCCACCCCGACGTCTCGGCGGCCACCGCCACCAGCCCCACGGCACTCTGATCACAAGGAGCGTGCCAACGGTGCCGGGCCGCGCGAAGCGGACATCGGCCTCCTGCCCACCGTTCAAGTGTCGGAGCGGCTGAGGTCCCCGGTGCCACCTGTGGTCGGGGTGGAGGTCTGCTGGTGGCCGCCGGGACGCGGTGCCCGCCGGGTGTCGAGGATGCTGTCGCGGGCGGCTGCGGCGACCGCCTGGGGGGTGATGCCGAACTCGGTGTACAGGCGCTGGTAGTCGGCGGACGCGCCGTAGTGCTCCAGGCTGACGATCCGTCCGGCGTCGCCCACCATCTCCCGCCAGCCCTGTCCGACGGCGGCCTCGACGCTCACCCGGGCCCGTACGTCCAGGGGCAGAACATGGTCCTGGTAGTCCTGGGGCTGGGCGGCGAACCACTCCCGGCAGGGCATCGACACCACCCGCACCGCGAGTCCCCCGGCCGCCAGCAGGGTGCGGGCCTCCAGGGCGAGGTGCACCTCGGAGCCCGTCGCGATGAGGATGACGTCCGGCGTCGCGCCGCCCGGAGCCTCGGCCAGGACGTACCCGCCCCGAGCCGCTTCCCGTGCGGGGGCGAACTCGCCGCTGTCGCGGTCGAGGACAGGCAGGTTCTGGCGACTGAGGACCAGTCCGGCCGGGCGGTCGCGGTGTTCGAGGATGGTGCGCCAGCACGCGGTGGTTTCGTTGGCGTCGGCTGGGCGCACGACGTCCAGACCGGGGATGGCACGCAGTGCGGCCAGGTGTTCGACGGGCTGGTGGGTGGGGCCGTCCTCGCCCAGGCCGATGGAGTCGTGGGTCCAGACGTACGTGACCGGAAGTCGCATCAGGGCGGCCAGCCGGACGGCGGGGCGCATGTAGTCGGAGAAGGTCAGGAACGTGCCGCCGTAGGGGCGGGTCAGGCCCTGCAGGGCGATGCCGTTGAGGATCGCGCCCATGGCGTGTTCACGGATGCCGAAGTGCAGGGTGCGCCCGTAGGGGCCGCCCTTCCAGTTCTTTGTCTGGCGGTCGGTGGGGACGAAGGACGGCTGGCCGACCATGGTGGTGATGTTGCTGCCGGCCAGGTCGGCGGAGCCGCCCCACAGCTCGGGCAGGACCGGGGCCAGTGCGGTGAGGACCTCGCCCGAGGCGGCGCGGGTGGCCATGCCCTTGGCGTCGGGGGGAAAGGTCGGCAGGACGTCCGCCCAACCGTCGGGCAGCCGCTGCTCCCGCAGTCGGTCCAGCAGGACGGCGCGCTCGGGGTTCGCCGTGCGCCAGGCCGCGAACCTCTCGTCCCACTCGGCGTGCACCTGCCGGCCGCGGTCGGCGGCCTCGCGTGTGCGGCCCAGGACGTCCTCCTCGACGATGAAGTGCTCTTCGGGGTCGAAGCCCAGCAGCCGCTTGGTGGCGGCGACCTCGTCCTCGCCCAGCGCGGATCCGTGGGCCTTGCCGCTGTCCTGCTTGGTCGGGGCGGGCCAGCCGATCACGGTGCGCAGCATGATCAGCGAAGGGCGGCCGGTCTCCTGCCGGGCGGCGCGGGTGGCCGCCAGGAGCACGTCGACGTCCTCGACGTAGCGGCCGGTGCGCGTCCAGTCCACGGTCTGCACGTGCCAGCCGTAGGCGGCGTAGCGGGCCGGGACGTCCTCGCTGAAGGAGATGTCGGTGTCGTCCTCGATGGAGATGTGGTTGGAGTCGTAGAAGACGATGAGGTCGCCGAGTTCCTGGTGCCCTGCCAGGGAGGCGGCCTCGCCGGTGACGCCCTCCATCATGTCTCCGTCGGAGGCGATCACGTAGACGTGATGGTCGAAGGGGCTGGTGCCCGCTTCGGCGTCCGGGTCGAGGAGACCACGTTCGCGGCGGGCGGCCATCGCCATGCCCACCGCGCTGGCCAGGCCCTGGCCCAGCGGGCCGGTGGTGATCTCCACGCCGGGGGTGTGCCGGTGTTCGGGGTGCCCGGGGGTGGCGGAGCCCCAGGTCCGGTAAGCCTGCAGGTCCGAGAGTTCCAGGCCGTAGCCGGCCAGGTAGAGCTGGATGTAGAGGGTCAGGCTGGAGTGGCCGCAGGAGAGCACGAAGCGGTCCCGTCCCAGCCACCGGTCGTCGCCGGGGTCGTGGCGCATGACGTTCTGGAACAGCAGGTACGCCAGTGGGGCCAGGCTCATCGCGGTGCCCGGATGGCCGTTGCCGACCTTCTGCACCGCGTCGGCGGCCAGCAGCCGCACGGTGTCCACCGCCCGCGCGTCGACCTCGTCCCACCCTGTCCGCCCTGCCACCGGATCCGCGAGGGATTCGTCGCGCCGCGCGGTAGCGTCGTTCTGGTCGTTCGCCATGCCGTTGCTCCTTCGTCTCGGCTTGTCGTCCATCGTTCCTCCGGCACTGGGCGGGCACGACCGCCGGGCCGTCGCCCGCGTGATTGCTGGTGATGTACGAACTATCCCCAGGGGTGGCGCTCTGTCCGGCACGACACACCCTTTCGGTGAGCCGCTCCGCCTCGTCGCTTGCCCCCGAAGTGGGGGAACACACCCCTGACCACCCGTCGCAGGTCCGCGGGAGGGCGTGCGCGGGCCCCCCTTCGACGGCCCGGTGCCTCCGCCGCCGAGCAGGGTCGGTGACGGCGTGCTCGATCCGCTCGACGCCGACGACCAGCCGCGTCTCCGCCCGCCGGCCGAGTGGCGGCGCCCTACTTCCCCGTCACGTGCCCGGACGAGGTCCTGGACCACCACCTGCGGCACTACGCCGTCGAGTTCAGGAACTGGATCGTCGCCGCCCGCACCTGAGACCCCCGACCGGGCCCCGTGGCCGATCCCTCCCGCAACCCCAGGAACGGTCCAGACGACCATCCCACGGGCTGGCCAGCACCGACCTGACCACGCCTGATACCTTGCCATCGCCGTGGTGTACGGGAAACCGGTCTGAGTCCGGTGCGGCCCTCGCCACTGTTGCCGCGGAGTTCCGCGGCCCTCGCTGACCGGCTTTTCCAGCGGTCAGGGCCACTGGGCGGGTTGGAAGAGCCGTCCGGGAAGGTCGGCCGCGGCGCGTTGATGCGGAAGCCAGGAGACCGGCCACGGCGCTACATGTTCCACGAGGGTTTTGGAGAACACGTGCCCAGCGGTCTGCCGTATCCGTTCCGTTCCATATGTTCCGTACGTCCCACAGGTCCGATACGTGTCGGCCGGGCGGTCGCGGCCTTCCTGTTCATCGGCATGCTCGGAGCTTGCACGGGCGCCCCCGCGCCCACCACGTCCGGCGGGACGACCGGAACTGCCGCGCCGGTCAGCGTCGACAATTGCGGGTCCACCGTGACGGTCGGCGCGCCGCCCGACCGGCTGGTGACGCTCAACGAGGGTGCCACCGAGGTGGCCCTGGCCCTCGGCCTGCAGTCCCGCATGGCCGGTACCGCCTACCTCGACGATTCCATCCCGGAGAAGTGGAAGGCGGCCTACGACTCCGTCCCGGTGCTCTCCAAGGACTACCCGACGAAGGAGAAGCTCCTCGCGGCCCGTCCCGACTTCCTGTACGCCTCCTACTCCAGCGCGTTCACCGACAAGGTCGCGGGCACCCGGGGGGAACTGCGCGGCCAGGGCATCCTGTCGTACCTGTCCCCGTTCGGCTGCTCGGACAAGAGCCAGGTGCCGCCGACGACCTGGCAGGCGGTGTGGGGCGAACTGAACGACGTCGCCAAGGTCTTCGGTGTCACGGAGCGGGCCGCCGCGATCCAGCAGCAACAGGAGCAGCAGCTGGCCGAGTTCACGGCGACGGCCGCGGGCAAGGGCTTGAAGGTCCTGTGGTACGACTCGGACACCAAGGCGCCGTTCGTCGGGGCCGGCCACGGCGGACCTCAACTCGTTCTCAATGCCGTGGGCGCCCGCAACGTCTTCGGGGACCTGTCCGGTGGCTGGCAGAACGTGAGCTGGGAGAAGGTCGTCGCGGCGGACCCGGACGCCATCGTGGTCGCGGACGCCGGCTGGGACACGGCCCAGTCCAAGATCGACTACTTGGAGAACGACCCGGTGCTGAGCAAGCTCACCGCCGTGCAGCGCAAGGCTTTCGTGGTGGTGCCGTTCTCGGAGTCGACTCCCGGCGTGCTGCTCGCCGACGGTGCCGCCCGGGTGTCCGCGGGACTGGGCCGACTGCACCCGGGTTCATGACCGCGCCCCACCCCGGGGGGGGGGGGGGGGGGGGGGGGGGGGGGGGGGGGGGGGGGGGGGGGGGGGGTGGGGGGGGGGGGGGTGGGGTGGGGGGGGGGGGGGGGAGAAG
>NZ_JBWKEQ010000041.1:19433-60156 GCF_056435365.1 Kitasatospora sp. NPDC043949 | reverse complement strand
TCTGTTTGGGGTTGAAGTGGGCGCAACCACCCCCACCCCTCCCCCCCCCCCCCCCCCCCCCCCCCCCCCCCCCCCCCCCCCCCCCCCCCCCCCCCCCCCCCCGGCCCTGGCCATCGGTGCGGCCCTGCTCCTGGCCACCGTGCTCCTCGGCCTCGCCGTGGGCTCGCAACACGAGCCGGTCCGGACGGTGATCGACGTCGTGGTGCGCCGTCTCGGGCTGGGCAACCCGCACGTCACGCTGCTGGACGACCAGATCGTCTGGCAGTTGCGGCTGCCCCGCGTTCTGGGAGCGGCTGCCACCGGCGCAGGCCTCGCGGTCTGCGGCGCGGTGTTGCAGACGCTGACCGGGAACGACCTGGCCGATCCCTTCCTGCTCGGGATCTCGGACGGAGCCGCCGCCGGCGCGGTCACCGTGATCGTCCTCGGCGTCGGCGTGTCCGGCGCCGTGGGCACCGGCGCGGTGTCCACGGCGGCCTTCGCCGGTGCCCTGCTAGCCGCCGTCGTCGTCCTGGCACTGGCCGGCGCGCGCACCCGGTCGCTACCGACCACCCGGACCGTGCTCGCCGGCATCGCGGTGGGACAGATGTGCGGGGCCTACACCTCGTTCGTCGTGCTGGTCCTCGGGGACCGCAACGCGGCGCGCGGTGTCATGGAGTGGACGCTGGGCTCGGTCGCCGGCGTGCGGTGGCCCACCGCCGTCTTCCTGACCGCGGTCGCGCTGGCCGGTGTCACGGTCCTGGCCTCCTCGGCCCGCGACCTGGACGCCTTCGCGTTCGGCGAGACCGCCGCCCGCTCCCTCGGCGTCCACGTCGAGCGCACCCGTTGGGTCCTCGTCGCCACCGCCGCGCTGGTAACCGCGTGCCTGGTCGCCCACACCGGCGTCATCGGGTTCCTCGGCCTGGTCGTACCGCATGTCGTCCGTCTCGTCTGCGGCCCGCGCCACGCCCTCCTGCTGCCCGTGTCGGCACTGGTGGGCGCTTCCCTCCTGGTGGGCAGCGACATCGTGGCGCGCTCGGTCCTCCCCGACCGGGAGATCCCCGTCGGCGTCATCACGGCCGGGCTCGGAGCGCCCTTCTTCGCCTGGCTGCTGTGGCGCCAGGGGCGGGCCGACGGGAGGGGGCAGTGACGGTGACGCCCCCCGCCGAGCTGCGCACGGAGGGACTTCGTGTGAGCATCGGCGGAGCCACGCTGCTGGACGCGGTCTCGCTCGCGTTCGCCCCCGGCCGGATCACGGGCCTGCTCGGACCCAACGGCGCCGGGAAGACCACCTTGCTGCGCGCGGTCGCCGGACTGACCCGGCCGAGCGAGGGTCGGGTCCTCCTGGACGGAGAGGATCTCCACGCACTCACGGCCCGCCGACGAGCACGACAGGTGGCCTTCATGGAGCAGCAGGCGGACACCCGGCTGTCGCTGCCGGTCCGTCAGGTCATCGATCTCGGCCGCACGCCGCACCGCAGCCGCTGGCCCGTGCCGGCGAACTCCGCCACCGACGCCCACGAGCGGTCCGTGTTCGCCGCGGCCGTGGCCGCAGCCGACGTCGGCCACCTGCTCGACCGGTCCTGGCCGACGCTGTCGGGTGGCGAGCGGCAGCGGGTCCAGCTCGCGCGGGCACTGGTGCAGGAGCCCGGCGTGCTCCTGCTCGACGAGCCCACCAACCACCTCGACCTACGCCACCAACTCGGCTTCCTCGGCACCGTACGCGGGCTGGGCATCACCACGGTAGCCGCGCTGCACGACCTCGAACTCGCCGCCGCCTACTGCGACGAGGTCGCCGTCCTGCTCGACGGCCGACTGGTCGCCCACGGGCCCAGCTCCGACGTGCTCACCTCGCCGACGATCGCGCACGTCTACGGCGTCGACGTCACCGTGGAACGACACCCCCGGCACGACAGACCGCACATCCGGTGGAACGGACTGCTCCCCGAAGGGACAACACCATGACCCGCCCCGTCCCGGGCGCACTCGCCCGCCGCAGTGCCACGCTCCTGGTCGGCATGTCGATGGGGGAAGCCGTCCGCCGTGACGAACTCCTCCGGACAGCGGCGTCGCACCAGGCCTCGATCGCGTTCCTGCAGCAGGCAGACCCTTCCCTGTCGGCCGAGCTGACCAGGCTGGCCGACGCGGGCGCCGAGACCGTGGTCGTGATCGGCGTCCGCCTCGCGGCGTCCGGCCCGGCCCAGTCCTGGCTACGGCGGATCGCGGCGTACTGGTGGCGCGAGCGCGCGGGCCACCGTCCCGAACTCCTCGTCGCGACCCGCCTCGCCGACTCGCCGGACGCGGTCCCCGCGGTGGCCGCGGTGACGAGGGCCATCACCGGCCAGGAGCCCGGCCTCACGTCCGCGGCCTGGGAGGAAGTCCCCGGCCACCGGCACCAGGTCCTGGTGTGCCGCGGCCCGCGTTGCGCGGCCAAGGGCGCGGAGGAGGGACTACGCGCCCTGGTACAGAAACTGACCGAGCACGGCCTCGGCGACGACGACGTGCTCGTCACCCAGACGGGGTGCCAGTTCCCCTGCAACCAGGCCCCCGTCGCCAGCGTGCAGCCGGACGACATCTGGTACGGGAAGATCGACCCGGCTGTCGCCGGCCGCATCGTCACCGAGCACCTCGCCGGCGGACGACCGGTCGAGTCCCACCGACTCCCACGCCACAGGAAGGAGCAGGCGGACCACCACGACGGCTGATCGCGACCACGAGGCCCAAGCTTGAGCCCGTGCCCCGCCCCGCTGCCGACAGCACCAAGCGGCGGCATCGAAGCCACCCTCCACCCCTACCGCAACCAGATCAGGGCCATCGACGAGCAGATGACCGAAGCCCTCAAGGACGACCAGCAGTAGACCCACAGCGAGCTTGACCTGCGACGAAGCCCCACCCGCGCGGCCGGCTCACCACGGAGTTGCCCGATCTCCCCCGGATCCACGCCGACCCGATGCCCGACCCGCAGACCGAGATCACCTCAGGTCAACGATGTACTACTCAGGCGAGCTTGAGGAGCAGTTCACTCAGTTCCCTCGGCATGGTGATCATGCAGTCGTGGCCGGTCGGCAGCTCCCAGACCTGCGCGGCGGAGCCATTGGGCTGGATCGGGGGGACGGGGCGGCGGGTGATGCCCGGCGGCGTGGGGCCGACGTTGTGGATGTGCGTGCGCGGGATCGCGTCCGCAGCCGGGTTGTCCAGTCGCACGGGTTGCCGAAGGCAGCGCACCGTCTGGTCCGTGAGCGTCTCGCGCAGCCAGGCCACGTCCGCCGGGTCCGTGACGCCGAACAGGCCGAGGGGCGCGGGCAGCTCGGGCATCGGGGGGACGCGCCAGCCGCTCTCGGACTTCTCGGCGAGCTCGATCATCCGCCGCCCCACGGGTTGGACGTCGACCGCGGACTCGCCGTCCTGCGGGACCAGCGCGTCGAGGTAGACGAGGTGTGCGATGCGCTCCGGGATCCGGTTGGCCACGGAGGAGATCACCAGCCCCGCGTAGCTGTGGCCGACGAGGACGACGTCGTCGAGGTCCTGCTCGGCGACCAGCCCGACCACGTCGTCGACGTGCGTGTCGAGTCCCACCTCCGGTCCGAGCAGGTGCGCCTTGTCCCCGCAGCCGGTCAGGGACGGCGCGAACACCCGGTGCCCGTACGCCTCCAGCAGCGGCACCACCCGCTCCCAGCAGCGCCCGCTGTGCCAACTACCGTGTATCAGAAGGAATGTGGACATGAGTGAGAGCCCTTTCCCCTTTCGCGCCCCGGTACAGTCCGAGCACGAAAGACATGCTGCTGCACCCGACGAGGTACAGGCAACAGGACACTTCTCGGCGCCGTTGCTCACCCGGCCGGTGGTCACGTACTGCCCCATCGAGGACTACCGGGACGTGCTGCGCTCGGTACGGCCGACGGCACTGCTCTGGCCACCGCGGTTCTACGAGAAGGCCGCCGGTGAACTCATCGCACGGGCACAGGCCTGGCCGCGATCGCGCCGCTACGTCTACGACGCCGCCATGTGGGTCGGCCGCAGGGTGGCCGACAACCGCTGGTCCCACCGCCGGTCCTCGGTACCGCTGTGCATCGCGTACGCCGCCGCGTTGCGCGGAGTCTTCCTGCCGCTGCGGGCGACCACCGGGATGGACCGCATCCGCCTCGCCTACACCGCGTCCGCGGCCATGCCCGAGAGCGTCCTCAGGATCTGGCAGATCTGGGGGCTCGATCTCCGCGAGAACTACGGTCTCACCGAGACCGGAGCGTGCCCCGTCGCGCACTTCGACCAGCCGGTCCCCCGCCCGGGGACGATCAGCAGGAAGTTCGCAGACCCGCGCTTCGAGGTGAGAGTCGCGGACGACGGCGAAATGCTGATCCGCGCACCGCTTCTCTTCACCGGATACTGGCGCGATCCGGAGGAGACCGAGGCCGTTCTCCGGGACGGCTGGCTGCACACCGGTGACCTGGTCGAGTACACGCCCCACGGCGACAACCGGCTCATCGGCCGCAAGAAGGACGTGATCATCACCCGGGGCAGCAAAACGATCAGTCCTCAACCCATCGAAACCCGGTTGAAGGAGAGCACGCTGATCAACGAGGCGATCGTCGTCGGGGAGGCGCGCAAGTACCTCACCGTCCTGCTGGAGCCGAGCACCACCGCGGACGCCCTGTCGACGGAGGCCTCGACCGAACGCCTGCGGACGGAGGTCGACCGGGTCGACGCGGATCTCGCGCGAGCGGAACAGCTGAAGGACTTCCGCGTTCTGCCGCGCCCCTTGCAGGTCGAACGCGGCGAGCGGACCGCGAACGGCAAGGTCAAGCGCAACGCTGTCGTGAGGTCGTTCGCCACACTGATCGACGAGATGTACGACGCGAACGACGACGTGGCGATCGCCGACCACGTGCGGTCGAGGTCGGACTAGGCCTGTTGACCATGGGCGTTGCGGACGCGAGCCCCCGGAGGACGGCGGCCGGGGTTTTCAGCGCCCTTCGGCGGGGCGGGGCCGCCGACGCCCCTACCCGTGCGAGGTCCGCCGCATGCCGTCGGCGAGCGTCTCACGCCCTGATTGGATCTCGGCGATGGAACCACCTGCCCTGCCTGCGCGTTGGCTCGACAGGACTTGAGGGGGAACCTTGTCGAGTTTGAGCTTCCCGCCAGCGCGGGCGGTCGGACGCGGGGCGGCCTGGTACCGCGGGGACTGCCATGTACACTCCGTCCACTCGGACGGGGAACTCACCCCTGATGAGTTGGTCGTTCGGGCGCGCGCCGCCGGGCTCGACTTCATCGCGACAACGGAGCACAACTCAGCCGCGCCCCCTGGTGTATGGGGGCAATTGGCCGCCGACGACTTCTTGATCCTCCTCGGTGAGGAAGTGACCACGAAGACCGGGCACTGGCTCGCGCTCGGCATCGATCCCGGCGAGGTCGTCGACTGGAATCACCAGGTCAGGGACGGACTGGTTGACAAGTGCCTGGACCAGGTCCATCGAGTAGGAGGCCTGTGCGTGGCCGCACACCCGCATGCGCCCTACCCGTCCGGCGACTTCATGTTCCCCTTCCGGGGCTTCGACGTGGTGGAGGTGTGGAACGGACTGTGGACCTCGGACCGGCCCTGGAACGCCGACAACGAGGCGGCCCTGGCAGAGTGGGGGCGGAGCCTCGCGGCAGACATCCACTCGGGTTCGTGGCGGCCGGCGATGGGCAACAGCGACACCCACCTGGAAGGTCAGATCGGCATCCCCCACACCGTGGTCTTCGCCGAGGAGCTGGGCACCGAGGCGATCCTGGCCGGAATCCGCGCCGGCCGCAGCTGGATCGCCGAGTCGGCGGACGTGGACGTGTCGTTCACCGCCACTGCCGATGGTCGCGTTGCCGGGGTGGGAGAACGACTCGCGACTCACGGCGGGCAAGTGGAAGTGCCGGCATCAGTACAAGGCGTGCCGACTGGGTCCGTCAGCTTCCACACCGATCGAGGAAAGGTCCACCGGACACTTCTCCCCGCCGACGGGGTGGGCGTGGTGCAGTGGGACACGACGGCGGAGGACTCGGCGTCAGTCCGCGTCGAGGTCCGCCACCCCAACGGGAACGTCGCCGCACTCACCAATCCGATCATCCTGACCTGACGACTTGCTTCATCGTGATGCGCGCACGCGACGGAGGCAGATGAGGCCACAGACCAGTTCGAGCAGGCCCTGATGGAGGTCAGCGCGTCGTTCGTAGCGCATCCGGAGCCGTTTGAACTGGTGCAGCCAGGTGAAGGCCCGTTCCACCACCCAACGCACCTTGCCGAATCCTGAACCGTGGGCCACACCGCGTCGGGCGATCAGCGACTTGGTGCCACGCTTCCAAGAACCCCGTCGGCGTGGTCGGAGGTGGGCGAAAATAACCTTGTGGACAACCTCCTGAAGTTCCTTCACGCCCGTAACGAGGCGGACAACCACGCCTACGCCGAGGTGGCCTACCGCTTCGGAGGTGATGCGCTCCTCGACAGCCATCTGCCGATGCTCGACCTGGTCGATATGTTGGCTCGGGGCTATGAGGCCATGGATCCGTCCGACGCACGGTTCATCGGTCTCAGGTATGCCGTCCGGGTGCTCACACAGTCGTACGCCGAGCACCCCGACTATCAGGTGGAGTGGCGACCCTAGAACGTCCAAGCGAAAGACCTTGGGGCGCCACAAGATCTTCGCCAGAACCGGCAATTCCTCAGGGTTGTGGTCTCGCAACTCCCCAGGCCCTACCCGCCGGTGCGAGCCGGCCGTCCCGCTCCTTGTTGTCGGTTGACTCGAAGAAGCCTTCTGAGTCAGTCCCACCACAGCACGACAAGGAGGCTCCTCCGGGCCGCTTCCTCGTAGAACCCGCGTAGCGCGCCGAAGTGGGCGAGCAGGTACTCCGTCGGATCGCCGATGGACCCGTGGCCGAGTGTGGAGCCCGCACCACTGTCCACGACCGAACGGAGGATCGCTTGCATGTCGATCTCCCCGAGCCGCGTCGACACCCGGGCAACGTCGGCTGGGTGGAGGGCTGTCGGAGTGGAGTTGCTGAAGAAGGCAGTCGCATGCTGGTTCGCGTTGAGGAAGCAAAGATCGACGCCGCTGTCGCCATGGGTCGCGCTCCTGAGCGCCTCCAGGTGGACAGCGTCGAGCCGCGCCAGTTCGCAGGCGCGCTCCGGCATGGAAGGTGCCCAGTCCAGATCCGGACAGTCCACGGACGGTGCATCCCCATGATGATCCCCGTCCGGCGACTCGGCGGCGGACCGACGGCAGGCGTCGAGGTACTCCGCCGGGACTCGGGCAAGTTGCTGGGTGATGGCCATGGCGGCAGTATCCCGACGCTGTCCACCGGATTTGCCGCTGCTTCATCGGGGCACGTCGGTCCTGCTGGTCGGGTTCTTGGGCCGTTTGGTGGGCCGGTAGCCGGGGCCGTTCGTGATCACCTGGTTTCTGGTGACGATCAGGCACCGGCCCCGCCGCTCACTGACCAGCTCGTAGGGGTCGTCGACCTGGGCCGCGGTGAGCTGGCGAATCACGAAGTCGTCGAGAATGAGGGCGTCGGGGCGGTTCGCCGCCGTGAGCCCGTACCAGACGGGCGTCAGAGGTCTCCAGCATTCCCGACAGCCGCAGTCGATCGGTGCGACGGATGATCCGGTTGCCGATCATCCTGAGATTGTGTCGCAGTGGCCGCCAACGCGACCCTGAAACGGGTTCACGCTGACCGGGGCCGGGACAGGCCTCAGGGGCCGTCCCGCCCGTCGCCCGGCGCTGCTGGTGGCGTCGGAGGAGGGCTGGGCGAAGCGGTAGGAGGGACGGTCGCCGGACCGCGGGCGATGCGGGCGCGGCCGTCGTACGGCAGGACGACGAGGTACTGCTGGTCGGTGTCCTCGACGCGGGCCAGCGTGAGGGAGGTGCCGGCCGCCGCGAGTGCCTCGGCGGCCGGGCCGGCCTCCTCCGTCATCCGGTCGAGCCGCGCGTAGGACCGAGTGAGGTCGAGTGCCGGGCCGGTGCCCCAGTATGCGATCCGCGCGCCCCGGCGCAGCGCGGCCAGCAGGTCCGTCCGCAGCGGCCCGTCGTCGGCTTCCTGGAGGAGCAGGTCGTGCAGGCGTTCCTGCCCGCACGGCCGCGTCGGCGCCGCCTCGGCCAGCGCCCGGCACTTCCGGCACGAGGCCAGGTCCTGCGGCTGGAAGTGGTGCAGGAAGAACGACAGGTACCGGCCACGAATCCCGCACAGGGTACGCCCCCTGTCCCCGGCGTGCCAGACACCGGGCACACCGTGGACCCCGGCGGCGGGGAACTCGGCCGGCTCACGCGCCGCCGCGAACGACCAGGCCCCACCCGGCGCTTCGGTAGCAGGAGAGTCGATCATGCCAGGCAGCATCCCACGCGGCCGGCGATCTGAGCGAGAGCCGGTCCCGAACCCGGACTGGAGGATGCCGCCGCACACCGGGCACCAGTCCCGCTGCCCAGCGAGGCCACCGTTCCTCGCGGGCCTGTTCCGCCAGCAGCATGAGAGCGATGACAGGTGCGGCCCACTGCCGCTGACGACTTGCCGCAACCCGGCGGGCTCCGTCGCCGTACTTCCGGTGCGGCGAGGCGCCCGGCGGGAGCTGTCTGCGGCACGGCGGGCTCCGGTTCTGCCCGTACCTGGCCGCGCTCCCCGGATGCGCGCGCCCGAGACCCGCACGCCCTCGAAGTGCGACCGCACGCCGTCTACCGGCCGGCGCCGGGCTGCGCCAGGATGGTCGGCCAGTCAGCGTGTACGCGGAAGGAAGGGGGAGCAGCATGGGCGATCACCAGAAGCCGCCGGCGCCGCTTGAGAAGGGGAGCCCGCCGCCGGGCAACCAGGACGGGCAGGTGCCTCCCGCGCCGCCGTCGGGCGGGAAGCACAAGAAGTCGTGAGCCCCGACGCCGATCTGGTGGAGCGTCGGGTGCGCATGGACGCGGCGATGGAGCAAGGCGGGGCGTGGCCCCAGGACTCGCCGTGGTTGCGGGAGGCCATGGCCGCGCTGCCGCGCGACCTGTTCGCACCGGATCGGCTGTGGCGCTGGGACGATCGCGCCTACGTGGCGATGGACCGCGCCACTGATCCGGGCGGGTGGGCCGACGAGCTGTACGGCGACGTCAACGCCGCGGCGATCACCCAGGTCACCGACGGTCTGCCGTCCTCCAGCCTGTCCGCGCCCGGCGTGGTGGCGGACATGCTGGACAGCCTCATGCTGGAGCCCGGGCACACGGTGTGGGACGTCGGCGGCGGGCAGGGCTGGACCTGTGCTCTGGCGGCCTGGCAGGCCGGACCCGGCCGGGTGGTGTCGACCGAGGTCGACGAGCAGCTGGCGGCGTTCGCCCGCGAGCGCCTGGCGGCCGCGGGGGTCGGCGCCGAGGTGCTGGCCGGCGACGCCACCCACGCGGGGCCGCCCGACGGCGCCAGGGTCGACCGGCTCCACGCCACCTACGCCGTCGAGGCCGTCCCGTGGGACTGGGTGGAGGCGACGAAGCCGGGCGGCCGGATCGTCTACCCCTGGGGCAGGCTCGGCCACGTCGCCCTCACCGTTGCCGACGACGGACGCAGCGCGACGGGCTGGGTGCAGGGCCTGGCGCAGTTCATGGCCGACCGGCGCGGGCCGGCTCCGACGCGCGGTGACTTCGCCACGTACACGGCGGTGCGCGGTGGTGGCGAGCCCGAGGTGCGGCGGGTGGTGGAACGCGATCCGGCGCCGCTGGCCGACGACTGGCACCTGCGCTTCGCGGTGCGCGTCGCCGTCCCGGACGCCGTCGTTCTGACGGGACGGGACGAGGACGGTGTCAACGTCTGGTTCCACGACGGCGACCGCTCGTGGGCGGCGCTGTCCACGGACGGTGGTGGGGGCGCGGTGCTGTTCCAGGGCGGGCCGCGGCGGATCGGCGACGAGGTGATGACCGCCTGGTCCCAGTGGGAGGCGCTCGGGTCGCCGCACCTGTACGACTACGGGATCACCGTCACCCCCGAGGAACAGTGGGCGTGGCAGGGCGGCCCGGGCGGCCCCCGCTGGCCTGTCGCGCAGGTCGTCCCGGTCGTCCCGGTCAGACGCTGACCGGGGAGGCCGGCCGAGCGGTCAGTCGTTCAGTGGTACAGGCTGGTGTCCATGGACACCGCCTCGACAAGTGAACCGGCCGAAGACCTCAGCGTGTTGACGTACACCTCGGCGGTACCAGCACCCGGACCGGCGCAATCACCGCGGTCGCCGTCACCCCGGACGGGAAGACTCTCCCGCCCGGCGCCGAGGACAAGATCGTCAACGTCAACGACCTCGGCGCACTCGACGAACTGCGTAACCACGCCCGTACGCTGGCGTGCACACGGGCGGGCGGGGGGTCTCTCCGCCCCGGGCTGGAGGACCTACGTCCCGGGTTTGAGCTACCGACAGACCCCGCCCCCGGCCGGGCGGCCGGCCCATGCGGCCGGGAGCCGTTCGTCGGCACCCTGGCATATTCCGTGGACTTCGGCTGATACTGCCAATGGTCGGGCACCCGTGGCACACCTCTGTCAGCCTGCGGATCGCCCGGTTCGCGTACGGGTCCGCAGAAAGGCGCATCGTGACTGGCACCCCGACAGTTCCGCTGTCCACCGGGCTTCCTGGTGACCCTGATCGGCTGCACCTCACCATAACCTGCGAGATCGGCCCGGTCCTGGCAGCCGGTGAACGCTCGCAGACCCACCGATTGCTCGCCCGCTACCCGCAGGAACGGGATGCCGCCGAGATCCGGCGTCCCCCGAACGACGGTCTCAGCCAAGTCGCCCTATTGGGTCTCTGCCAGATCCCCATGGACAGCGGGTCGGTGAGCACGGCGCTCCTGGCCGACCTGGAGAACACGATCCCGCGCGGGTCGGAGGTGATCAGCGCGGTTCACCGGGATGCGCTCACAAACCAGAACGACCGGTCCGAGTTCACCACGGTGCTGCGCAAGATGCTCGGACAAGGGCCGTACGGCGACCTCGGAAACCTCCTCATCGTCAACGAGTTCACGTTCGACGACGGCTGGGACGATCCCGGTCTCGGCGTGCTGCTGCTGGGCGAGCTCGTGGCACGCGCCGGCAGCGGGCCCTGCGTGGTGGCCACCGCGCCGAAATTCCTGAACGGCGCCCAGGGATACCAGCGGACCCTCGCCGTGCTGAGCGCCGCAGGCTTCCGCCCGCTGCGCGGGCACACGACGATCGTCGAGCCGTCCGGCCTTCCGGCGTTCTCCGGACCGGCCGGGACGGAGTTGATCCGCCTCCGCCGCGCCTCGGGCGGCTGATCGTCGGCGCCGGCTGATCGCTTCCCGGCCAGCAGGCCGCGGATCCAGGCCGTGAAGTGGGACCACCACAGGCTCCTCCCCCGGTCCTCTCGCCTCCTCCCCCGGCGCGGACCGGCGCAACCAGCTCTGCGGCCACGGCTTCACGTTCGTAGTCGTCCGCGAGTTCGGCGGCCGCAGCCTGCCTCTCGGTTTCCACGGCGACCTTCCCATCCAGCTGTCCCATGGTTTCCACTCCCTTGACCATCACTGCTTCGACCATCACTGGAGTTACTACTTCCGGTGGGAGCGCCGAAGCCCCCGCCGGGAGTTCCCACGGGCGTTCCGTGCCCACCGGCGCCGCCCGGCCCCGGAAGCCGTCCGAGGCGACTTTCCCAGCTCGTTCTCCTCGGCCGCGTGGCCGGTGAGGAAGAGAAAGACGTCGTCGAGGGTGGGCCTGCGCAGGCCGATGTCGTCGATGAGGACGCCCAGCCCGTCCAGCTCGCGGATGACGTCGGCGAGCACCCGGGCGCCCCCGTCCACCGGCACGAGGATTCGCCGGGTGTGCTGCTCCACGCTGAGCGGGCCCCCACCGTACGGGGTGAGCGCCGCGACGGCCGCACCGATCTGCTCGCGGTCGTGGACCACCACCTCCACCCGCTCGCCGCCGGTCCTGGTCTTGAGGTCGTCGGCGGATCCGCGTGCGATCACCCGGCCGTGGTCGACCACGACGATGTCGTGCGCCAGCCGGTCGGCCTCCTCCAGGTACTGGGTGGTGAGCAGCAGGGTGGTGCCCTCCGCCGCCAGCATCTCAATGACCTCCCACAGCGCCAGCCGGTTGCGCGGGTCCAGACCGGTGGTGGGCTCGTCGAGGAACATCACCGGGGGCCGCACCACCAGCGCGGCCGCCAGGTCGAGCCGGCGGCGCATGCCACCGGAGTAGGTCCTGGCCGGCCGGTCGGCCGCCTCGTCGAGGTCGAACCACTCCAGCAGCTCCCGGGCGCGCGCCTTGGCGTCCCTGCTCCGCATCTGGTAGAGCTCGCCGACCATCTGGAGGTTCTCCCGGCCGGTGAGGTACTCGTCGACCGCCGCGTACTGGCCGCAGAGGCCCAGCAGGCTGCGGACCCGGCCGGGGTGCTTGAGCACGTCCACCCCCGCCACGTGGGCGCTGCCCGCGTCGGGCCGCACCAGGGTGGTGAGCACCCGTACCGTGGTGCTCTTGCCGGCGCCGTTGGGGCCGAGCAGGCCCAGCACCGTCCCCTCCGGCACGTCCAGGTCGACCCCGTCCAGGGCCCGTACGTCGCCGAAGTCCTTCACCAGGCCCTCGGCCCGGATGGCCGCCCTCATGTGCCCCTCCTTCTCCTGGAACCAGCCGGGAACCACCTGACGGCCGGCACTGGCAGGATCCCCCCGCAGCGCCCGCCGTGCTCTTCGGCGGGGGAGCGGAGGCACCGCGTGCGCGGCCGCCGGGATGCGAGCCACCCGGGTGTGGTGGAAACGTGGAAGGGAGAGCCCGGCCCGGCCCTGGCCGCCCCACCGGGTTCCCGAAGGCCGTGTGCACCGGACGAGAAGGACCGAGGACCCGCACGGACCTGCGGCGGTCACACGCCGGCCGCCCCGAGGCCCCGCCGGCTCACGCTCCCTTGCGCGAATCGATACCGGATGCGGCTCCTGCCGAATCGAGGCGGTACCAGTGGATCTCAGGATGTCGGTCGAAGCCCGGGAGGCGTTCCTCGCAAGCCCGCACGTGGGAATCCTGGGGGTGGACGACGCGCGCGACGGCGGCGGACCGCTGCTCGTCCCGCTCTGGTACTCCTACCGGCCCGGCGGGCTGGTGACGATCCAGACCGGGCGGACGACGCTGAAGGCTCGGCTCATCCGCAGCGCGGGCCGGTTCAGCCTCTGCGCGCAGGTCGAGTCGGCGCCCTACCGCTACGTCAGCGTGGAGGGGCCGGTGGTGGCCGTCGAGGACCCGCTGCCGCCAGCCGCACGCGAGGAGCTGGCCTGCCGGTATCTGGACGCGGACACGGCGGCGGCGTACCTGGACGCCAACCGGCGGCAGCTGGCCGACGACGTCCTCATCCGCATGAGGCCCGAGAGATGGCGGACCGCCGACTTCGCCGCCTTCGCCAAGGAGTTCGAACCGTAGCCACCCGCGCGCGGTCCGTGTGCGGCAGAGAGCGTGACGTCCCGATGAACACCCGAACAACGACGCATCAGGAGACGGCCGAGCACGCCGCGGCGGTGCCGTATCCACGCGATCGCTGCCTCCACGAGCTGTTCGACGCCCGGGCGGTGCACCGCCCGCGGGCCATCGCCTCCGTACAGCACGGCCGCGGCATCAGTTACGGCGAACTCAAGCTCCGCTCCGACGCGGTGGCGGCCCGGCTGCACGACTCCGGCGTGCGGTACGGCGACACGGTCGGGGTGTGCGGGGCCCGCTCTCCGGAGGCGCTGGTCGCGTTCCTGGGCATCCTCAAGACCGGTGCGGCCTACGTCCCGCTCGACGACGCCTCACCACCCGCGCGTCTGCAGGCGATGGCCGAGGACGCGGGGGTGCACACCGTCGTCACGCTGCCCGGCAGCTCCCGCCGTATCCGGCGCGTGCGTTCCCGCATCGACCTGGGTGGCCTGGCCCCGACCACCCCGGCCGCCCCGGCCGCGGTGCCGCAGGCCCGGGTGCTCCCCGCGGACTGCGCCTACGTGATGTTCACCTCCGGCTCGACCGGCCGCCCCAAACCCGTGGCGATCCCGCACCGCGGAATCGTCCGGCTGGCCGCCTCCGACCTGGTCCGGCAGCGGCCGCGGCCCGGTGAGCGGGTTCTGCACGCCTACGACCTCTCCTCGGACGCCTCCACGATCGAGATCTGGCCCGCGCTGCTCGCCGGCGCCTGCATCGTGATCGCCGACCAGGAGGAACTGCTGTCGCCGACCGCCCTGGAATCGCTGCTGCTCTCCGAGCGGGTCAGCATCGCCTACCTGACCACCGGGGTGTTCCACCACATCGCGCGCACCAGGCCCTCGGCGCTGCGGTCCCTGCGGTTCGCCTCGGCCGGAGGCGAGGCGATGGACGCGGAACTGGCCCGCGCGATACTGGCCGCCTGCCCGGACACCACCGTGGTCAACTTCTACGGCCCGACCGAGAACAGCGTGGTGTCCACCGCACACGCGCTGCACGACCTGCCTCCCGAGGCGACGGCCGTGCCGATCGGCCTCCCCCTGGAGAACTCCACCTGCCACGTGCTGTGCCCGGACGGCACGCTCGCCGACGCCGGCGAGGAAGGCGAGCTCCTCGTCGGCGGGGACGGGCTCGCCCTGGGGTACCTCGGCGACCCCGGGCTGACCGCCGAGCGCTTCGTCGACGACCTCGTCGAGCCCGGTACGCGCCTCTACCGCACCGGTGACCGCGTGGTCCGGCGCCCGGACGGCGTACTGGAGTACCGGGCCCGGGTGGACCGGCAGATCAAACTGCGCGGGCACCGCATCGAGCCGGACGAGGTGGAGGCGCGGCTGCGCGCGGACGACGCGGTGGGCGAGGCCGTCGTCGAACGGGAGGGCGACGCCCTGATCGGGTACGTGACCCCGGCCCGCCCCGGCCAGGCACTGACCCTGGACCGCATCCGCAGCGGTCTCGCCGCCTGGCTGCCCGCACCCGCGGTGCCCGCGCGGCTTGTGGAACTCGCGCGCTTCCCGGTGACGGCCGGGGGCAAGGTCGACCGCGCCCGGCTGCGCAGCCTGGCGGCGACCGGGCAGGCGGCCGTCCCGGCGACGGTGAACGGCACCGCGTCCGGCCCGCAGGACACGGTGGCCCGGATCTGGCAGGTGGTGCTGGGTGTGCACCCGGCGCCGGGCGACAGCTTCTTCGACATCGGCGGCGACTCCCTGCTGGCAGCCGAGGCCGTCACCCGTACGCTGGCCGCCTTCGGCCTCGACGCCCGGCACGGCCGCACCCTCGTCCACAGCCTGCTGCGCTCCCCGACACTGGAGGACTTCACCGCCGCCGTCGCCGCCGTCCAGGGCCCGCCCGGCAGGGTGAACGCCGACGCGGGCCCGGTGGACTTCCGCGCCGAGGCACGGCTGGGCTTCACCCTCCCGCAACCGCGCGGGCCGGAGCCGGACTGGCACCACCCCGCGGAGGTGCTGCTCACCGGCGCCTCCGGCTTCGTCGGCGCCTTCCTTCTGGACGCGCTACTGCGCCGCACCGACGCCCGGGTGTGCTGCCCGGTGCGAAGCCGGGCCCCCGCCCACGCCCGGCAGAAGGTGATGCGCAACCTCGCCCGCTTCGGCCTCGCCACCCCCGAAGCCGCCGACCGCGTCGTGTGCCTCCCCGCCGACCTCGCCGAGCCCGGCCTCGGACTGGAGCCGGGCCGCGCCGACGAACTCGCCGACACCGTCGACCTGGTGATCCACTCGGCCGCGCAGGTCAACTTCATCTATCCGTACGACGCGCTGCGCCGCACCAACGTGGAAGGCACCAGGGAGCTCATCCGACTGGCGGCCGGGCGCCGGGTGCCGGTGCACTTCCTCTCCACCATCGCGGTGCTCGCCGGCTTCGGAACCGCCGGCGTACGGCACGTCGACGAGGACCTGCCGCTCGACCACGCCGACGGGCTCACCATGGGCTACGCCGAGAGCAAGTGGGTCGCCGAGGAGGTGCTGCGCGACGCCGCGGACCAGGACCAGGGCCTGCCGGTGGCGGTCTACCGTCCGTACGAGATCACCGGCGACCGGCACACCGGCGCGTGCAACACCGACACCGCGATCTGCTCGCTGTTCAAGACCATCAGCGAGACCGGGCTCGCCCCCGACATCCGGCTGCCGCTGGACTTCGTCCCGGTGGACTTCCTCTCCGACGCCCTGGTGCACATCGCCACCACCCACCGCGCCACGCGCCGGACCTACCACATGACCAACCCCCGCGCCGCGAGCCTGTGCGACATGCTCGACCGGATGGACAGGGCCGGCCACCGGATCTCCCGGCTCCCCTACGAGGAGTGGGTGGGCGAGCTCGTCCGCCACGTCGCGCAGCACCCCACGAGCCCCACGGCCCCGTTCGTCTCGCTGTGCGTGGACCGCTGCAAGCAGGCCGACATGTCCGTCAAGGAGATGTACTTCGAGGGCACCTTCCCGACCGTCGGGCGGGCCAACGTCGAGCACGACCTGGCCACCTCGGGCCTGCACTGCCCTCCCGTCGACGCGGAGCTGCTGGACCGCTACCTGGAGTACTTCTACACCACCGGTTACCTGCCCCCGCCACCCGGAAGGGGCGCACTCATGAGCGCACGGCCGCCCGGTGCGCGGGGGCCCGGCGCCGAGCCGGACGTCCTGGACTTCCCGCTCCCGCCGCCGGGCACCATGGGGCCGCCCGAGGAGTCCGCGCGGCTGCGCGAGAACTGCCCCCTGGCCAGGGTCAGGCTGCCGATGGACGCGACCGCCTGGTACGCCACCCGGCACGAGGACGTCCGGATGCTCTTCGCGGACCCCCGGCTGATCAGGCCGACCATCAACGACTGGCCGCCGCGTCCCGGGCAACCCGCGGACGACGGGCCGCGCCTGGTCACGATCGCCGAGCTCGACGGCCCCCGGCACGCGGCCCTGCGCCGGGCGCTGGCCGAGCCGTTCAGCTCCCGGGCCGTGCGCGACCACCTGCCGCGCATCCGCGGGCTGGCCGGGCGACTGCTGCGGGCGTTCGAGGACGACGGCCCGCCCGGCGACCTGGTCGCCGGCTTCACCGACCCCTTCCCCCTGCTCGTGCTCTGCGACCTGGTCGGCATCCCCTTCGAGGACCGGGACCGGTTCCTCCCGGTGCTGGACGCGGCCCTCGGCGGCATGGTGACCTCGCAGGAGGGGCGCCGGGTCACCGGCCTGCTGCGCGAGTACGTCGCCGCACTGATCGCCCGGAAGCGGGACCGGCCCGGCGACGACGTCCTGACCCGGCTGGTCCGCCGGTGCGACGACGGCGAGCTGACCCACGACGACGTGATGGCCTTCGGGCTGTCCATGCTCACCGTCGGCTTCGGCATCAGCAGCTTCTTCCTGGCCGACACCGTGCACACCCTGCTCGACCGGCCGGGCCTGTGGGCCCGCCTGCGCGACGACCGGGAGCTGATGCCCGGCGCGGTGGAGGAGTTCCTGCGCTACATGCCGGTGATGAACGGCACCGTGATCCTCCTGGCGACCGAGGACATCGAACTGCACGGGCGGACGATCCGCGAGGGCGACGCCGTCATCCCCGTACCGGCCTCCGCCAACCGCGACGAGCGGGTGTTCGCCGACGCCGACCGGCTCGACCTGGACCGGGCCGGCACGACCACAGGCCGCGGGGGCCACCTCGCCTTCGGACGAGGAGCCCACAACTGCCTCGGCGCCCACCTGGCCCGCGCCGAACTGTCCGCGGGAGTCGAGGCGTTGCTCGACCACTTCCCGCGGCTGCGCCTCGCCGAAGGACAGGAACCCGCCTGGGACGACGAATCCGTGACCAAGTCACCGCTGATCCTCCCGGTCAGCTGGTGAGACCCGACCGGCCACCTCGCACGCGATCACCTCGCACGCGACCAGGGAGCACCGCCAGTGAGCAGCTCACCGCCGCAACCCGCCGCCGACCCGCCCGCCATCGACCTGCCCCTCCCGCCGCCGGGCACCATGGGCCCGCCCACGCAGTACGGGTGGCTGCGCCGGGAGTGCCCGCTCACGGAGGTCCGGCTGCCGATCGGCGCCACCGCCTGGTACGCCACCCGCTACGAGGACGTCCGGAACCTGATCGCGGACCCCCGGCTGATCCGGCCGACCATCAACGACTGGCCGCCCCGACCTGACCGGGCCGCCGACGACGACGAGCCGGGCCTGATCACGATGATGGAACTGAACGGCCCCCGCCACGGGGCCCTGCGCCGCGCTCTGGCCGAGCCGTTCAGCGTCCGCTCCGTCCGGCGCCGGCTGCCGCGGCTGCGCCGGTCGGCCGATGGGCTGCTGGACGACTTCACGGCCGCCGGGCAGCCCGGCGACCTGGTCGGCGGCTTCCTGGAGCCCTTCCCGCTGCTGGCCATGTGCGAGCTGGTGGGCATCCCCTACGAGGACCGCGGGTACTTCCTGCCCAGGGCGGACGCCGCCCTCGGGGCGATGGTCACCCTGGACGAGGGCCGCGAGGTCACCTCCGAACTGCGCGAGTACATCGCGTCACTGCTCGACCGCAAGCGGCGCGAGCCCGCCGACGACGTCCTCACCGGGCTGGTCCACGCGTGCGGGCCCGGCACCCTGGACGGAGAGAGCGCGGTGACCTTCGGGCTCTCGATGCTGGTCGCCGGCTACCGCACGAGCACCATGTTCCTGGCCGACGCCGTGGTGGCCCTGCTGGCCGCGCCCGACCGGTACGCCCGGCTCCGCGACGACCGCGGCCTCATACCCGGCGCGGTGGAGGAACTCCTGCGGTACGTACCGGTCATGAACGGCGTCGTGGTCCTCCAGGCCGTCGAGGACATCGAGTTGCACGGCCGCAGGATCCGCGCGGGCGACGCCGTTCTGCCCGTCCTCGCCTCGGCCAACCGCGACGAGCGGGTGTTCACCGACGCCGACCGGCTCGACCTGTGCCGGGCGGAGAACCCGCACCTCGCCTTCGGCCGGGGTGCACACAACTGCATCGGCGCGCACCTGGCCCGGGCCCAGATGGCCGTGGGACTGGAAGCCCTGCTCGACCGCTTCCCGCGACTGCGCCTCGCCGAAGGACAGGAACCCGCCTGGGACGACGAATCCCCGAGCAAGTCACCGCTCACCCTCCCCGTCAGCTGGCACGTCACCACCGCTGCCGCTCAAGGGGTCGGCGATCCACCGGAACGACCGCGAAGCCACCGGCCCCCACCGCCGTGACGACACCGCCGAGCGTTGCCCTCACCGCCGTGGTCTGCGGCATCACCCAGTCAGAGTAGAAGATCGCAAGGAGCCCATCGAGCTTGGGCTCGACGGCGACCTCCCGACCGGGCCGGTCCGGGATCATCTCCAGTGCCATTCGCACCCCCGCACCCCTCTGCCGTTCATTCAGCTCATGGGACTCGATCGAAGATCCTCGCCTCACGCTAGCCCTTGGGCCGCTGCCGCGGTTCAGGAATCTTGTGTCCGCGACGGTCGATCGGTCCCGGCCGGTCAGGCCCGGTCGAGCAGTCCCCGGTCGAGCAGTGCGGCGAGGTAGCGTGCGACCTCGCCGCGCAGTTCCTCCGGTGTCGGCACGTGCCAGTGCCCGCTTCCCGCTGCGCCGTTGAACAGCAGCCCGTCGCACCAGCGGATCAGCCGTCGGGCGTCGGCCACGGGGTCGGCCGAGCCGCTCTGCGCCAGCAGGGCGGCAGCGGTGTCGGTGAAGCGCGCACCCAGCCGGTCGTAGCCGGCGCGCAGTTCGGGCCGGCGGGTGGCTTCCAGGGCGAGTTCGAGGCGGGCCAGCGTGAGGCTGCGCCCGGTGGTGAGCGCCTCGTGCAGCAACTCGGCCACTCCCTGGGCGAGCAGGTTGCGCGGGCAGGCGTCCGGCGGGGGCCCGCCGGCCATGAGCGGGTGGCCTCCGGCCTCGCGTTCGACGATGCGGGTGAGGGCGAGGTCGAGCAGGGCGGCCCTGGTCCGGGCGAGGTTCGAGGTCGAGCCGGCGGGCAGTCCGGCCTCCTCGTCCACTGCGCGGTGGGTCAGCCCGCGCAGGCCGCGCTCGGCGATCAGGGCGATGGCGGCGTCGGCGATCAGCGTCGGGCGCGGCGGTG
This sequence comes from Kitasatospora sp. NPDC043949, assembly GCF_056435365.1. Lineage (NCBI taxonomy): Bacteria > Bacillati > Actinomycetota > Actinomycetes > Kitasatosporales > Streptomycetaceae > Kitasatospora > Kitasatospora sp. NPDC043949. Next base: position 40,220 of record NZ_JBWKEQ010000041.1, on the reverse strand, counting down.
TCATGGATCCGATCACGGCCTCTCTCCTCAGGGGGTCTCGACCCGGGGCGGGCCCGAACCCCATTCACGTCAACACTAGCCCATCCCAACTACAGGTGTAGTACGGTGCGGGAAGTGGTCACTACAGCCGTAGTGTCGGGAGAGGGGTTCACTCATGGACGCGTATCAGGCGATCGTCATCGGCGGCGGCATCGGCGGACTCTCCGCCGCCCTCGCCCTCCACCGCCAGGGCATCCCCGTGACCGTCCACGAGCGCGCCGCCTCGCTCGAACCCGTCGGCGCCGGACTCGCCCTCGCCCCCAACGCCCTACGCGCCCTCGACCGGCTCGGCGTCGGCGAACGCCTGCGCGCCCTCGCCACCGCACATCCCGCCATCGGCCTGCGCCACCCCTCCGGACGCTGGCTCGCCCGCACCGACACCGCCACCTTCGAGGCCCGCTTCGGCGAGACGATCACCGCCGTCGCCCGCGCCGACGTCATCGCCGCCCTGGTCGACGCCCTTCCGGACGGCACCGTCCGCACCAACTCGCCCGCCGCCCTCGTCACCCCCGGAGGCACCACCGAACCAGCCGTCGTCTCGACCCCCGACGGGAACCGGCCCGCCGCCCTGGTGGTCGCCGCCGACGGCCTCCGCTCCGCCACCCGCGCGCAGCTCTTCCCGCAGCACCCCGGCCCCCGCTACAGCGGCTTCACCACCTGGCGCACCATCGTGTCCCCCACCCGCCGGCCGGATGCCGTGGGCGAGGTCTGGGGACGCGGACAGCTCGCCGGCGTCGTCCCGCTCGCCGACGGCCGGGTCTACGTGTACGGCGCCGCCCTCGCCCCGGCCGGCGCCCGCGCCGCCGACGGCGACGAGAAGGCCGAGCTCCTGCGCAGGTACGGCACCTGGTGCGCGCCCGTGCCCCAACTCCTCGCGCTCGCGGAACCCGGGCGCGTCCTGCGCCACGACGTCTGGGACCTCTCCGACCCCCTGCCCGCCTACCACCAGGGCCGGGTCGCCCTCCTCGGCGACGCCGCCCACGCCATGTGCCCCTTCCAGGGCCAGGGCGCCTGCCAGGCCGTCGAGGACGCCGTCGTCCTCGCCTCCGCCCTGACCCCCGCCGCGGACCCGGCCACCAGCCTCCCCGCCTACACCGCCGCACGCCTCCCGCGCACCACCGCCATCGTCACCGGCTCCCGCCGCATCGGCGGCCTCGTCGCCCTCCGCACCCCCGCCGCCACCCGCCTGCGCGACGCCGCCCTCACCCTCGCCGGCCTCCTCCCGGCCCGCACCCTGCTCAACCGCTCCGCCCGGACGTACAACTGGCAGCCCCCGGCCCTCGACGCGACCGCCTGAGCACGGATCGCCCTCCACTGCCCGGGGTCGGCCGTCCGTACCGGGAGATTGTCCGGTGCCGTGCCCGATGTACGGACGGCCGACGGGGCAGGTGCACGCCTTCCACGGGCGGGTGGTCGCGGACGTGCCGGTGGACGGGCGGCAGGTCGTCGCAGCCGTGCGGGTCCGGCGCACGGTCTGCCCGGGCCGGGGCTGCCCGCGGCAGACGTTCCGCGAGCAGCTTCCCGGCCTGATCGAGCGCTATCAGCAGCGCACGCGCCGTCTCGCCGACCAACTTCGACTCGCTGGCCGGCCGTCGCGCCGGCCGGGCCGTCGGCTACCCGCGGTTCGAGAAGAAGGGCCGGGCCCGGGCAGAGAAGGTGGGTGTTTTTACCGGGGTGAAATAGAGCCACGGCTTCGGGGTGAATGGGAGCCAGGGGTTCTCCGGTGAGATCGGGAGCCAACCGATGTGATGGTGTGGAGCATGCCGCTTTCGGAGTAATCGTGGAGGCTTGCGCCGTCTGGCCGTCACGCTGTGCTGGAGCCGGTGAAGGGCTCTATCGACGCGATGCTGCGCGAGGACCTGGACGCTCCGGCGAAGCAGAAGCACACGATCCCGCGGATCATGGAGCGTCTGGCTGCGGAGCACGACTTCGAGTTGGCCCGTTCGACCACGGTCTGGGACTACGTGTCCAAGCGACGCCCGCAGATCCGCGCGGAGGCTCTGGAGGGCCGGCGGCATCTCGATGGCATGGTGCCGCAGGCGAAGAGGCCGTGCGAGGAGGCGGAGGTCGCCTTCGCGGACTTCTGGCTGGACCTGGCCGGGCAGCGGCGCAAGTGCGTGCTGTTCACGCTGCGGCTTTCCTACTCGGGCAAGGCGGTGCACCGGGTCTACGCGACAGCGTCCCAGGAGGCGTTCCTGGAAGGCCACGTCGAGGCGTTCACCGTGCTGGGCGGGGTGCCGTCGGTGCACATCCGCTACGACAACTTGAAGCCGGCGGTCAAGCAGGTGCTGTTCGGCCGCTCCAGGCTGGAGTCAGCGCGGTGGGCGTCGTTCAAGTCCTGGTACCAGTTCTCCGCGTTCTACTGTGCGCCCGGCGAGGACGGTGCCCACGAGAAGGGCGGGGGGAGCACGAGGGCGGGCGGTTCCGCCGCAAACACCTGGTCCCGCCGCCTGCGGTCGACTCGCAGGCGGAGCTGAACGAGCGTCTAGCCGCGATCGACTTCTCCAAGAACCCGAACATCACCCCCGAGGTCGTCGCGGACCTGAAGTCCCCGACCTGGGTCCGCGAAGGCCGGCCTCTGGTGTTGATCGGCGACTCCGGCACCGGCAAGTCCCACCTGCTGATCGGCATCGGCACCGCCATCGCCGAGACCGGCCTGTCGGTGCGCTACACCACCACCAGCGCGCTGGTGAACGAGCTCGCCGAAGCCGACGCCAGCCGCCGCCTGTCCTCTGTCATCGCCCGCTACAGCAAGATCGACCTTTTGTGCCTGGACGAGTTCGGCTACCTCAACCTTGACCGCAAGGGAGCCAAACTGCTGTTCCAGATCTTCACCGAGCGTGAGGAGCGCAAGGCCACCGCGGTCGCCACGAACTCACCCTTCACCGGATGGGACAAGACCTTCGGCGACGCCCGCCTCTGCGCGGCCATCGCCGACCGGATCACCTTCCGCTGCACCCTGATCCAGACCGGCACCGAGTCCTACCGCTACCAGGCCACCCAGGAATCCCTCTTCCCAGCCAAGAACTGACGCACTGTTGGACGAATCTCTGCGTGAGCACGTAGGCGGGGTCGGCGTCACCGGGGGTGGACATGAGAGTGGGCAGGGGCTGGGTGGGCAGCGGTCGACAACATCGCCTGACAGTCCCTCATCGCCGCCTTCACCCAGGAGAACGGCATCGTCGACGCGCCTCTCTTGTCCGACTACAGAATCAGCAACCGTGGCACTGGTGCCACCATGGATTCGGGTGCCAGGCTCATGGCAGACCCCCGTCGAGGTGTCCTAGCGTCGATCCCATGAAACGCAATCGCCGTATCAGCGCTGTCGCGGTGCTGACGCTCGCCGCCCTCATCACCGGAACCGGCGCCGGGTTCGCCGCCACGACCACACCGTCGGCCACACCGGTGGCCACGCACGCGTTCGACACCGCACCGGCCACGGCCACGGCCACGGCCACCGCGTCCACGCCGTCCTTCCACGGCACGCTCCCCGCGCCGACCGGCCCCTACGCCGCCGGCGAGGACATCATCCACCTCACCGACACGAGCCGCCTCGACCCGTGGGTGCCGTCGTCCGGCCCCCGCCAACTGACCGTCACGATGGTCTACCCGGCCGTCCCCGGGACCGGGACTCCGGCCCCTTACATGACCCTCGCCGAGGCAGCCGGAATCACCGAGCGCCGGAAGATACCGGCGAGCTACGGCGTCACCCCGCAGACCCTTTCCAGCGTCACCACTCACGCCTTCGACGGCGCGCGGCCGCAACGCGGCAAGCATCCGCTGGTGGTCCTCTCAGCCGCGGCCGAGAACCCGCGCATGATGCTCACCTCGCTCGCGACCGACCTGGCCAGTCAGGGCTACGTCGTCGCGCTCATCGGCCACACCTACGAGGACAGCGGCGAGACGCTGGCGAACGGCCAGACGCCGCCGTGCGCGATCTGCGATCACCCGGAAACGATCGACTTCGACGCCGAAGCTGTCAGCCGCGGGCGGGACGTGTCCTTCGTGATCGACCAGTTGACGCACGGCAACACCGCGTGGCGCCTGGCACACCTCATCGACAAGCACGAGATCGGCATGGCCGGACACTCCCTCGGCGGAGCGGCGGCGGCCGCCACGATGATCGCCGACCCGCGAGTACGGGCCGGAGTGGACATGGACGGCGCCTTCCACCCGGTCCCGATGCCCGGCCAGATCAACCGGCCCTTCCTCATGCTGGGTAGCGACGGCCACACGCCCGGCAGCGGCGACGGCATCGCGGGGCGGGCCTGGGCCGCCCTCGGCGGCTACAAGAAGTGGCTGACGGTCGTCGGCGCCGACCACTTCAGCTTCTCCGACCTGGACGTGCTTCAGGAGCAGGCCGGGCTCCCGACGGGGCCCCTCTCCCCGGAACGCGGGGTGGCGATCACCCGCGAGTACGTGACGGCGTTCTTCGACCAGACGCTGAAGGGGATCCACAGTCCGCTGCTGGACGGCCCCTCGCCGAACAATCCGGAAGTAGCCTTCCAGTCCTAGTCCAGCGCCGCGTTGATCCTTCGGGGGTTCATGCGGCTTTGAGCGGGCTGCCGTCGTAGGTCCGGCGGTAGGGCTTGGCGTCGTGTTCGTCGTAGGCCAAGACGAAGGTGTCGATGGCCTCGGCCAGTTCGTCGCGGGAGGCGAACTGGCGCTGATCACCAGCGCGTTCGCACCGGGGCATAGTGCCTGTTCCACCGGGCCCGCTCTACCTGCCGGCGGCCAGCAGAAGCCGACCTACCGACCCGAGATCCTGTCCGCCCACAGGCCAAGATCAAGATCTACAGCTGGTACTAGGTTCACCATGAGATCGGGTACAGGTTTCATGGCACGGTCCTCCTGCGGTGCCCTAGCGTCGTGCCATGACGATTCCAGCTCGACTGAGACGCACGGTCCTCCGGGCGCGGCGGGACACCTGCTTTCTTGCCGCTGGTGTGCTGCCGCACCTGGCGCTGGTGCCCGTGTGGGCCTGGGCGGCGGCGACTACCGCCAGGACGGGGAACTGGCTCCTTACGGTTTCCATGTCGGCCGCCCTGGTCCTGCTCGGAACCCCGGTGCTGACGGCCGTTCAGCGGGCTCGCTACCGGGTGCTCATCGGTGTGGACGTCCCCCGGCTCACCCCCACCGCGCCGGAACAATGGACGTGGGCCTCGACCGCCCGGTGGCTCGCGGCGACGCGGCCTTGGCGCAAGATCGGCTACCACCTCCTGCTGGGCCCGCTGCTCGCGCTGCTGGAGCTGCTGGTGCTCGCGGTGGCAGCGGCGTGCCTGGCGGGCGTCATCGCCTACGCCTGGTCATGGGCGCTGCCAACCGGAATCCGCCAGGACTGGTTCGGCTACCTGACCCAGCTGCCGGCCTACACAGCGGCTGGACTCCTCCTCCTGTGCGCCCTGCCCTGGACCGCGCGGGCAGTAGCCCGGGCCGAGGCGCGGCTGGCGTTGGGCCTGCTCGGGCCCAGCCGGGCGCAGCGGCTCCAGGAGCGGGTCGATCAGCTGGCCGTGAGCCGGACCGACTTGATCGAGGCCGTCGACGCGGAGCGCCGCCGGATCGAGCGCGACCTGCACGACGGCACCCAGCAGCGGTTGGTGTCTCTCGCGGTCAACCTGGGTCTGGCCCTTGCCACCCGCCCGGACCTGCCGAGTGATGACCGCGAGGTGATCGCGAGAGCGCACCTGGAGGCGAAGGAGGCGATCGCCGAACTCAATGATCTGGTGCGGGGGCTGCACCCGGCCGTGCTCGAAGACCGAGGTCTGGACGCGGCGTTGTCCGGGCTGGCTGCCCGCACGCCCCTGCCGGTGCGGCTGCGGGTCAATCTGGAGGAGCGGGTGGCGCCCAGCGTGGAGTCGGTCGCGTACTTCGTGATCTCTGAGGCGCTGACCAATGCGACGAAGCACGCCAACGCGATGCACGCGGAGGTGATAGTCCGTCAGGTCGGCGAGGTGCTGCGAGTGCGCGTTACCGACGACGGGCTGGGCGGTGCCGACGCCGCCGCCGGCACGGGGCTGACCGGGCTGGCCAAGCGGGTCGGCTCCCTCGACGGGGCCTTCCACGTCAGCAGCCCCGTTGGCGGGCCCACCACCGTCACCGCGGAGCTGCCGTGCGCGCGGTGATCGCCGAGGATTCGGTGTTGTTGCGGGTCGGCCTGATCAAGGTGCTGGAGATGGGCGGGTTCCAGGTCGCCGCCGAAGCCGGCGATGCGGAGGGGCTGTTGGCGGCGGTGGCGGAGCACCGGCCCGAACTCGCCTTGATCGATGTCCGGATGCCGCCCGGCTTCACCGACGAGGGGGTGCGGGCGGCGATGGAGATCCGTCGGCGCTGGCCGGGGACGGCGGTGGTGCTGCTTTCGCAGTACGTGGAGGAGCGGTACGCGGCTGACCTGCTGTCTGCGAACACCAGCGGTGTGGGCTACCTGCTCAAGCAGCGGGTTGCCGATGTCGCCGACTTCGTGGCGGCGGTCCGGCGAGTGGCGGACGGGGGCACGGCCCTGGACCCGCAGGTCGTCGCCCAGTTGCTGCTGCGGCGCGACAGCGACCCGCTCGCGCGGCTGACCCCCCGCGAACGGGAGGTGCTCGGCCTGATGGCCGAGGGGCGCTCCAATGCCGGCATCGCGCAGGCGCTGGTGGTCAGCGAGAGCGCCGTGGCGAAGCACATCAACAACATCTTCGCCAAGCTCGACCTGCCCGTGGTCGACGCGGACCACCGCCGCGTCCTGGCCGTGCTGCGGTTCCTCGGAACGTCCCGGGCCTGACCGTCCCATCCGTGATCACGATCTACGGCTGGAGTACTAACCCCAGAAGAACGAATCTCACTGTCCAATTTGCTGCCACAGCCGGAAGGGCTGGACCCCACGGGTCCAGCCCTTCCGCATATCCAGGGTGAGGCCCCGGCCGCGACTTGTCAGGGAGGCGACCTGGGCCCGCAATCACACCCTACCGACGCCACCACCCCCCATGGACACTCCAGCCGGGCCCAACAGGTCACCCGATCAGTGGCTCCCAATCTCGCCGGAACGGCTCCCGAATTCGCCGAAGAACACCCACCGGGGTCGAGTACATCACCGCCACGAATGGCCTACACCTGGCTCCCGTTCACACCGGAGCAGTGGCTCCCATATGACCCGACAAAATCAAGGTGGGCATGGGGAAGGTCCTTTCCACGTCAGCTGAAGAGGACTTCGAGCCGTTCCAGGGAGAGCGGGACGTCCGCCAGTCGGTAGCCGGCCGGCGGTTCGCGGTGCATGAGGTGGCGCACCAGGTAGTCCCAGCGGCGGCGGGCGACGTAGCCGTTGCGGCCGAGGAAGCTGTGCTCGACGCCGGGGACTATCAGCAGGTCGAAGTCCTTGTTCGCGTCGATCAGCGCGTCGACCAGCCGCATCGTCAGATGCGGTGTCACGTTGTCGTCCATGTCGCCGTGGACGAGCAGTAGTTTGCCGACCAGGTTCCCGGCCAGCTCGGTGTTGGACAGCCGGGCCCCGGCGTCCGGGTCGAACGGTCCGTCGTAGGTCTCGGCCCACAGCGCGTGGTAGTGGCGGTTGTCGTGGTTGCCGGCCTCGGCCACGCCGACCTTGTAGAAGTCGGGGAACGCCAGGAGGGCGCGGGCGGTGGTGAACCCCCCGCCGGAGAGGCCGAAGACACCGACCCGGTCCAGGTCCAGCCACGGACGCGTTTCCGCGAGTTGGCGCAGCGCCGCGACATGGTCTTCGAGTGCGCCCGCGCTGCCCATGTTGCGGTGGGCGTGATCGTGGAAGGCCTTGTCCCGGCCGGGCGTTCCGCGGCCGTCGACGGCCAGCACCGCGAAGCCCAGCGCCGCCACCGCCTCGGCGTCGTAGCCGTAGGCGCCCGGGTCGAAGGAGGCCGCCACCCGGTGGGTCTGCGGGCCCGGGTAGGGGTGGTCGATCACCGGGTAGCGCTGCGCGGCGTCGAAGCCGTGGGGCTTGTAGAGGACGCCGTAGATCTCGGTGACGCCGTCGGCGGCCAGGGTCCTGACCCGCTCCGGCGGCGTCCAGCCGGCGGCCAGCAGCGGTGTGATGTCGGCCTGTTCCAGCTCGACCAGCACGGCTCCGCCCCGGTCACGCACGGTGATCCTCGGTGGGGTGTCGACGGTCGACGCGGAGTCGACGAACCAGCGGCCGTGTTCCGGCGCGGTGATCACGTGGTCCAGATCGTCGTCGGTGAGCTTGGCGGTCCCGCCGCCGTCCAGGCCGACCCGGAGCAGCGACCGTCGGTACGGGTCGGCCTGGACCAGTCCTGAGACGACGACGTACGCGGCCCGTTCCGCCTCGTCGACGTGCACGATCTCCTGCACCGCGAACGGCCCTCGGGTGAGCTGTTCGACCAGCGCCCCGTCCTCGTAGCGGTACAGGTGCCCCCAGCCGTCTCGCTGGGAGTACCACAGCGTCTCGCGGCCGCCGGCGAGCACGTGCACGATCGGCTTCTGGGCGACCTCCTGCGCGGCCTCCACCCGCGTGTCGCCGTGCTCCTCGACCAGGGTGCGCACCTCGCCGGTCGCCGGGTCGAGTGCGTGCAGCCGCAGCGTCCGGAGGTCACGGGGCTGATCCAGGTAGTAGACGGCCGCGCTGTCCTTGGCCCACCACGCCTTCTTCAGCGTGACAGGTGACAGGTAGGGCAGCAGGAACGGGTCGGTCCTGGCGGGTGTCGCGGTCCGGGACGCGATGTCGAAGACGATCCACTCGCCGCGGGCCATCGGCTCGCCGGGGACCGGGTAGTGGTAGCTGCGCAGGCGCGGCCGGCCGCCGTCCGGCGGGACGGCTTCGACCAGGTGCATCAGGGCGACATCGCTCTGGTCGGTGCGGTGGGTGAGGACGCGCGCCGAGTCCGGCGACCACAGCAGCGCCGGCGGCATGTCCGCAAGACCGAGCTTGCCGAGCAGGTGCGTGGGGACCGCCGCGTCGGGTTGGGCCGCGTAGCTGCGATCCGCGGTGCCGTCGGCGGTGAGCGCGAACTCCTCGCCCGTCTCGACCGAACGCACCCACAGGTCGTGGTCGCGGAGGAACGCCGCCCACTTCTTGTCCGGCGAGACGACTTCCAGCGGTGAGGGTTGGACGTGCTTCTCGTCCCGCGCGCACCGGTAGTCGGCCAGCCGGCAGGTCCAGCGCGCGTCGAACGCGTCGAACGCGACCGTCCCGTCCGCCAACTCGATCGCCCGGAACGGCAGCGCGTACGGCTGGACCGGCTGGCCGGCGGCGGACGCCAGCGCGGCGGCGAGCCGTTCGGGGTCGAACGCCGGCCCCCGGGTCCCGGCGGCGGGGTCGACCAGCACGAACTCGCCGCCCCGCTCGGTCTCGACCCGGTACCAGAACCTCTCGCCGCCGCCGATCCAGACGGGCTTCGCCTTGGCCCGCAGGGCGAGCCGGGACCGGTTGTGCAGCAGCATCCGCTCAGCTCGGTCGTAGGCAGTGGCGGGGAGTGCATGTGTGGACATCCGACCTCCTGGAATCAGTCTCGATCCAGGAACAGTACAGCGTACGGTACAGTAATGGAACTGCGGTCCCGAACGAATCAGGAACCCCGATGCCATCGCCCAGGCGCAAGACAACGCCCGCTCGCGCACCCCGCGGCACCCTCAGCCCCGAGGCCATCGTCCACGCGGCGATCGAACTGATCGACCGCGACGGACTGGACGCGGTGACCATCCGTCGGCTCGCCGACCAACTGGGCGTCCGCCCGATGTCGCTCTACACGCACTTCCGCGACAAGGACGCGATCCTCCTCGCCGTCACCGCGGAGCTGCTGAGCCGATTCCGGTGGCCCGACCCCGGCCTCGACGACGTCGAATGGCTCCGGCAGGTGATGCACGCCTACTTCGAACTGTTCATCACGCACCCTGTCCTCCTGCAGATCAACACCCCCTCCGACGGAGTCGGCGAGATCGAGGCCCGCATGTCCGAGCAGATCTACGCCCGCCTGGAGCGACTGCGGGTCGACCACCGGACGGCGATCGGCCTGCTGGCCACGCTGATCCGCTTCGTCCTCGGCTGCGCCACGCTCTACCCCGTCCGCCGGGCCTGGGACGAGGACCCGCAGCACTGGGAACGGGTCCGCCAACAGTGGGCCCGCCTCCCGGCCGAGGTGTACCCGGCGATGCACGCCACCACCGTCGACTTCCCGACCTTCACCCAACGGGACGTCTTCGAGTTCGGCCTCGACGCCATCCTCGCCTCGCTCCCACGATCGCCCTGACGGCCCTGCGCTCGCACAGCTACGGCGAAGTGACAAGTAGCTCTCTGTAGCGTGCGACACGAGGTCGCACCATGTAAGGAAGGCCGGCCACGTGAGGGAGGTGTCGATCGGCTGAACTTCGGGCCAGTGTCCAAGGCCCGTCCCCGTGCTCCCATGCGTCGCTGGTAACGGCGGGGTGTGAAGCGGAGCGTTCAAGCTCAAGGGTGCCCTGGCCATCGGGACGCTACAGGCGAGGGGAAGGCCGGACGGGCGAACGAAAGTGAACCCCTGATGATGCCCCGTCAAGCTGAAGTCGCGCGATGGCAGGAAAGCGGCGGCTGAAGGACCCGGTGCTGCAAGGCACCAGGCGACCTCCAGTTAGCTCAGGCTGGAGGGTGGACACCGTCGGTCCCGGGGTAGAGGGGGCGCCCACCCCGGCCGCGTCTTTCTGGTGCGGAACCGGTTGCCGGGCTCCTGGGGCGGTCACCGTACGGCGGCGTAGCGCATGTCGGTGAGGGCGGAGGCGGCGTGCAGCTCGCGCAGTGCGAAGTCGCGCACCGCCCGGCCGCCTGCTGTCCGGTCCCAGTGCTCCAGCACGCTGGTGCGCTCGGTGATCGCGGTGACATCGCCCCTGCGCAGGCGGGAGAGTGGCCGGGCGGGTGGCAGCATGGCGGCCAGTGCGACCGCGAGAACGTCTCGGCGGTTCGAGGAACTCACCTCATCGTGGTGATCGTGGTGGTGGACTTGCTTGGCGACCCAGGCCCAGCTCGGCCGCTGTCCCCGCTCCCAGGACCAGGCAGAGGGCTTGCCGGTAGTGCTCGTGCGGCCAGGTGATGAGGCCACGTTCTATGCGCGAGACGTAGCCGGCGTCAAACGACGATTCCCGCTCGGTCGCCTCTTCGACCAGCCCTCGCACCCGCTCGGCGACCTGGCGCTGTGTCAGATTCCGGGAGAGCCGCGCGCGCCTGAACAGCGCGTTCACCATGACGCTCCACCCCCAACTCTCGGTTCAGGGAGACGATTCAGCGTATCGGCCAAGCCATGGACTGCCCACTGAAATGCCCTCGCACTGTCACCCGATCCGGTGGTCTCCTGGACATGCCCCACCCGCCGTCAGGAACCGGCGGCGGAAAGGGCAACCCGCACCCGGCCAGAGTCGTACAGTCCTGGCCATGACGACCGACATCACCACCGCGTCGTGGCGCGAGATCGAACGCACCACCGTCTTCAGCAAGTTCGGCCGATCCGTCGACCGTGTCGACTTCGAACTGCCCGACGGCAGGAAAGAGGAGTTCTACCTCAAGAGCGAGCGCCCGGCCGGCGCGGTGCTCGCCCTCACCCCCGACCAGCGCGTCATCCTCGCCCGCCAGTACCGGCCCGGCCCCGGCCGCGTGCTGTTCGAACTGCCCGGCGGCTTCATCGAACCCGGGGAGCAAGCGGCCGACGCCGTCGCCCGGGAACTGCTGGAGGAGACCGGCTACCAGGGCGAGGTCCAGGTGGTCGGGCCGTACTGGCACGACGCCTACTCCGACACCCGCCGCTTCGTCTTCGTCGCCACCGGCTGCACCAAGGTCGCCGAACCGACCCCAGAACGCACCGAGTTCATCGACGTCGCCACCCTCGCCTTGGCCCAGTTCCGCACCCGCGTGCTCCGCACGGGCGAGATGACCGACACCGCCGCGGCCTACCTCGCCCTGGACCACCTCCGGCTCCTGTAACCCGGGGGACACGGCGGGGCGGGCAGGTCGGCGACCTCGCGCTCACCCGCCCACCCCCGGGAGGACACCCGTGACCGAACGGAGCACCACCGACACCACCGCCCCGTACTACAGCAGCACGCTCGTCTCGCTGCCCGCCCACGCCGTCGCCCTGGTCCTGAAGGTGGCCCGGGACCTGCTGCCCCACCTCGAGCACTCCATCACCTCGATCGCCAAGATGCTCGGCGTCAGCCCCGGCACCCTCTACAACCACATCCTCGACCTGCGCGAACTGCGCGCCGGCCGCACCGGCATCCCTGCCCAGCTCGAAGCGAGCACCCGGTGATCCCCGGCGAGCACCGACGAGCACCGGCTCAAGGGCGGCGCGCCGCTGCTCGGCGCCGAGGCCCACGGCGAGCCCGGCCCGTTCGGCACCTGGACCGACGAGCGCGACCAGGAGCACGACGACGGGTCGGCCGACCGGTCCGAAGACGAGCTGCGGTGCTGGCGGCGGTGCGACCTTGGCGCGTGGCCGCCCGCCACACGGGGCGTGTGGCGGGCGGTGTTCGGGACCGGTTCGGCGGGCGTACGGGCTACCGGCGGCGGAAGTCGATGCGCAGGTTGAGGTCCATGAAGTCCTTCTCCTCCCCGCCCCCGGTGTACGACTGGAGGTAGATCCGGACGTCCCCCATCGGGACCTCCCGGGGAAGCGTGAAGGTCCAGGTCTGCTTCCACTTCCCGGCGGGCGGCCGGGTGGCCCCCTCCAACTCCGCCCCCAGCATCTTCAGCACCTCGGGCAGCGTGGCCGTGTTCCGCAGCAGCGTCACGAGCCCCAGCTTCACCTGGACCTGGCACTGCACCTGGGTCAGATCGACCTGCTCCTTGAGTCGGCCGGCCATCTCCCACCGCAGTTCCTTCCCCGGTTCGGGAGAGGAGGGCGTCAGGGTGATGTCCTGGATTTCGAGGACGTAGGAGTCGTCACTGCGGTCTTCGATCAGATCGGTAAGCATGGACCAAGCGTACTCATGCAACTACTCTCCGCGTCCAACATTCGATGATCAGACACAGTCGGAGGCCCCGGCCAGGACCGAAGCGCCGGGCGTCAAAAGTTCTGACAGCAACCCGGACTTTCCGTTCCCACCGGGGCCCCTTCACCACCAGGCCGCCTCGCTCGAACCGATGCTCACACTGCTGCGGATCGGATCCGGACGCTCGGGAAGATGCTTGCCGAGGCCGAGCATCGCGGACACCGGCGCATGATCCGGCTGCCGACCCGCCCGGCGCGCGGGGTGATCACCTTCGCCGGGGCGACCTATCGGATTGACATGCGGTTCTGCTCGGGGCGGTGCCGGTCCCGGGCGTATCGTCTGCGCGCCGCTCGCCGGGCGAGGCTCGCAGCGTGACGTGAAGCCGTTGCGCTACCGACGGTATGACGCCTCTACGTCACGCTATTGGCCCCGAAAGGCGATTACGGAGAGTTGCGATCGTCACTCCGGGCTACTTGTCACTTCGCCGTAGCTGTGCGAGCTCGGAGCCGTGACGCAGGTCATAGGAACCCGGGCGGGCGGGGCACCAGATAGGGGGCGTGGACTCTTCAGATCGAGAAGTGCGCGCGAGGGTGCGGGCCGGTGACCGGGACGCGTTCGGCCGGCTCTTCGACACGTATGCGCGCGCGGTGTACAACCACGTGTTCCGGCTCACCGGGGACTGGTCGACGGCGGAGGACGTGATGTCGTTGACGTTCCTGGAGGCCTGGCGCCGGCACGACCGGGTCGAGGCGGAGGGCGGGTCGCTGCGGCCCTGGCTGCTGGGCATCGCCACCAAGCTGGTCAGCAACCAGCGTCGGGCCGCCCGGCGGCACTGGCAAGTACTGGCGCAGCTCCCGCCGGCCCGCGAGGACGTTCCCGACTTCGCGCAGGAGGTGGCCGGGCGGATCGACGACGCGGCGCGGATCGCGGTCCTGCAGCAGTCGCTGGCGCGGTTGCGCCGCCCGGACCGTGAGGTGCTGGCCCTGTGCGTGTGGGCGGGCCTGGACTACCAGGAGGCCGCCGAGGCCCTGGGCGTACCGGTGGGCACCGTACGCTCACGCCTGTCCCGGGCCCGGACCCGGCTGCACCGTCTCGCAGAGACGGCCCAGCGCCGGGCGCAGCGGAAAAAAGTGGAACCCGGCCGTGGCCGGAACCAGATCCAGGGTGGGTCCGCGAGTGCGGCCCCGTCCCCGAAGGAGGTACACCAGTGAACGCCGGACAGCGGCCGGAGCCGGTCGAGCGCGCGGAACTGCTCGGGCAGGTGCCCGTGCCGGCCGAGCGCGACCTCCCCGCAGGACGCCACGCCCTACACCGGGAGCGCCTGATGCGCCAGATCGACCTCGACACCTCCACCCCCACCACGGCCCCCACCCCGGCCCCGGCCCCCGCCAGGCCGCGCTTTCGGCGGCGGCTGACCGTCACCCTCGCCGGTGCGCTCGTCGTGGGTACGGCCGTGGCCGTGGCCGTGGCGCAGTCCTCGCGGGGCGGCGTCAGCGGGCCGCTGAGCTCTGCGGAACTGGCCAGCTGGACCGGCGTCCCGACACCGCTGGCCGCTTCGACCGGCCCGGGCGCCACCGCCGAGAAGTGGTGCCTGGACCGGATGGCCGGCGGCCCGGGCGCCGGGGCACCCGTCAAGATCACCAACGCGGACCTGCGGGGCAAGGTCGCCTCCATGGTCGTCAACCGCGGCGGCAAGACCATGCTCTGCTACGTCGCCTCGGAGACCAGCGGCCTGTGGGAGGCGATCGACCCGGTGAAGAACGTGGCGGCCGATGCGGTCACGTACGACACGGGCGGCTCCCACGGTGACGGGGACGCCATGTTCAACTACGCGCAGGGCTCCGTGGGGGCCGGTGTGAAGGCGATCACCATGCAGGTCGCCGGACGCACCTTCCAGGTCACCGTGGCGGACGGCCGCTGGACCGCCTGGTGGCCCGGGACCATGTCACACCGCGCCGTCCCCGACACGGTCACCGTCACCCTCGCCGACGGCACCACCCGCGTCGTCAGCGGCAGTTCGCTGTTCGCCAGGTGAGACCCCCGGGTGCGCGCTGAGCGCCTGGATCAGGCGGCGCCTGGTCGGGCCTGCGCGCTCCCGGGCCGGCGGCGCATCCCGGCCGCGATCTCCTCCTCGGCGGCGCCGCGAGCGCGTCGGGCCTGGCCGTGGGCCGGGCCCGCCGTTCGCGGCGTTCGAGGCGTTCGCGGCATTTCCGGTGTTCAAGGCGGTCAAGGCGTTCACGGCGTCTGCGGCGTTTGCGGAGGGGGCGCGGGCGGGGGTGGCGCCCTCCCCTCCGATACCGGGCCGACCTGGAACCGAAGCGGACAAAGTAGGATGGCTCAACTCCCGCGCTACGCGCGAAGAGTTCCATAAATGCCCCATTTGTTCGATTTATCTCCGCTTCACACGCACGGAGCCACCCTCATGGACAACCCGTCGAACGCCGAGACCGGCGGCGCGATAGAAACCCGCGGCATCGAACCCGTCCCCGACCACGAGCGCGGGGGCAGAGTCCGCGAGCTCTTCCCGACCTGGGTCGCCGCGAACATCAGCGTTCTGCTGCTCACCATGGGCGCCGCCCTGGTGGTGTTCAACCAGTTGAACTTCTGGCAGGTCCTGATCGTCGCGGCGAGCGCCGCGCTCATCTCGTTCGGCCTGGTCGGCGTGCTGTCGGTCTCCGGCAAGTGGGGCGGGGCGCCGGGCGCGACCCTCTCGCGGGCCACCTTCGGGGTGCGCGGCAACCTCTTCCCCGGCGCCGTGCTCTGGATCGCCCGGTTCGGCTGGGAGACGATCAACGCCGTCACCGGCGCCTACGCCGTGCTGACCGTCCTCGACCTGCTCTTCGGCGTCAAGACCAACACCGCGCTGATCGTCATCACGCTCTTCGCCTTCGTCGCCTGCACCTTCCTGGTCTCCGGCATGGGACGTAAGGCGCTGAACGTCTGCAACACCTGGTCGACGTACCTCTTCGGTGTCTTCAGCGTGCTGGTACTGGGCTACCTGGTCGCCACCATGCACTGGAGCGAGGTCTTCGCCAAGCCCGCGGGCACCACCGCGATGATGATCGCCGGCATCGGGACCATCGCCGCCGGCGGCATCAGCTGGGTCCCCACCGGCCCGGACTTCGCCCGCTACCTCCCGCACGCCGCCTCCGGCAGGAAGATCGTCGGCGTGACGGTCTCCGGCGCCGGCCTGGTGATGGTGCCCATGGTGCTCATGGGCGCCGTGATGGCGGTGGCCTCGCCCGGCCTGGCCCAGGCCGCCGACCCGGTCTCCTTCCTCGGCGACCTGCTGCCGACCTGGCTGGCCGTGCCCTACCTGCTGACCGCGATCGTGGGCATGCTGCTGATCAACAGCCTCTCCATGTACTCGGCCGGCTTCACCGCACAGACCATGGGCGTCAAGCTGCCGCGCGCCACGGCCGTCAGCATCAACGCCGTGATCTCACTGGTCGGCGGCCTGCTGCTGATGCTGGTCGCCAAGAGCTTCCTGGGCTCCTTCATCACCTTCCTCATCCTGCTCGCCGTCTCCTTCTCGGCCTGGATCGGCGTCTACGCGGTGGACATGTTCCGGCGCCGCTCACGCGCGGTGCGCTACGACGCCGCCGGGCTCATGGACACCAGCAGGAACAGCCGCTACTGGTACACGGGCGGCTTCTGCTGGCAGGCCATGGTGTCCTGGGTGCTCGCCCTGCTGCTGGGGCTCGCCTTCACCAAGTGCGACTGGTTCGCCGGCCCGCTCTCCGACACCCCGGTCGGCAGGTACGGGCTCGCCTGGGCAGCGACCATCGTGATCTCCGCCGCGATCATGGCAGCACTCCCCGCCCCCCGGGAGAACACCCCCGCCGCCACCGGACAGCCCGCCGACCGCCAGGCGGAGCAGCCCGAACGGGCCGCTGCCTGACCCCGAGGCGCGGCCCACCACCCACCCCGACCCACCCCGACACACCCCGACCGCCCGGTCGCCGCCTCACCCGAGCCGGCGACCGGGCGGTCCCGTTCCGCCGCCACACCCGGGCACCGGCCGAGGTGACGTCCGGGTCCTGTCGTCAGTTACCGGGCGGCTGAGTCGGCGCGGATTTCAGCCCGTCCAGGGTGAGGTCGAGGAGGCGTTCGGCCTGCTCGCGCTGCTCGGGCTTGGCCGAGGTGAGGGCGATTCCGGCGAGGGCGGCGAACATGTCGGTCGCACGGATGTCGGAGCGGATCGTGCCGGCGGCGGCACCGGCCTCCATCAGGGAGTTGAGGGCGCCCTGAATCATCTCGTGGCTGTCGGCGTAGGGGTTGCTGCCCGAGGCGACGACGGCTCGCAGGGCGTCGGCCATGCCGTATTTGGCGGTGGCGTAGTCGATGAAGCGGCGAGTCCACACCCGCAGGGCCTCGGCGGGCGGCATCGTCGCCAGGAGGTCGGAGGCGGCCTCGCACAGCCGGGCCACTTCGTTGCGGTACGCCGCCTCGATCAGCGCCTCTCGGGTCGGGAAGTTGCGGTAGAGCGTGCCCGTTCCCACGCCCGCTTCCCTGGCGATGCGCTCGAAGTGGGCGTCGAGCCCCTCCTCGCTGAACACGCGCACCGCGGCGGCCAGGATCTTGTCCCGGTTCCGCTGCGCGTCGGCCCTCAGCGGGCGCCATGCCTCTCGGGTCATCGGCGGCTCGTTCCCTTCTCCGTTGCTAAGTGGAGGCTCCGCCACTTAACCTGGGCGAAGTGGCGGAGCCTCCACTTTCACTCTAGGGCATGGTCCGACCTGCCCGGACGCCCCCTCTGCTCCGCACTCCACACTCCACACACCGCAATCCGCAATCCGCACTCTGGAAGGACAGGCGAGCATGCCGGGAATCGAAGGCAAGGTCGTGGCGATCACGGGCGCCAGCAGCGGCATCGGCGAGGCGACCGCGCTTCTGCTGGCCGAGCGAGGCGCGAAGGTCGTCCTCGGGGCACGCCGTCCGGAGCGTCTCGCGGCCCTGGCCGCCCGCATCGAACAGGCCGGTGGCGAGGCTGCCTGGATCCGCACGGACGTGACGCGGCGCGAGGACCTCCCCGGCCTCGTCAAGCTGGCATGCGAGCGCTACGGCAAGCTCGACGTCCTCGTCAGCAACGCCGGGATCGGCCTGATCTCCCCCCTCGACGACCTGCGCGTCGAGGACTGGGAGCAGATGATCGACGTCAACCTCAAAGGGGTCCTGTACGGAATCGCCGCGGCCCTTCCCCTCTTCCGGGAGCAGGGATTCGGGCACTTCGTCAACACCGTGTCCACCGCCGGACTGCGCATCGTCCCGCTCCAGTCGGTGTACGCCGCCACCAAGAACGCCGTGCGCACCGTCTCCGAGGGCCTGCGCCAGGAGGCGGGCGCCAACCTGCGCGTGACCGTCGTCTCACCCGGCGCTGTCCGCACCGACTTCGCGGAGCACATGGACCCGGCTGCGAAGGCCCAGATCGACAAGCTGATGGAGATCGCCCTCCCGCCGGCCGCAGTGGCCCGCGCCATCGCCTTCGCCATCGAGCAGCCGGACGGTGTCGACGTCGGCGACATCGTCGTTCGCCCCACCGCCCAGGGATAGGCCCCCCGGGACCGGGTGGGGTGAGCGGTCGGACCGGGGCGCTGGTGCTTGCCGTAGCCTGGCGGTGCCCTGCTCCCGGTTCGGTCGAGGTCATGGAATTTCGTCAGTTGCGGTACTTCGTGGCGGTGGCGGAGGAGTTGCACTTCGGTCGCGCAGCCGAGCGGTTGATGATCGTGCAGTCGGCCGTCAGCCAGCAGATCGGCCGGCTGGAGCGCGAGCTGGGCGTCGAGTTGTTCGACCGCTCGGGGCGCCGCGTGCGGCTGAGTGCCGCGGGGGCGGCGTTCCTGCCCGGCGCCCGTGAGGTGTTGGCGGCCGGACAGCGGGCCCTGGACCTGGTCGGCGGCTTCGTCGCCGAGCGGGAGAGCGTGCTGCGCGTCGGGACGAGCCGGGGAATGGGCGTGCGGTTGGAACGGGTGCTGGAGGCGCTGGAGCGAATCGCGCCCGGCACCCGGGTGGAGTTGGCCTCGGCGGCGCCGGAGGAACGCCTGCGGCGGGTCGCCGACCGGGAGTGGGACGCGGCCTTCGTACGCGGGGAGGTGGCGGCGCCGCAGGGCGTGCGGCTGATCCCGGTGTGGCGGGAGGAACTCGTGGTCGCCCTGCCGGCCCGCCACCCGCTGGCCGGGGCGGACGCGGTCGACCTCGCCCGGCTCTCGGAGCTACCGCTTCACCTGACGGAACGCCGGAGCAACCCGCCGCTGGTCGATCTGGTCACGGCTGCCTGCCGGGACGCCGGGTTCGA
Source organism: Kitasatospora sp. NPDC043949 (assembly GCF_056435365.1). Taxonomy (NCBI): domain Bacteria; kingdom Bacillati; phylum Actinomycetota; class Actinomycetes; order Kitasatosporales; family Streptomycetaceae; genus Kitasatospora; species Kitasatospora sp. NPDC043949. The sequence goes on along the minus strand of NZ_JBWKEQ010000041.1, from coordinate 20,977 downwards.
GCCCGCGCCCGGACCACCGCACAGCTCGCTCCAGGACACCCTTGCGGCGCTGGGCGCGGGTGTCGCCGGCTGGACGGTGGTGTACGCGGCGCACGCCCACCAACTGCGCGCCGGCCAGGTGGCCTTCCTGCCGGTGCGCTCCCCGGCCGGGGCGCGGAGCGCAGAGGCGGCGCTCTCCCTGCCCACCGTGTTGGCGGTGCACCGAGCCGCCGCCCCCGAGCGCGTGCGCTTCCTGCTGGAGGCCTGTCGGGAGGCGGCGCGCGACGATCGCGATTCGTGATCGTCGCGAACTCGAAGTGCTGCTGGATCGCGAGCTCCAACCGGAGTGAACTGGACACCTGCGGTCACCGCCGCCGACGCGGCCGGTACCGCCGACCACGGTTGCCCACTCGATCCGCGGGCCGTGCCCTGCCCGGCACACCCGCCACCGGGCCGGCGCCGCACCCGGTCCTCCCGGACCGCCAACAGTTCTTAAGGAGCGACCATGACGGACACCACGACGGAACAGGGCACGGACCGGACGCCGTTGGCCGAGCGACTGCGGCGACCGGCGCTGACACGATCACTGCGACTCGGCGACACGAAAGTGACCTACGTGCCGGACGGGGCGGTGGAACTCAGCGCGCGCGGCTGGTTCCCCCGCAGCACGGACGAGGACTGGGCCGCCCACCCCGAGTACCTCGACGACTCCGGCAACCTGGCGGCGGGCATCGGCGCGCTGCTGGTGGAGCACGGCGACCGTGCGCTGCTGATCGACACGGGCTTCGGCCCGCAGTCGATTCCGGCTCAGCCGGGCAATCCGCGCGGGGCCATCCACGGCGGTGCGCTGCTCGACAACCTGGCCGCACTGGGCCGTCCGCCGGCCACGATCGAGGCCGTCGCCATCACCCACCTGCACCTCGACCACATCGGCTGGGCCTGGAACCCCGCCCCGGACCGCGACCTGCCCGCGTTCGCCGGCCGCGACCTCCTGGTCGCCGCACCCGAATGGGCACACCGCCACCTCCTGGCGGCGCGCGGCATCACCGACGAGATTCTCCAGGCCATGGCACCACAGGTGCGCACCGTCCTCGACGGCGACGAGATCTTCCCCGGCGTGCACGTGCTGCTCACCCCCGGTCACACCGCCGGGCACGCGTCCTACGTCATCACCGGGGGCGGCGAGCGGCTGATCGCCTTCGGCGACGCCATGCACTCGCCGGTCCAGGTGGACCACCCCGAATGGTCGGCCGCCGCCGACCTCGACCCCGACCGGGCCGCGCGGGAACGCCGTCGCCTGGTCGCCGAGTTGGCCCGACCGGGCACGATCGGCTTCGGCGTCCATTTCGCGGACGTGGTGTTCGGCCGGGTCCACCTCGACGGGGACGGCCCCGCCTGGCGAGCCGTCGCCGACTGACCGCCCCCGACGGCCCCCGGCTTCGCAGGGTCGGTGTGGAGCCGGCGCTCCGGTCCCGCGAGTCGGGGGGGGGGGGGGGGGGGGGGGGGGGGGGGGGGGGCGGAGGGGGGGGGGGGGGGGGGGGGGGGGGGGGGGGGGGGGGCGCGGG
>NZ_JBWKEQ010000041.1:0-19424 GCF_056435365.1 Kitasatospora sp. NPDC043949 | reverse complement strand
CCCAGATGGGCAGGGTCGGGGCCCCCCCCCCCCCCCCCCCCCCCCTCCCCCCCCCCCCCCCCCCCCCCCCCCCCCCCCCACTCCCGGTCACAGGCGGAAGGGGTTCCCGCCCTGCGCGGCGATCACGTACCAGGCGGTCGCCCCGGTGTGGAGGGAGGAGTAGTAGAAGTCGCCCTCCCCGGTGTCCAGGCCGTCGTGCGAGGCGGCGACGATGCCCTTGCCGTCCGTGTTGGCCGCGCCGCTCTGGGCCTTCTGCAAGGTCGCCATCAGGACCGCCGCCTTCGCGGCGTCGCCGTCCGCGCGGCGGACCTGGTAGGCGGCCAGCAGGTGGGCGGTGCCCTCGAACCAGACGCCGCTGGTGTCCTTACCGCTGAAGCCCACCCCGCTGTACGGGCCGTCGGTGGCCGCCATCCGCCCGGCCGCCCAGTCGACGGCGGGCGCGTAGGACGGGTCGAGGGTGGCCAGGTAGCTCCAGGTCTGCACGTCCTCCGGCTCGACGTCGTCGTTGGTGGTCACCCCGTCCAGGCCGGTGCCCGTCCACAGGTGGCCGTTGGCGGCCTGCACGGACTTCACGAACCGGAAGGCGTTGGTGGAGCGCTGCGCCCAGCCCGCGTCGCCGGTGACGCCGGCGAGCATGGCGAAGAAGGCGCCGGTGTCGATGTTGTGCTCCGTGGCCTTCCAGGTGAGCGGGACCATCGTCTGGCCGGTGCCGTCGTCGTTGCGCAGGCCGCCGGTGTAGCCGCCGGCGCCGCGGGTGTCCGCGGTGTTGTTCTGGATCCAGTTGGCGGCCTTCAACGCCCCGTCCAGGAAGCGCTGTTGGCCGGTCACCCGGTAGAGCCGGGTAAGCGCCATGCCGGCCCAGGCCATGTTCCCGGTGTAGACGGAGAACCCGCCGACGTACGGCTCGCCGGAGGGGGTCTTGACGAAGGGGTCCGGCTCGTAGGAGGCGCGGATGCGGCCGTCCGGGGTGATGTCGTGGGCCTGCGCGTACAGCAGGCTGTCGCCGAGCGCCGTGGCGTGGGCGACGTCGTCGGTTCCGCCGCGTTGCAGGAACGCGGTGATGACGAGCGCGTTGTCGTACGTGAAGGAGGCCTGGAAGCCGTCCGGGCCGAACAGCTTCGGGTCCTCGAAGTGCCCGCCCTGGTAGCTGCGGGGCACGCGCAGCGTGCTGCCGGTGCCGTGGGCGTCGAGGCGCTGGGCGAGGAAGGAGTAGGCCGCGTCCACGGAAGGCCCGGAGGGCTTCACCGGCGGCTGCTGGGACGGCAGGTGCAGGCTGTCCGCGGGCGGGGGGCCGGGCGTGCTCGGCAGGTCGGCGTCCTCGTCGCCGACCGGCACCAGTTTGAAGAGCTGGTTCTCGTCGTTGTGGTCGCACGGGGCGTTGCCGGGTGTCGCGATGCTGTTCGGCACGCTCGTACCGGGCCACAGCGCGAGACAGTTCCCGCCCTTGATCTGGAGGTGGAAGTACCAGTGGCCGCCCTCCCAGTCCGACATCTGGAGTCCGACGTCGGCGGACTGACCGAGGTACTCGTTCGGTGCGGCGAGGTTCCGGAACATCCAGCCGCCGTCCGTCGTCTGGAGGAGTTCCCAGTCGGCCCGCGGGTCACCGGGCTGGGTGCCGACGAGCCGGCCGCTCGGCAGGTCGTAGGCCATCGCCGCGCCGTTGCCGTCGACCAGTTCGGTGTGGTCGTGCGGCTTGGGGTCGGAGCCCATCGCCACGCCCCCGCCGCCCCCGCCGAAGTCCTCCCAGCTCAGGTGCCCGGTGCTCCAGTCGCGAACGCCGATCTTGGCGCCCAGCATGGGGAGGGCGTCCTCCAGGCCGACGAACATGATGCCGCCCGCGCAGGTGGTCGCCATCGTCTTCCCCGGCGTCTTGCAGCTCCAGGTTCCACCCGTGGTGGCCGAGACGATGCCCAGGGCCGTGATGTTGGGCGGCGCCCCCGGCAGGTCCGGGCCGCCGCCCAGCACGACGGGGCCGCCGCTGTCACCCCTGCGGGCCGCGATGGACGAGTTGTCGGCGGCGGTGAACTGCTTGAGGGCCTTCCACCCGTACATGTAGTGGTGCTCGATGTCGCCGCCCAGGTTGTCGGGGCCCTTGGCGTAGTAGTCCGTCACCTTGGTGGTGACCTGGATGTTGCAGATCTCGCCCGATCGGGCGCCCTCGTTGCAGATCCAGTTCCCCTCGTGCGCCACCTGCGCGGCGCTCACCCACTTCTTGGTCTGCGAGATGCTGGACTGGTCGGCCGCGCCGCCCGTCCAGATCTGCTGGTCCATCGTGATGCCCGAGGACGGCTTGATGACGGCCGCGTCGAGGTAGACGGGCCCCCTCTCGTCCTGGCGGACGATGTGGGGCGAGATCCGGGTGCCGATCGCCGGCCCCTGTCCGCCCGTGTCGTCCACGCCGTACCGGACGTTGGTCTCGTTGTTCGGCATGAAGCAGTGGTCCGCGGTGAGCATGGCGTCCTCGCCGCGGTAGTTGATCGCGAACGCCGTGCTGCAGAACGGTGAGATGATCTGCGTGCCGCCGGCGCCCGGATCGCTCCGGCGCGAGGGTTCGCCGAGGCTGATCGACTCCGTGCCGTTCGATTCGACCGTCACCGGAACGCTCACGGACGCCACCGCCCGCCGCAGCCGCTGTGCGTCGGCCTCACCGCCCACCACGGTCGCGGTGAGGCCGCTCCCGTCCTGCGGCATCGCCACGTCGGTGATCCGCACTCCGGCGGAATCGGCGATGCGCGTCACCTCGCGCGAGGCGTCCTTCAGGTCCTGCGCACTGTGCGGCGCCGACTTCACGTCGACACGCACCGGGCTGTGCGCGACGACCGCCCGGACCTCGGGCGTCAGCTCGCCGTGCCAGTAGACCGTGAGGTGCTTCGTCTCGGGGGCGGCGACCACGCCGGCGAGGGCCTGGCTGCCGATCCGACCCGACACCTGCTCCACGGCCGAAGCCGTCTCGTTCATCTGGCCCTGGATGGCCATCAGTTGATGCCAGGACAAGAAGGGTGAAGGGCTCCCGAAGGAGTTCGCCACGGGCGCGATGCCGGGAGCCGCGAGCACTCCCACGACGGCGGTCGCGGTGGCGAAGGCCACGAGCGGCCTTCGCCACCTGCCCCTGCGGCGGGCCGGATCTTCGATGTGGTGGACCAACGGGAACTCCCCGGGGCTCGAAACTGCGGGGCGCCTCGGCGCCCCCTCACCCGTGCCTACGGGTGGGGGTGAACGCGCAGTTCAGAGCGGGTGCGGGCCGGCCAAGAACGCTTGCCGGTCCGTGGTTCGGACGCCCGGACGCACGGATGCACGGACGCACGGATGCGCGCGAGGCGAGCGCTCACGCCGGCGAGGCCGTGGTGTGCTGGTCCCTCGTGTCCGCGTGCGAGCCGGTCCAGTAGCCGACGAGGTCCGCGTAGCGCGGTGAGGCGGCGAGCAGTTGCGAATGGGTGCCGCTCAGCGTCCGGTCGGCGTCCATCAGCAGGATGCGGTCGGCGCGCAGGGCCGAGCTCATCCGGTGCGCGATGACGACCACGGTGCCGCCGCGCCGCGCGAAGGCCAGCTCCGCCCGCGCCTCCGCACCCGGGTCGAGGTGGCAGGTCGCCTCGTCGAGCAGCACCACGCGAGCGTCCGAGACGTAGGCCCGGACCAGCGCCAGCAGTTGCCGCTCGCCGGCCGACAGAACGGCCCCGCCCACACCGAGCCGGGTGTCCAGGCCGCCGAGCCGGCCGATCAGGCGGTCGGCACCGACGGCGGTCGCGGCCCGGGCGAGCTCGGTGTCCGCGGCCTCGGGGCGCAGGTAGCAGAGGTTCTCCCGGAGCGTCCCGGTGAAGATGTACGCCTCCTGGGGGATCAGTACGACGTGGCGGCGCAGCCAGTCCTCGCCGAGCCGGTCCACGGGGAAGCCGCCGATCCGGACCTGCCCGGCGCCGGGCGTCGCCAACCCGGCGAGCAGGTTGGCCAGGGTCGACTTGCCGATGCCGCTGGGGCCCACCACGACCAGCACGGCGCCGGCGGGCACGGCGAGCGTGAGGTCGCGGATGACCGGCTCGGCGTGCGGGCCGTAACCGAAGGTCAGGCGGTCGATGACCAGGTCGGCGCCGGCCGAGGCGGCCTCGGCCGGGCCGGCTTCGGCGGGCGGGTGGGCAGGGTGGCGCGGGGCCGGTTCGGACGGGACATCGGCCTCGCCCAACCGCTGTAGCACCGTGTGGAGTTGGATTCCCCAGGAGCCGATGACATCGACCATCGAGCGCAGCGTGGGCTCGATGGTGGTCAGCAGGTAGCCGATTGCGCCGACCAGCGCGCCGACCGTCAGTCCGTGTCCGGCCAGCAGCCACGGGCTCATCACGAACACGGCCAGCACCGGCAGTTTTCCGCCCGCCGAGACGAGCAGCGCACTGACCGCGCCGGTCCGCGCGACGGCCCGCGACGCCGCTTCCCACTCGCCGATCAGGACGTCCAGCCGCTCCCGAGCCCGACCGCGCGCGCCGGCGGCCACCAGATCACGCAGGCCCGCCAGGGTCTGACCGGCCTCGGCGGCCAGTCGCTCGTCCGCGATCAGCAAGGCCCGTCGACGCCGGCTCAGGACGCGCAGCAGCGGCATGTACGCCGCCAGCGTGAGGACCACCGACACCCCGGCGATGGCCGCCACCGGCAGAGCGAGGGCCGCCAACCCCACCAGGGCCATCACCAGTGACACGCCGACCTGCCGGACCGAGCGCAGCAGCGCGGAGACCAGTGCCCGTACGGTCTCCACCTGTCCGGTGAGCCGGGCCACGCTCGCCCCGTCGGAGCGGGCCGTGCCGGCGACCCCGCGCCGGAGCGTGGCGGAGACCACCGAGCTCACCAGTGCGTCCCGCAACGGCTCGACCAGCACGCCCAGCCTGGGCAGGAGTTGGCGGGTCACAGCAGCCCGGAGCACCATGGCGACGCCCAGCACTGCCAGCCAGGCCAGGCCCACCAGCGGGCGCCCGGCCAGGAATCCCCGGTCCAGGGCCCGCGCTATCAGGAGCCCGGACAGCAGAACCGGCAACGCCTCCAGCACGGACAGCGCCAGCACCGCGGCGACGACGCCGCCGCGGCTGCGCAGATGGCGCCCCAGCATCCGCCAGCCGGGGCGCGTGGTCACGGGATCGGACACGTCTCCTCCTCCACACTCTCCGAAGCCGCGGCGAACTGCGCCCGGTACTCCTGGTCGCTCCACAGCTCCGCATGGGTCGCCACGGCTCTGATCCGGCCGTCCGCCAGCCAGGCCACCAGATCCGCACGGGCCGCCGTGGAAGCGCGGTGCGCGACCATGATCCTGGTCCGCCCGGTGAAGGCGCTGTGCAACGCCTGCGTCACCCTCGCCTCGGTCACCGTGTCCAGGCTGGACGTCGCGTCGTCGAGCACGACCACCCGGCTGTCCTGGGCGAACGCCCTCGCCAGTCCGAGCCGTTGTGCCTCACCGCCGGACAGCGGAGCAACCGCCAGGCGGGTGTCATATCCGTCGGGAAGCCGTCGGATGAAGTCATCGGCGCCGGCGGCCCGCGCGGCGGCCTCGATCACGGACTGCGTCGCCTCCGGACGAGCGAGCGCGATCGTGGCGCGGATGGTGTCGTCGAACAGCGCGGGCCGTTCGAAGGCGTACGCCACGCGACGGGAGAGTTCATCTGCCGTGAACTCCGTCACGGGTACGCCATCGAGCAGCACCGCGCCCTGGTCCGGGTCGTGGAGCCGCCCGACCAGCGCGGCGAGGCTGCTCTTTCCCCCGCCCGACGCCCCGACCACGGCCAGCGCCGTTCCGGCCGGGATCTCCAGGTCGATTCCGTCGAGCACCACCCGGTCCCCGGCGAGCACGCGGACCCCGCGGAAGGAGACCGCACATCCGGCGGTGGATCCGTCCGATCCCCGCTCCCCCGCCAGGGTCACGGGCTGGCCCACGGCCTCGGCGACCCGGCGGCCCGCCGCGACCGAGTGGGCCAACTCACCCACCGCGTCGACCTGTTGGAGAAGTCCGAGGGCGATCGCGACGTACCCCGTGACGGCGACGAGCTCCCCCGAGGAGATCCGCCCGGCGACCACCCCGTATCCGCTCACGGCGAGGACGAGGATCTCGATCGCCGGCAGCAACAGGCCCATCTGCCAGGCGGTGGCGCGTTGCAGATGCCACGTCAGCAGGCCGGTCTTCGACAGCTCGGGCAGCGGCTCCAGCACGCGGGTCGTCTCCGCTGCCACGGTGCCGCTCGCCCGGATCGTCCGGACGCCGCCCAAGGCCTCGATCAACCGGTCCGCGATCTGTCCCTGCAACTCCTGATAGCGCGTGAGCGCCGACGAACTCCGGCGGAAGAACAACCGCAGGACGACGTACACCGGCGGCAGGCCGAGCAGGAAGGTCACCGCGGGTCGCCAGTCGATCAGCCACAGGGACACCACGCCCACGATCGAGGTGGCCACCGACATGACCGTGTCGAGCACGGTGAGACCGGCGTGCCCGGACTCGGCGCAGCTCCCGACCAGCCGGCCGGTGACATCCCCCGCAGCGTGCCGGCGCTGCCCGGCGAGTCCCGCGCCCAGCACCCGGTGGACGAGGCCGCGGCGCAACCAGCCGGTGGCCGCCGCCCCACTCGTTCCCGCGGCCACCACGTGCACCACCGCGACGCCCGTCGCCACCGCGAACGCCGCCGCCAGGGCCGATACCGGCCCGGTCAGCGGACGGTGGGCCAGGGCGTCGTCGAGTGCCCGGGCCAGCAGGGCGGGGGTCGCCAGCGTCACCGCCGCATCCGTGATCGACGCCAGTACGGCGAGGGCGAACCAGCCCCGGGCCTCCAGGGCTGCCGCCGCCAGCAGGCGGGGGACCGATCTTGTCGACGTCGTCATCCTCTCCTCCAGGAGGGCAATCGGGACCGGTGGCCGGGGCCGATCAGGGCCCCGGCCACACATTGGTCACTGGCCGGTGTAGGTGCAGGTCCAGCTACAGGTGTTCTGGCAGGGCCGCAGACCAGCGGCCTCCTCCTCCCCGTCCAGCGCCTGCAGCGCATCGACGTCAACGGTCATCGTGTTCACCTCCCTTCAGGCAGAAAACTCACCGTCCGACCGACCCGACATCACTGGCCGGTGTAGGTGCAGGTCCAGCTACAGGTGTTCTGGCAGGGCCGCAGACCAGCGGCCTCCTCCTCCCCGTCCAGCGCCTGCAGCGCATCGACATCAACGGTCATCGTGTTCACCCCCTTTCCTGAAGGTCGTCGCAGATGACGCCGGCCGTACCGGCGTCGCACGGCCCGAATGGCCGTGAGTCTCTGGTCCCGCGGTCCCGAGCGGTCCTCACGCGTTCCCGGGGCGCTGGGAGAGGAATTCCACCAGCTGCTCCCGCAGGTGCGCGCCCGCGAGGTTCTCCAGCGGGGAGTGTCCGCCGCCGGGTACTTCGGCGTAGCGGAAGTGGGTGCCCTCGCTGCGGCCGGTGTCGAGCAGCCGTTGCCGCAGCTGCCGGGACTGGTCGACCGGGATCGTCCGGTCGTCCGTGCCGTGGACGATCATCAGTGGGGTGCGGATCCGGTCGGCGAGGGTCCACAGGTCGCGGGGGCCCAGTCCGTCCTCGACCTCGGTCCGGCCGCCGAGCCGGTCGATGAGCGCACGGACCGCGGGCGACGCCTGAGCGTGCAGCCGGGCGGCGGACAGGAAGGGGGCGACGACGGCGCAGCGGGACCACAGCTGCGGGTCCGCGGCAGCCGCCAGCAGGGCGAGATGGGCACCGTAGCTGACCCCGTACAGCATGGGCGGTGGCGCCGATCCGGGGCGCCCTGCGGCGAGGGCTCTGACCAGGGCGCGGATGTCGGCGAGGTCGGGTCCGCCCCAGGCGCCGTGCAGGGCCTCGGCGTGCGCGGCCCCGTAGCCGGTGCTGCCGCGCTGGTTCGGGGCGACGACGGCGATGCCGGCGGTGGCGAGCCGGTGCAGCACCGGCTCGTATCCGAGGTCCCAGGCCGCCTCGGGCCCGCCGTGCAGGGCGACCAGTACGGCGTCGGCGCTGCGCCAGTCGCCTTGGCAGACGGCCTCGAACTGCCCTGCGGGGCCGGAGAACCGCTCGACTCGCGAGCGTCCCGCCGCCTGGCTTCCGGCTGGGGCCCACTCCGTCGTGGCCTCGGGCGAGAGCACCGCGATCTCGGCCGGGCGGTCCGCCGTGGAGACCGGCACCAGCAGGCCACTGCGCCCCCAGCCGGCCACCTGCTGGACCGCCCCCGCCGCCAGCGGCACCTCCGTGAGCCGGTCCTGGCGCAGGTCGTGGACCAGCAGCCGGGCCCGGGCTCCGCGGAGCACTCGCAGGGCCACCCGCTCACCGGCCGGGTCGAAGGCCAGTGGCAGGACGGCGCCGTCGATGGTGTTGAGCCGCTCGGGGGCGCGCAGTCCGGCCGGATCGGCCAGGGATCTCCACGCCAGCCGGCGTCCCTGTGGCGTGTCGGTCGCCATCAGCAGCAGACCGGAGGACGGGCTTGCCAGCAGGAGGGCGTCGCCTTCCCGGCCGGGCGCGCAGGGCAGGTCGTGGTGGCTGCCGTCGGTGAGATCGACGAGTACGGTCCGGGAGCGGCTCTCGTGTCGCAGGGCCACGCCGAGCAGCCGTCCGCTGTGCTCCAACCCGCAGATGCGGCCGACCGTGCCGGGCAGGGCCGCGACCGGCTCCCACCGCAACGGACTGTCGAGCACCCGGTACAGCGTCGACCGGCCCGGGCTGTCGGAGCGGACCGCCAGCGCCAGGGTGCCCGGTTCGGCGGAGGCGACCAGACGCAGCGCGCGGCACTCGACGGTGAGGCGCTCGACGGTGAGGCGCTCACCGGCCCGCCCCGTCTCCGGGTCGGCCAGGACGAGTTCGTGCCGGCCGGCCGCACCACGCAGTAGCAGGAGTCTCCCGTCCTCGGTCGGCAGCGGCTGGGTCCGCAGGGACTCCTCCAGCGCGAGCGTCCGGCGCCGGGACGACGGCCCGTCGAACGACCGGTGCTCGGGCACCAGGCCGCCCTGCGAGCCTGTCGTCAGGCACGCGGCATGCTCGGCCGTCGCGGAGAAGGCGAAACTCGTCCGGGTGGCCGGCAGCGCGGGCACCACGGGCAACTCGGGCGCGCGGCTCGGAGCCGGGGTCCAGGTCACCATGCGCCGGCCTCGATCCCGACCGGCTCGTCCGTCGGCACGGAGAGTGCGAGGGAGTCGGGCAGCCAGAGCCGGGTGCCGCCGTGCCGTAGCCGGACCAGTGCGGCCAGCATGCCGGCCGTCCCACCGCTGTAACCGGCCGTCACCTCGGTGTTCGACTCGTCGGGAAGGAGCAGGAGACCGTCGCGCAGCGTGTGGCGCGCGTGGGCACAGGCGACGAGTTCCGCCGCCCGCTGGCGGTAGTCCGGGTCGTCCAGGGCGGCGGCCAGGTCCAGCAGGAACTCCGCGTTGCCCGCCAGTCCGTGGCAGGCCGCCGGAGAGAGCTGCCACCTCCTGCGGTACACCTCTGCTGCGGCCTGTTCGGCCAGGTTCCGGTAGCGCTGGTCGGCGGTGGCGGTCCAGAGCCTCACCAGGAAGGTCCCCACTCCCGAGGATCCGCTGCACCAGTAGGGCGGACGGAAGGGGGCGTTCTCGTCGTGGTCGCCCTCGGGCCACCAGGCCGCACCGTCGCCGGTCCGCGCTGCCGCCACCAGGGTGTCACCGGCACTTTGTGCGAGTGCCAGGAAGTCGTCCCGTCCGGTGGCCTGGCCGGCCAGCAGGAGAAAGGTGCCGATTCCGGCGACGCCATGGGCGAATCCCAGGTGCTTGGCTCCCGCCATCGCGGAGTCGAAGTCCTTCGGAACGGGCCAGAGCGTTCCGGACCGGCCCGGTTCGGCGGCGGCCACCAGCCCCTCGGCGGCCTCGACCGCCCGGGCCAGGAAGTCCGGCTCGCCGGTGGCCTGCCAGAAGTGCAGCTGTGTCAGACCCGCGCCGGCCGCGCCGTGGCAGACGTCGGGGTTCGGCCAGCGCACCGGCACCGCCCGGGCCAGGCGTGCCGCGGTGTCGGCCAGCTTGTCGTCGTCCAGCAGCCGGGCTGCGTCCAGCAGTGCCCAGGCGGTGCCGGAGCGGCCGAAGTACAGGCCGGGGAGCTGTGGTTCGTCCAGCCGCAGACGGCCCGCCGTCCAGTCGGCCGCCTCGGCGACCCCGGACCTGAGCCGGGGGTCCGTCCGCGCGACGTCGGCCGCGGTGAGCACCGCCAGGACCCCGGCGGCGCCGTGCTGCACGTTGAGCGGGTCGTTGAGGGCGGCGAACCCGTCGGCGGGCCACAGCCGCGGCTGCCCGGCCGGGGTCATGGTGTCCAGCAGGTGGGTCAGCCCGTCGGCCAGGACCCGCTCCTCGACGTCCGCCGCAAGGACCGGGCGTGCCGGTTCCCCGGGAAGCTCCGGCCGGCCGGACCGCAGTTCGGCCAGGAGCTCGCGCAGCCGCTCCAGGCTCCACCGCTGATCGACGGACTCCGCCATCAGCCCGAGGATCGCGGGGGCGAACGGCCGCGCGACCGGGTTGTCGGCAAGGGCCCGGGACACCAGGAGGGCCAGACGCTCGCCGTTCGTGCGGGTTGTCGGGCGGTCCGCGGCGAGCACCGTCTCGGCGCCACTCGCCAGGTGGAACAGGACCGCGCCGAGACTGAACAGGTCCGAGGTGAAGTCCGGCGCCGGGCCGCTGTGTTCCGCGGCCACCACCTCGGGCGCGGCATACCCCGGGGTGTAGGCGCGCTGGACCTGGTCGCCCGGTCGAACGATCATCTCCAGGTCGATCAGCCGCAGCGCCCCGTCTCGGGTGAGCATGAGGTTGTTCGGGTTCAGGTCCCGCAGCACATGGCCGGCGGCGTGCACACGCTCGACGATCGTCACCAGCTGCTCGACCAGGTCCAGCAGGACGGCGCTGACCGGCGCGGGATTCGCCACCACCCAGTCCCGCAGGTTCTCTCCGTCCACGCGTTCCTGGACGAGGTAGAGATTGCCCCCCTGGGTGAACACGCCGAACGCCTGCGGGCACACGCCCAGGGGTGCCAGCGCCGCGTGCATCCGCGCCTCGTGCTGCAACAGGTCGCCGGCGTCCGTGCCGGCGACGGTCGACCCGACGTGGCGTCGGGCCTCCTTGATGACGACCTGCCGATCGGTCTCCCGGTCCGTGCCGTAGTACACCCCGCCCTTGTAGGTGTGCCGGACGGCCGAGCGCACCACGTAGCGGCCGTCGAGAAGGACGGCGGCCGGACGGCTCGCCGCCTGCGGCTGCGAACCGGGCTGCGACTGCGGCTGCGGCTGCGGACCGGGCTCCGGCCGCTGCTGCGGCCACGGCGACCGCGCCCAGGCCGGTGGCTTGAACCGCGCCAGGCGGAGGTCCCTGACCAGAGCGCCGTCGGGGGTGCGCAGCAGGGACTCGACGGTGCCGTCGTTGCCGAGCTGCGTCGTGCCGGTGAAGACGCCGTAGCGGTAGTGCACCAGGCTGCCGGGGCGGTACGGCCGGTCGGAGAGGATGCCCGGGCCGGGCAGCCCGCGGGTGGCGTGGTGGAGCTCCTCGGCGAGTGCGCGGAAGTGGTCGTCGTCATCCGGATAGACGGTGATGAACTTGCCACCGCCACCCCGGTCGTAGCTCGCGGAGACCAGTTCGGTCACCCGGTCGAGAGTGCCGGCGAACTTGAACGAGGCCCGCCCGGCGACCAGGACCTCTGCTGCCTTGAGGAGGACGATGGGCGCGGACAGCGGGGTCGCCGAGAGGTGCAGCTTCCACCCCTGCGCCGGGATGGTGCGGCCCTCCGGAGTGACGTGGCACCAGAACGCCCGCGAACCGACCGTCCAGCCGCGCGCACCCCGCCGGTGCAGGACCGACGCCACGAGGTCCGGGAGCAGGTCGGAGTCCTCGTCGCGGACCGCGCTCGGCGTCGCTCTCGTACCTGTCATCAGCGGGCCTCCTGCGGCGGTGGGGAGCGGCGGTGCGGGGCGGCGGCGGACCGCTCTGCTCCGTTTGCATCACCGATCCTTCCGGCGATCCGCCGGCCCGGCATCGGGGCGGCCCACGTAGGTTCCGGTCGGCGACCGGGCGAATCCGGCCGGCGGGCACGTAGGTTCCCGGACCGGGCCGTTCATCGCCCGGTACCCGCAGGCCGGTCGCGGGGTCAGGCACGGGGTCAGGCACGGGGTCAGGCACGGGGGGAGACCTCGATGGCCAACCGGCAGAGCGCCGCACGGTCGGGACTGCCGGTCTTGCTGATCAGCGTGGCCATGTGCTTCTCCACCGTGCGCGGCGAGATGGACAGCCGCCGGGCGATGTCCTGGTTGCCGGGCCGCTCCACGAGCAGGGCGAGGATCTCGTACTCGCGAGCGGTGAGGCCCTGCGCGCGCAGCTGGGCCGGGATCCGGTCCCACCCGCTGCGGCGCTGGGCGACCGTCGCGCCGCTGCGACGCAACAGGGCCCGACAGGCGCCCGCCACCGAGGGGATGTCGTGGTCGTGGAAGTACTCCTCGGAGGTGCGCAGCCATGCCACCGGCTCGCCCCAGCCGTCGGCGATCGCCGCCTCGGCGACCAGCCGCAGTCCGAGGTGATGGGCCATCGGGAAGAGCCCGGCACTCTGCTCGGCCCTACGGACGGCCAGGGCGGCCTCCTCGGCCCGCCCCTCCCGGCCCAGCAGGACCGCGTGGGCCAGCAGCAGGAACTGCCGGTTCCAGACCAGCCCCGCCGCCGGGGCGGCGGCCACGGCTTCGTACTCGGCCCGGCCTGCGGTGCCCGCGAGAACGTCCAGCAGGGGGCCCAGCCCGTACCGTCCGGAGAGGTAGAAGACGTTCGGGTGCCGCTCCTCCCATGCCGCCGCGGCGGCGAGTTCGGTGACCGCCTGGATCCGGTCCTCCTCCAACAGCGCGCAGATCGTGCGACAGAGGCCGAGCATCACCGGGGTCAGGAAGGACTCACCACCACCGGACTGCCGGAAGAGCAGCAGCTCGTGCTCCATCTCGCGGCGGCGTCCCGCGTGCGCGGCGAGCGTCGCCGAGGTGAGCAGCAGGTAGCGGTGGGTCCCGAGGTCGCTCATCCGCGCGCTGGCGTCCAGGCAGCGGTCGATGGTCTCGCGCGCCTTCGCGCCGTTCCCGGTGAGCACCGCGTTCATCGCGAGCAGTGCCTCCACGCGCTGGGTCAGCATGATGGCACCCAGCCCTCGCGCGGCGTCCCGCGCCTGTTCGAGCGTGCGGGTGTCACCGGTCCGCATGAAGCTGTTGGCGCCGAGCCGCAGCGCGGCCTCGATGCGCCAGACCGGCAGGCTGTGGGTCTCGGCGACGGCCAGCATCCGCCGCAGGCACTCGTCCGCGTCGTCGAAGCCCCGCTCCCGGGCCAGCAGCGCGAGCAACTGCCAGGCCTGGCAGGCGACCACCGGAAGCCCCTCGCGCTGCGCCACCGCCGCCGCCTCCAGGGCCGACCGCTCGGCGTCGACCATCCGCTCGCCCTGGCCCGGGAGCAGGGCGAGGTGCCCCTCGACCACGGCCAGCGCGGCGGTCTGCTCGGGGCCGGCGCAGCTGTCGAGGAGCGCCCTGGCCGCCGCCACGTGCGCGATGGTGTCGGCGCTCCGTTCCGCGATCACGGCGGCCCAGGCGAGCCGGGTGTGCAGCGCTATCCTGCGGTCGGTGCCGAGAGACCCCGCCCCGACGGACGGCAGGGTGTCCGCCGAGGCGAAGGCGCGGTCGAGTTGACCGGCTTCGGCGAGGGCGGACAGCAGCGCCTCCGTGATGTCGGTCCGGTCCGCCTGGTCGGCGAGGTCGTGAGCGCGCTCCAGCAACCGGACCGCCGACCCCGACGTGCCGTCGGCCAGCGCCCGTCGGCCCGCCTCCGCGTACGCCAGCGCCGCCGCGGCCTCGTCCCCGGCGGCGAGACGGAGCCCCGCGACCACCTGACACCGGCCGTCGGTCAGCTCGGGATCGGCCTCCAGCAGCGACGTGGCGGCCTGGCGGGCGATGGCCGCGCGCTCCGCCCGGGGGAGGTTCGCCAGCAGCGCCTCGGCGGTGAGCGCGTGCCGGAACGCGTACTGGTCCGTACCGGCCCAGTCGGGGACGAGCAGGCCTGCCTCGACGCCGGACCTGAGATGGGCGAAGAGGGTCTGTTCGTCGTGCCCGGTGATGAGCCGGAGCGTGCCGACCGAGAAGCGGGCGCCCAGGGTGGCCCCGATCAGCAGGAGTTCCCGCAGCGCGGGGTCCAGCAGATCGATCCGGTGCCCGTAGCTCTGGACGACGCTCTCCGGAACGGTCGCGGAGAGGTCGCGGACCACGTGCCAGCCGTCGGCCTCCAGGCGGAGCGCCCCGGAGCCGACCATCTCCTTCAACAGTTCCTCGATCAGGTACGGGTTCCCGTCGCCGCCCTCGGCCAACCGGTCGGCCACGGCCACCGGTACCTCGTCGACGGGAACGGCGAGGCAGCCGCCGGCGATCGCGCGGACGTCCGGCGCGGCCAGTGGGCGCAGTGGGAGAAGGGAAGCCGTCCGGCGCCGTTCGGCCGCGCGGGCCAGGTCGAAGGCGGCCCCGGGTTCGGGGCGCAGCGTGGCCAGCAGCAGCACCGGCAGTCCGGCGATGTTGTCGACGAGGTACTCGACGACGGCGATCGTCTCGGTGTCCGCGTCGTGCAGGTCCTCCAGCGCCAGCACCATGCCCGTCCCCCGCCCGAGGACGGCGAGCAGGCGCAGCAGCGCCTCGGCGAGTTCGACCACGCTCTCGGGGTAGCCGGGGACGGTGGTGTGCCGCCATTCCGGAACGACCCGGGCCAGGGCCGGACGGTAGGGTTCGAGCTCCGCGTCCTCGGGCGGCCCGCTGGTCCGGAAACGGGACGACAGCGCCTCGACGAGCGGGCGGAAGGGGGTTCCCGCGCTCGTCGGGCTGCCCCGGCCGCGCAGGACCGGCAGGCCCAGGTCGGCGGCCTGGCCGCAGCAGTCGCCGAGCAGCCGGGACTTGCCGATCCCGGCATCTCCCAGCAGGAACACGGCACGACCCGCCCTCTCTCGGAGCGCCGTCAAGGCGCCGCTGAGCTGGGAAAGTTCGGCTTCCCGGCCGATGGTGACCGACGAGGTTGTACGCATACCGCGCAGGTTACTGGAGGGTTGTGACGGTCCGACAGGAGTGGATCAAGGGGGGTTTCTCACACCCGGCAGCCGGTGCGGCCCTGTCGGAGGCACCGGCTGCCGGTCGGCGGATGCCGGCTACCGGCTCACCTCGGGGCCGCCGGTGAAGGTCATCGTCGGGAACTGGTGGGAGAACCGCACGCCGTCGTGCGCGGCGAGCAGAGCGGTGCGACGGGCAAGCCCGCCGGCCGCCCGGAGCCTGATCTCCCCGGCGGGGTGATCCACGGCTTCGCCCTGCCGCATGCCGGGCTGCTTCCACTGGCGGACCAGATCGGGGGTGTTCATGGTGTTCGGCCGTTCCTTTCCTGAGGCCACGGCGTCCACGATGACGACCGGGGCGTGATCGGCGGCTGCAGCAGCAGCGCCGAAGCTGTTCGTTCGGGGGCGGCGAGCCGCAGCAGACCGTGTCCGATACCGGCGAGCCCGGTCAGCAGGCCGGGTGTGCCGAGCCCTCCAGGGGTGCCGCAGCGCGGTCCGCTCCGGTCGAGCGTCTCCAGCAGCGCGCCCGCGCGCCGGTTCCGCACGGTGTGCCCAACGGAGTGCTCGGCCGTACCGGTGAGCAGTTCGAGGGCGCCGAGTTCACCGTGGCAGAGACTGTGGTTGGGCAGTGGGTCACCCAGCGCGAGCACCCTGACCGCGCTGTCGACGAGCTCCGTCGGCCCGGCTGCGCTGTCGGAGGCCGCCAACGCGATGCCCGGCAGGCCCGTGCACCAGGAGTGGTCCAGGTCCTGCCCGACCGCCGCCCGCAGGGCGGCCAGCCCCGCCTGCTCGTACCTGGCGCCGCCGCCTTCCGCCGCGAACCTGAGCAGAGCCCAGCCGATGCCCGCCGATCCGGTACCGAAGCCGGGGGCGGCGGGGAGGGGGCGATCGGCGAGGCGGGCCGCGCACAGCTGCGCACCCTGCCAGGCTTCGGCGGAGCCGGTGGCCGCGTGCACCGAGAGCAGGGCCGCCAGGCCGCCGGCGGTGCCGTCGAAGACACCGGACGCGTCCTCGGCCCGGGCCGCAGCGGTGGTGAGGGCCACGGCCGGTCCGATCCAGCCGCGGATCTCGGCGTCGTCCAGGGTGGTGGACACCTGGGTGAGGCCGTAGGCGATACCGCCCAGACCGGCGAAGGCCCCGGACCCGACGACACCGAGTTCCTCCGGGTGCTCCGCAAGCCGCTCCAGCAGGCGGGGCAGCGGCCGCAGAGCACGGCGGGCCACCTCCGCGTAGCGCGCCTCGCCGGTGAGGCCGGCGAGTTGCGCCAGGAAGAGCGCCACCCCCGGGTAGCCGGCGCCCAGGTCGGCACCGGACGGTCCGACCCGCCAGTACCGGTCCGCGAGGAGTTCGAGCCCGAGCCAGTTGATGCGCGTCCCGCTTTGCTTCGCCCTGTCCACCAGCTGGTCGCCGATGCCCCGGGCGGCGGCAAGCAGCCGTGCCGGATCCAGGGCGGATCCGCGGGCGGGCCGGGGAGGAAGCCCGGGCGGGGCGCCGACGCCGTGGGCGGAGGCGGTGGACCTGCCGGCCATCGCCGCCCGGACTATCCACTCCTGCTCGTCGCGGTCCGTTCGGCCCATCGCCCGGATCTTGTCCGACACCCGGTCCAGACCCGGCCGGTCGAGTACGCCGGGCAGCCGGCGACCCGTGCCGCTCCAGAGGTCCGACGAACCCGGCCGGGTGGTGAACAACGGGATGTCGCCGTCCCACAGTTCGGCGATCTCCTCATCGAGCAGCGCGGGCCAACCGGAGGCTTCGAGCGCGTCCGTCCCCAGGAGGCTCAGGATCTCGTCCCGGTCCGCCGCGTCCCGCAGGACGTCGGGGTGGGTCGACTCGTCGAGCAGCGTCGCGTAGACGAGGCTCGCCCGGGCCACCACGCGCACCTCGTCCTCCGCGAACCCGCGCAACAGGCCCTGTGGTCCCACGAGTTCGTCCCGGCCGGCCTCGATCGCGCGGTATCCGGCGCGGAAGCCTGCGACGAGGGCCTCGGTGTACCCGGCCGGGTCCGCTTCGGCTCCGTCGAGCAGGGGGCGGTTCCCGGCGCCGGCGATCTCTCCGGCCCGGCGGACCAGTCTCATCTCGTCCGTACCGCCGGCCGCCCAGTCCACACCCTCCACCGGTGAGCGGCGCCCCGCGTCACCGCCCAGGCCCGAGACGTCGACCGCCGTCTCGTCGCCGAGCAACAGACGCGGCAGCAGGCCGCTGCGGTACACCGAGGACTCCAGCGCGCGAGCCGCCGGATCCTCCTGCGAGTCGGCCGGGACGCACGGATGGAAGAGGGTCTCGACGTCGACCAGGACGGGTTCGTCCCCACAGGCGATCAGGTTCTCGAAGTGCAGGTCGGTGCCGTCCAGTGCGTACAGCAGCGCCAGCCACGCCCCCTGCCGGAGGTAGAACCGCTCCAACTGCCGCTCCGCCGTGCAGGAGCCGGGCGCGACGAACTCCACCCAGCCGTAGCCGTCACGCTCCAGCAGAGCGAGGACCCGCAGCCCCGGCGTACCGGGCCGCGCGTTGAACCAGCCGACCAGCTCGTTGAAGCGCCCGTGCACGCGCAGCGATCTCGGCTTGTACACCACCCGGGTACCGTCGGCGAACCGCAGCACCGCGACGCTGCGCCCACGGCGGTGCCCGTCGCCCGTGGTCCGTTCGACCGCGACCAACCGCCCGGGGTCGGCGCCGGCCAGCAGGGTGGCGACGATGTCGGCCCGGTCGGAGGCGAACCGGTCGAGCAGTTCCGCCAACGCCGAACCGCCGTGGCGGCAGGCCTGCGCCAGGAGGCGGGCGAGCACCGGGTACTCGCCCAGCAGCGCGGACAGCCCGTCCTGACGTCCGGCCAGAAGCAGGAAGCTCCGGAACCGGTCTGATGGTGCCGCGCCGTCGAGGCGGCCCGTCACCCTCGCGACGTTGAGCTCCAGCACGAGGGTGCGGGCGGCCAGTCGGGCCAGCGCACCGGCGAGCTGTCGGACGAAGTCCGCCCGGATGGCCCGGAGGTCGGCCACGGCGTCCGGCAGGACGGTCGGGAGTCGCACTCCGGCCAGCTCGGCGAAGGGCGCCAGCACGGCCGCGAAGCCGGTGATGCCCGGCAGCTCCCCGGTCGGCACGCGCGGCGCCGACTCGGCGCGGGAGAGGGCCGATTCGGCGAACTCGGCCCACTCCGGCCGCTGGCCGCAGGGCAGTTCGGCCGCGGGTACGCCCCGCAGCCACCAGGCGCCGTCCGTGGTCTCCGCTGCTCCGACGTGCTTGTCGATCATGATTCTGAGCCTCCCAGCCGATGGCAGGCCCACACAAGCCGATTCCGTTGCCCACCGGACCATCAGGATCGAGCACCTGCTCTCGTGTCCGCCGCCCCTGTTCCTGCCTCAACTGCTGACTCCGGGTGGCCGGGATCGGCCGCCGCCCCGAGGGTCCGCGGGAATGGTACGTTCGCCCCATGACCCTATCTGGAAGATATAGCGAGGATCCTCACGCCGCCGACATCGGACTGCCGAAGCTCACGCCCACGGGATGGACGGTGCTCGGCTTCCTGTCGCTCAGCTCCCGCAACGGCTACCAGCTGCGGCAGGCCGTGCAGCGCTCCGTCGGACACTTCTGGGGTGTGAGCTACGGCCAGCTCTACCCGCAACTGAAGCACCTGGAGGCGAACGGCCTGATCGCCGCGGACGAGCCGGCCGCCGAGCGGGGCAGGCAGACCGTCTGGCAGCTGACCGAGCAGGGCGCGACAGCCCTGGACGGCTGGCTCAGCCTCCCGGCCCAGCCGGCGCAGCGGCGCGACGAGGGCATGGTCAAGCTGTTGTTCAGCGACCACGCCGGTCCACGGGCGATGTTGCGGCTGATCGAGCAGCGCCGCGACGAGGCACGCGGGCGCCGCGATCAGGCCACGGCGACCGTGCCCGGCGCCCAATGGCCCGAACAGACCGAGCGCAGCGCCGACACCGTCCCGGCCACCTGGCTGGTCCGTGCCCACACGATCGCCCTGGCCGACGCGGAACTCGCCTGGTGCGACCAGGCCCAGGCCCTGATCGCCGAACAACTCGGCGCCTCCAGCGAGTCCGACGATGTCCGCTGACCGCGACCGGCCCGGGCGGCGACCACGCGACGTGACCGTGATCCGGATGCTGCTGCTCTTCACGGGCGTCGCCACCGTACTCAACGGCCTACTGGAACAGAACCCGACCTACCCGGCCACCACCCGGGGTTTCGGCGTGTTGCTGGCCGTCTTCGGCCTCGGCTGCTGGTGGACGGTCTGGCGGCTGCGCCGGCCCGGAACACGGCTGTTCGGCCGGTTACTGACATTTGCTCTTTGGGGTGATGGATCTGCCGTTTTACTGACGGACGGTCACCTGTCGGCGTAGACCGTCTCGCATGCGATATGCGGATG
>NZ_JBWKEQ010000040.1:77950-80454 GCF_056435365.1 Kitasatospora sp. NPDC043949 | reverse complement strand
ACCCCTCGGCACGCGCGCCCGCAGTCTGGGCGCCTTTGCCGAGGCCGTGCCTGTCTCGCGACTGCCGGTACTGCACTCACTGAACTGCGTCCTACCGGTACCGCTGGTGGCGGCCCCTGATACCTGCGGGCCGCCCGGTCCGGAAGCCAGCCCCGTCGCCGTCCTGCACCTGCCTGGCTTCGGAACTCCACTGCCGGACCGAACTGCGAACTTCTGTCCAACAACCCCGGCCAGTTCGTGTCTGGCCGGTATCGCCGACTTGCTGTCTACGAGAGAAACGTTAGACCCACCCACGAGCAATGTCTACTCCGGCGCACACAGATTTTGCGACGCTCTCGGGTGAGGTAACCTTCCGCTGCGCGGCGGCGGCAACCCCCCGAGCCGCCGCCGCGCGCCCGAAGCAGCGAGCCGCACCGCGCGGGGAGGCAGAAGTCGAAGACCTGGTGCCCGTCGGACCGGAGACGGCCCGGAGGGCGGGACGGGAGGCCCTGGTCGAAACGATCACCAAGGCCGTGCCCGGCGGTGACGGCCGGGCCGTCCGTCGGCTACTGGCCCGCTTCGCGGAACTGGCCGCCATCGCCGACCTGTACGCCCTGCGCGACGCCCCCTCGGAAGTTCATTTCGAGCCCGGTGCATGCCGGAGGGGGCGGCGGTGTCGCCGTCCGCCACGACCTCCCCTCCTCACCGCCGACCGAGCCGGCGCCACGACCGCAGCCCGTTCCCTCGCCGACCGGCTCGCCGCCGCCTACCGCCTCGACCGGGTCGTCTACCGCAACGGCGCCCGCATGCCCGTCCGGGCCTGGGCCGAAGCCGCCCTCGCCGCCCGCTCCGCCGTCGCCCACAACACCGCCCGCGAGTACGGAATCCACCAGGTCGAGGTCTCTGACGGTCACGACTGCGGATGGAACAGCCACCCCGACCCCGACAAGGCCACCCGCACCCTGCGCACAGTCGAGGAAGCCGCCGACTGGCCCATCTCCCACCCGCGGTGCGCGCGGACGTTCGGGTTGAGCCCCGACGCGTCGGACGCGCCGGGCGAGGACAGTGCTGTCACGGCCCCTTGAACGTCCCCTCCCGTGCCGGCTGGGTGGGAGCCGCGTGGGGTAAGTCGACTGGGTGATTCGGAAGCCAACCTTGCCTGTTCGATGGCCTGTTCACACCTTTCGGTGCAGCGGGGTCCGGGGCGGGCTGGGACGATCAAGCCGCCGTGCGCACCTGCGCCCGGGCCGTCCGTGAAACGAATTGAGGACCCCTCGCCATGAGCATTCACGACACCGCCCACCCGCAACTGGCCGAGCACTACAGCCGGGCCGCCGAGTCCCACCTCGACCTGATCACAGCCCGGCGGGCTATCGACCCCGACCTGATCGCGGGGCAAGCGGTGATCGTCCCCAAGAAGTTCTCCTACTCCGGGTCCGTGCACTCCTTCTCGGTCCTCGGGGGCGGTTTCTCCGGGGACTTCACCGACGAGAAGGGCGTCGAGTACGAGATCACCGGTGCCGGAGGCGGCCTGAGCGTCGGAGGCGGAGACGTCTGGGGCACCCTGTGGACCAACGGCCACCTGTCCGACTACGCGGGCTGGACCACCCGCTTCGAGGCGACCGCCACCGCGGCCATGTTCAACATCAACCTGTGGGGCCTGGACGGCGAGTACATCGGTTCGTTTGTCGGTGGCGGAGCGGAGATGGGCGTCGGCGCCATGGGCGGACAGGGGAAGATCGACATCAAGCACTGACAACCACCACCTCTGGCCGCGCTGCCATCGTGCAGCGGCAGTGCAGGGTGGGAGTCCAGAGCTCGGATGCCGGACCGGTGCGATGCTGCTCTTCGGGCCAGGTTGGGCAACTCCGGGACACTGGGAGCGCGCCGTCGGCGCTCCCGCCCCGGTCAAGGCGAAGGCCAAGGCCGCCATCACGTCGAACCTGGGGACCTACGAGGCGACCGTCGGCGACAAGTACCTCACGGACGACATCGTCTACGCGGTCGGCAAGTAGCACGGGCGCGGTCCCCGGATTCCACCGACTTCTGGAGGCCGCCGGGCTGTCAATGCCTCTCGTTCACGCCGAGGAGCGGGCCATCGCCCGGCGGAGCGCGAGAGCGATCGGGCTCTCCGAGGGACGGTCGCCGTCAGTCCGCACAGACCGGCTGCCAGCCAGCTGCCTCCGGTAGGCGTCATCAGGTGGCGGACGGCTCGTTGGTCCAGGTGCTTGACGTCCCGAAGAAGGAGAACCCCATGCCCGAGCCCGAAGAGTACGTCGACGAGCAGCCCGAACTGGTCGTCCACAGGGTCGCAGACCCGCAGGACGACGGCTCCGACCCCATTGCGGATACCGCCGACCAGGCACTCGGAACGCAGGCGCGGACGCGCGCCGGCGGCTTGATGGACCAGGGCCAGATGTAGCAGAGGCCCGGGGGGGGGGGGGGGGGGGGGGGGGGGGGGGGGGGGGGGGGGGGGGGGGGGGGGGGGGGGAGAAGAGAGGAAGGGGGAAAGGATGCGGCTGCGG
>NZ_JBWKEQ010000040.1:48922-77940 GCF_056435365.1 Kitasatospora sp. NPDC043949 | reverse complement strand
ACGGACTACACGGAGGAGGGGGATGAGGAGAACCCCCCCACCCCCCCCCCCCCCCCCCCCCCCCCCCCCCCCCCCCCCCCCCCCCCCCCCCCCCCCGCCCCCAGTGGTGGAGGACTGCGTCGGCGGGCGAATCCACCGCGCGTTGGCGCAGAGCGCCGGGTGCAAATGGCGGCTCGCACGGGCGTGACCGGCAGGTCGGGCTGCGGGTAGCTGTGCCGGATCCGCCTCGCGGGCGGATGCACTGCTGCGAGGCGGATCCGGTCCGGGTGCTGCTTCTGCGGGGTTAGGGGTTCTCGACCTCGACGGCGTAGAGGCCGCGGAGGCGGCCGTCGCCGGCGTCGGACTGGGAGGGGTAGAGGATCTGGACGTCGACGGGCAGCGGGGTGCCGGGGTCGATGGTGTGGGAGCCGTCGTTGGGGGACCCAAGGACGACCGTTCCCTCCAGGCCGTCCTTGATGACCCGGTACCACTGGGTCTGCTGGGGGTTGACGCGGGTGCGCGAGGGGACGTCGAAGGCGATCTCCCAGGCTGTCACGCGGTGTTCGTTGGCGGCCAGGGTGAGGTTGTAGCTGACGAGCCAACCCTTGGCGTCCTCGGGCCAGGTCTGGTCCCACTGTCCGGCGATCTTCTGGCCGACGGTGATCAGCGGCAGTTCGGCGGTGGTGGTGACCTGGCCGGACTGCTGGGCCGCGGTATTGGCGCGGGTGGCGGAGGTGATCCGGCTCGTGGTGGTGAAGTCGCCTTCGTGGTGAGGGTCGACGGTGCCCCTCAAGGTGATCACCGCCTTGCTGCCCTTGGGCAGGTTGAGCGGCTGGTGGAGTTCGCCGTCGGTAGCGGTTCCCGGGCCGCACACCGCGCCGTTCTCCCCGCGGCATGTCACCTCCACGTCGAGCAACTGGACGGGGACGTCGCCGCGCACGACGGCGTCGGGGGCGTCGTTGGGCCCGTGGTTCTGGACGCCGATGGTGTAGGAGATCCGATGGCCGGCCTTGGCGGTCAGCGGGCCGCTCATCTCCAGCGGCATGGCGACGGGCAGGGCGACGGTGAGGTTGCGGATGCGGTGGGCGGCGGTGGCCCCGCCGGTGCCGGCGCCGAACCCGAGCTTGAACGTCGCGGGCATCTGCACCTGGCCCGGGCCGGCGGCCAGGTCGAGATTGTCGATCAGCACCGCGCCGTTGGGGTCCGAGGTGCTGGAGCGCCGCACCGTCAGGCGCCCGCCGATGACGGTCACCTGCAGATGGGCCCCCACCCCCCAGCCGCCCCGGAACCCACCCGGCACCTCGACACCGGCCAGCCAGGCGAAGCCCGTGAGCAGGTCCCCGGAGCCGCGCACACCCGCAGTGTCGGGGCTGCGGCCGGGACCGCCGGGGCCGCATGAGGGGGCGGCGAAGTTCCCGAAGTTGTCGAAGCCGACGCCCACATAGCCGGCAGTGACGCCGGGGAGGTTGACCGAGCCGTCCTTGATGTAGGAGTAGCCCAGCGCCCCGCCGCGGGCCCCGGGCTGCGTGGTACGGCTCCCGTCGATCAGGTAGAGGCTGAACCCGTCCCCGAGACCCTGGGCCCCGCCGCCCTCACAGGAGTAGTCGAAGTCGATGCTCACCCCGAGCGAGGAGGAGAACGGTTGGTCCAGGAACGCCGTACCCGCCTTCGAGGGGGTGTTCGGCGTCAGCTCCAGGGCGCCCTCGTTCAGCCGCGCGCTACCCAGCAACTGCCAGTGCTCATTCTCCGGGGCTGTGCCGGTGAACGACTCGGTGATGGGGAACTGCACCTGCTGCTGTGCGGCGTCGGGCGTCTGACCCGTCATGGAAGCTCCTCTTCGCTGGACCGGCACTTTCTCGCGGCCCGCAGTGGACGCGAACCGCAGGGACCGTGACGGCCCCGGCGCTGACCATGCCCAAACCCCCGACATCGTACGCCTGGAGGCCTACACAAAGTGACGATAGATCACCTGTGAGTGTCGCGCGGATGTGCGGGGGCCGGGGGGGATGGGAGCGCCGCGTCTACGATGCGGCCGTGTGGGAAGTGGGGTGCGGTGGTGTCCGCCGTTGGTGTGCCGGAGGCCGCTGGGCGCGGTGCGACCGGCCTGGCGGCCCTCGGGGTGGGCGGGGCGGTGGTGGTCACGTGCGGGTGATGGTGAAGGGGATGTGCTTGCGGAGGTCCTGGACGAAGACCTTTCCTTCCAGGACTGCGTCACCGACGGCAGCCACCAGCAGCAGGCCGCCGAACTCGACCGGGCGATCGACACCCTGACCCGGCGCTCGCCCTGGCAGCCGCCGTCCTGCGCCGGCCCTGAGCTCAGTCCTGAGCTGCGCCGAGCCACCTGTCGAGCGCCTCGCCGAGCCCGTCCGGGGCCTCACCGCTGTCGCCCGCCCAGGCGACGAAGCCGTCCGGGCGGACCAGCAGGGCGGCCGGCGTGGGCTGTTCGGGGCAGGGGGAAGTCACGATCCGCAACCGGTCGCGGTGGCCGTCGGCGCGGGCGCGCAGCTCGGGGTCGTCGGTGAGGTCCAGCAGCAGCGCGCGGCCGTCGTGCAGGTGGTCGGCCAGTTTGCTGCCGTCGGCGAGTGCGAGGTCCGGTGCGCTGCGGCCGACCAGCGGGTGTTCGCCGGGCAGGTCGTAGCGCTGCCACACGCCGGAGAGCTGCTTGACGAAGTAGGTCGTCCCGGCCGCGGTGTCGGCCAGCTGGGTGACGACGTTGCGCAGCGCGCTGCTGCCCGGCTCAGGCCGCATCAGCGCGACCTGCGCCCTCGTCCAGTCCAGGACCCAGGCGCCGATCGGGTGCCGCTCGGCGGTGTAGCTGTCCAGCAGGCCCTCCGGCGCCCAGCCCTGCACGGTGGCGGCGAGCTTCCAGCCGAGGTTGATCGCGTCGCCGATGCCGAGGTTGAGCCCCTGGCCGCCGAACGGGGAGTGCACGTGCGCCGCGTCGCCGGCCAGCAGCACCCGGCCCGCGCGGTAGGTGCTCGCCTGGCGGGCGTTGTCCGTGAAGCGGGTCGCGCTGTGCACCTTGGTGATCGTCACGTCCACGCCGCTGACGTTGCGCAGGCTGGCCTGCAACTCCTCGGTGGTGACCGGCGACTGGCGGTCCGCGGGCGGACCGTCGAACTCCACGGTGAGGATCCGGCCCGGCACCGGCCCGTGCACGTACGTCCCGACCGAGGTCCGGTTCCAGCCGGCGCCCAGGGCCTCGGAGCCGGTCATCTCCACTATCGCCTGGTGGCCGGTGATCTCCGGGGCCGTGCCGGGGAAGTCGAACCCGGCGAGCCGGCGCACCGTGCTGCGGCCGCCGTCGCACCCGACCAGCCAGCCGGTTCGGATCGGCGCACCGCCGTCGGTGTGCACGGTCACCCCGTGCTCGTCGGTGTCGAAGCCGGTCAACTCCACGCCCCGGCGCAGCTCGACGCCCAGCTCGGCCGCGCGCTCGCCGAGCACGTGCTCCAGGGCGGCCTGCGGGACGAGGGCGGCCTTGTCTACGGGGCCGCGGTCGGCGAAGTCGGGGTCGTCGGCGGGGTCGAAGCGGTCGAAGCTCAGCATGATTCCGGCGAAGTGCCCGGCGATCCGCTGCGGCGCCCGCGTGGGCACTGCGCTGTCGGCGGGCGCTTCGCCGTTGGCGGGCGCTTCGCCGTTGGTGGGCACTTCGCCGTTGGTGGGCGGCCCG
The DNA here is from genome assembly GCF_056435365.1 of Kitasatospora sp. NPDC043949. NCBI lineage: Bacteria > Bacillati > Actinomycetota > Actinomycetes > Kitasatosporales > Streptomycetaceae > Kitasatospora > Kitasatospora sp. NPDC043949. Next base: position 74,288 of record NZ_JBWKEQ010000040.1, on the reverse strand, counting down.
CCCGGGCGGCGCTGCCGGGTGAACTGGGCGAACTTCTCCATTGCCTGCGCGTGGATCTCTTCGAGCGCCGGGAGCAGCCCGCGCCGGTAGAAGGCCTCCACGCTGGGCGTGTTGATGGCGCCCGCCTTGACCGTCTGGTCCACCTCGGTGAGTCGTTCGATGACCAGCACCGAGGTTCCGGCGAGCCGGATCTCGCAGGCCAGCATCAGCCCGACCGGCCCGCCGCCCGCCACCACCACGTCGTAGTCCGTGCCTACGTCGGTGCCTGCGTCTGTGCCTGCGTCTGTGCGCATGTCCGTGTTCATGGCTTTACTTTAGTCACTAAAAATCTGTGGTGGGTATAATTTCGGTCATGGATGTAGCCAGGACCCCAGACGCCGGCGACGAACCGCAGTCCCGGAACCTCACGATGCGTCAGCGCAAGAAGGTGCAGACCCGGCAGCGGATCTCCGGCGTGGCCACCACCCTGTTCCTGGCGCGCGGGTTCGACCAGGTCACCGTCGCCGAGGTGGCCGAGGCGGCGGAGGTCTCGACCATGACGGTCTTCAACTACTTCCCGCGCAAGGAGGACCTCTTCCTGGACCGGATCCCGGAGGCTGTCGAGCTGTTCACGAGCGCGGTGCGCGACCGCCCGGCCGCCGAGTCCCCACTCGCCGCGCTGCATCGCCTGATTCTCGAACTCATCGACGAGGGCTACCCGTTGGCGGCTCTGCGGGATCGCTTCACGGCCTTCTGGCAGGTCGTGGTGGACTCCCCGTCGCTGCGGGCGCGGGCCCGCGAAGGCGTCGAGGAGCTGGAGGGCGCGCTGGCCGAGGTGATCGCGCAGACCTCGCCGGACCCGCAGCCCCGGCTGACCGCCGCGCTCGCCGTCGCCGCCTATCGCACCGGCTGCCTCACCTCTGCGGGCCGGATGCTGGCGGGGGAGAGTGCGGCGGCGGTCGACCCCGATCATCGCGCCCTGCTGGACGCGGCCTTCGGTGCGCTCAGGCGGGCGCTGCCGCTGTCGTAGCGCCATCGCCGTCGTAGCGCCGCCGTGGGCACGGACGCGGACGGCGGGCGGCGGGCGGCCGACAGGCCGAAGTGGCCTGCGGTCGCCCGCCGTTCAAAATCCCTGCGACTACTCGACGACGAGCGAGACCGGGATGCCCCGGGTGGGTTTCGCAGGCGCCTTGGCCGGGCCCCCAATAGCCGCTGGCCGGGTCGCCCGTCCTTCGGCCACCTGGGATCGGTGTGGCCGCGTTCGGGTCTGCGGTCAGCTCTCGACCATGAAGGAGCGCGGGTGCGAGTTGAACCTGACCGAACGGCCGGCCGACACGCTGAACAGCGACCCGCCGGTGCAGTCCTCGCCCCAGTAGAAGCGGACCGTGCTGTCCGTCGCGTTGTTCACGCCTGACAGGGGCCCCTGTGCCTCCCTCGGTACGTCGTAGCAGCCGGGGGCCGGGTCGAGGTACGGCACGCCCGGGCCGCTGCCCGACCCGCCGGGGAAGATCACGTTGTAGAACGTCAGGGTGCCCGTGGCGGCCTGGGCGGACGTGGGGACGGCCACGGCCAGCGTCCCTGCGGCGATGAGGGTACCGATCGTCGTGACGAGGCGTCGCATGATGGGACCTCCGGTACGCCGGGTCGCCAGGTGCGACCCGTGATCGCAACCAACGGTAAGGCTGCGTACGCGAATCGTCACCGGCGTGAAGGGGTGCGAACGGCGCGCGAGGGCCGTGTCGCTGCCAGGTGAAAGCCCGACGGGGGCGCCGTCCCGTCGGGCCTCCGTGGTGCCGATGACCTGCGGGTGCTCCGAGTCGGGCATTGCGCTTGAACCCTTTCCGTCGCCGCCGTGGCGCCCGCCCGTCCGCGGCCGGAACGGGAAGGGCCCCTGGGGCGGGAGTGGGGCTCCCGGCCCGGGGGCCCGTGGTGCGTCCGGCTGGTCAGGACGCTGTGGCAGCGCCGATCAGTGGTCGGTGGCAGGCCACCGCGCGGCCTGGTGCCACCTCCCGCAGCTGTGGTTCCTCGGTGGCGCAGCGGGTGTCGGCCAGGGGGCAGCGGGTGCGGAAGCGGCAGCCGCTGGGCGGGGCGAGGGGGGAGGGCGGGTCGGTGGGGAGGAGGCCGGTGTCGCGCAGCGGGCGGCCGGGTTCGGGGACGGCGGCGAGCAGGGCGGCGGTGTAGGGGTGGGCCGGGGCGGCGAGGACGGCCTCGGTGGGGCCGCGTTCGCAGATGCGGCCGAGTTGGAGCACGGCCACCTCGTCGCTCACCGCGCGGACCACGCCGAGGTCGTGGGAGATGAAGAGGCCGGCCAGTCCGCGTTCCTCGGTGAGCCCGCGCAGCAGGTTGAGCACGGTGGCCTGGGCCGAGACGTCGAGGGCGGAGACCGCCTCGTCGGCGATCAGGACGCGCGGTCCGGCGGCCAGGGCCCGGGCGATGGCGACCCGTTGGGCCTGCCCGCCGGAGAGCTGGTGGGGGCGGCGGTCGCCGAACAGGGCGGGCGGCAGGCCGACGGCCGCCAACTGCTCGGTGACGACCTGCTCGCGGTCGCGGGCCGGGTCGGGGTGGGCGTCGAGGGGTTCGGCGACCAGGTCGCGGACCCGGCGGTGCGGGTTGAGGGAGGAGAGCGGGTCCTGGAACACCAGCTGGAGGCGGGGCCGGACGGCCCGCAGGGCGCGCGGGGAGAGGGTGGCGAGGTCGGTGCCGTCGAGGGTGACGGTGCCGGTGGTGGGTGGGGGCAGCCGCAGCAGGGCCTTGGCGATGCTGCTCTTGCCGGAGCCGGACTCGCCGACCAGGGCGAGGGTGCGGCGCGGGTGGAGGGCCAGGTCGACGCCGCTGACGGCGTGCAGCGGGCCGGAGCGGGTGCGGTGGACGACGCTGAGGCCGGTGGCCTCCAGGACGGCCGTTCCGGGAGCGGCGGCGCCGGGAGCGACGGCTTCGGGGGCAGCGGCGTCGGGGGCGGTGGTCATGCCGCGGGCTCCAGTTCGTCGGGTGAGGGCGAGGGCGAGGGCGACGGCGCGTCAGGCGGCGCGGTGAGCGGGAAGTGGCAGGCGGCGGTGTGGCCGTCCGCCGCGGTGTGGGTGGGCGGTGCGGTCGTGGTGCAGAGGTCCGTCGCCAGTTCGCAGCGCGGGGCGAAGGGGCAGCCGGGGATGGGCCGGGTGAGGTCGGGCGGCGAGCCGGGGATCGCGGGCAGGGTGCGGCGCAGCGGGCCGGTGACCCGGGGTACGGAGCGCAGCAGGGCCGCGGTGTAGGGGTGCCGGGGGTGGCGGGTGACGGCCTCGGTGGGGCCGGTCTCCACGATCCGGCCGCCGTACATGACGGCGATCCGGCGGGCCCGCCCGTACAGCAGGCCGATGTCGTGGGTGATCAGCAGGGTGGCGAGGCCGCGGCTGCGCCGGTGCTGGTCGAGCAGGTCCAGGACGGTGCGCTGGACGGTGACGTCGAGGGCGGTGGTGGGTTCGTCGGCGAGCAGCAGGGCGGGTTCGCCGGCCAGGGCGGCGGCGATGCCGACGCGCTGGCGCAGGCCGCCGGAGAGCTCGTGCGGGTGGGCGCGGGCCCGCCGGGCGGGGTCGGGGACGTCGACGGCGGCGAGCAACTCGGTGGCGGTGCGCAGCCGTTCGCGCCGGGAGAGCCGGCGTCGGTTGGTGAGGGACTCGGTGACCTGGTCGGCGATCCGGACCACCGGGTTGAGCGAGGTCATCGGGTCCTGGTGGACCATGGCGATGCCGGTGCCGAGCAGTTCGGCGCGGCGGGTGCGGGAGGCGGCGAGCAGGTCCTCGCCGTTCAGCCGGATCTCGCCGGTGGCGACGGCCCTGGTGGTGCGGGACTCGACGCCGAGGACGGCGCGGGCGAGCACGGACTTGCCGGAGCCGGACTCGCCGACCACGCCGAGGCACTCGCCGGCCGCGATGGTGAGGCTGACGCCGTGCAGGACGTGCAGGGCACGGCCGTCGGGGGTGTGCAGGACGGTGTCCAGCGAGCGGACGTCGAGCACCGGGACGTCGAGGGCGGGGACGTCCAGGGCGGGTTCGTCGAGGTCGGGGGCGGAGGTCATCCGCGCGCTCCCTTCGGGCCGGCGGGACCACCCGAACGCAGGTGCTCCCCGAGGTAGTTGAGGGCGAGGACGGTCAGGCAGAGCACGGCCGCGGGCGCCAGCGAGATCCACGGCGCGCTGCCGAGGGCCGTGCGCCCCTCGGCGATGATGCCGCCCCAGGAGGGCTCCGGCGGGCGCAGCCCGAAGCCGAGGAAGCTGAGCGAGCCCTCGGCGACGATGGCGACGGTGGTGGCGGTGAAGGCGAAGGTGAGGGCGGCCGGCGCGACGTGCGGGACGATCTCGCGGCGCAGGACGCGCAGCGGGGCGGTGCCGAGCATGCGGGCGGCCTGGACGAAGCCGCGTTCGCTGAGCGAGAGCACGACGGCGCGCACCACCCGGGTGAAGTGCGGGACGGTGAACAGCCCGATCAGCGTGCCGATCACGGTGAGGCTGGGGCCGCGCAGCGAGACCGCGATCATCACCAGGATCAGGCTGGGCACGGACATCAGCAGGTCGGTCGCGAAGCCGATCGCCTTGTCGAGCGGGCCGCGGAACCAGCCGGCGGCGAGGCCGAGCGTTCCGCCGCCGAGCAGGCCGACCAGGATGGTGAGGGCGGCGACGGTGAAGGAGGCGCGGGCGCCGGCGACGGTGCGTTGCAGGACGTCCCGTCCGGCGCTGTCGGTGCCCAGCCAGTGGCCGGGGCCGGGGGCGGCGGCGGGGTGGGCGAAGTCGCCGTGCAGCGGGTCGAAGCCGGGCAGCAGGGGCAGCAGCAGGGCGGCGAGGGCGACGACGGCCAGCCAGGCCCCGGCGGCGAGCACGCCGGCGGGGGGCCGGCGGCGGGCGGTGCGCGCCGCGACCGTCTCGACGGTCACGACTGGGGTCTCAGCGGTGCTCATGGGCGATCCTCGGGTCGATCGTGCGGTACAGCAGGTCGACCGCGAAGGTGGCCGCGACCACGCCGACGGCGCTGACCACCACCACGGCCTGGACGACGGGGAAGTCCCGGCCGGAGATGGCCCCGGCGGCCAGGCTGCCGACGCCGGGCACCGCGAACAGCGACTCGACCAGCACCGAGCCGCCCAGCGAGGTGCCGATGCCGATGCCGACCAGGGTGACCAGCGGCAGGCTGGACGGTCGCAGGGCGCGGCGCAGCAGCAGCCGGGTGGTGCCCATGCCGCGGCTGCGGGCGGCGGCGATGTACGGCTGGTCGAGGGTGTCGAGCAGTTGTCCGCGCAGGGTGCGGGTGAACACGGCGGCCTCGGTGAGGCCGAGGGTGAGGGCGGGCAGCACCAGGTGGCGCAGGTTCTCGGCCGGGTCCTCGGTGAACGGGGTCCAGCCGGTGGCGGGCAGGATGCGCAGTTGGACGGCGGCGAGCCAGATGAGCAGCAGGCCGAGGGCGAAGCCGGGGACGGCGAGCCAGCCGAAGGTGCCGGCGGTGGCGATCCGGTCGAAGGTGCCGTCGGGCCGCCAGGCGGAGAGCAGGGCGACGGGCACGGCCAGGGCGAGCGCCACCAGCTGGGCGGCGAGGAAGAGTTCGAGGGTGACGGGGATGCGGTCGGCGAGTTCGGTGGTGACGGCGGCTCCGGTGGACAGCGAGTGGCCGAGGTCGCCGTGCAGGGCGTCGGCGATCCACTGCCAGGTGGCGGCGAACAGATTGCGGTCCAGGCCGAGCCCGGCCTCGTAGGCGGAGATCTGTTCGGGGGTGGCGGTGGGGCCGAGGGCGGCGACGGCGGGGGAGCCCGGCATCAGGTGGGGCAGGTACAGGGCGGCGACGGTGACCAGCAGCAGCACGGCCGCGGCGCGGCCGAGCCGCCCGCCGTGGCGCAGCGCGGTGCGGGTGCGGGGGGTCACCGCTTCACCCACAGGGGGGCGGGGGAGACGTTGAGGACGGTGCGCTTGGACAGGTCGGGCAGTCCGCCGACCTTGGCGCCGGCGAGGAAGCCGACGGTGTTCTCGGTGAGGAAGGCCATCGGCACCTCGCCGACGACCCGCCGGGCGGCCTGCTGGTAGGCGGCCGCACGCTTGGCGGGGTCGGTCGAGGCGCGGCCCTCGGCGATTGCCTTCGAGGTCTCCGGGTCGGACCAACTCATGAAGTTGTAGGGCGAGTTGGACAGGTAGAGATTGGTGAGCGCGGTGTCGGTGTCGCCGAACATGCTGGTGGGGAAGTCGATCACCTGGAACTTGCGCTGGAGCATCGCGGTGCCCAGGCCCGCGGCGTCGAGAGGCTTGATGGTCACCTTGATCCCGGCCTCACCGAGCATCTGCTGGATCACGGTGGCGCGCTGCTGGCCCTCGGGGCGGCTGTCGACGAGGTAGTCGAAGGCGAGGTCGGGGTGGCCGGACTCGGCGAGCAGGTCCCGGGCCTTGGCCGGGTCGTGGGCCGGGTACCCGGCGGCGGTGCGGTACGGGGAGCGGGAGCCGATCGGGCCGTCCGAGACCTTGCCCTGGTCGAGGGAGACGACCTTCTCCAGGGCCTCGCGGTCGATCGCGTACTGCACGGCCCGGCGGACCCGCACGTCGTCGAAGGGCGTCGACGCGGTGTTGAAGACCATGGTGGTGGTGCCGCCGGGCCCGGTGGCGCTGCGCAGCCCGTCGGCGGCGGCCTGCTTGAGCTGGCCGGGCGTCTCGGTCCAGATCAGGTCGGTGTCGCCGGAGCGCAGCGACTGGTAGCGGCTGTCGGTGTCGGTGAGCACCCGGTAGACGAGCTTGTCGGCGTGGCCCTTGGCGCCCCAGTACGCGGGGTTGCGGGTGAGGGTGACGGAGACTCCGGGTTGCACGCTCTCCACGGTGTACGGGCCGGAGCCGACGGCGGGGGAGTCGCCGGACGGGGCCTCGGAGACGTAGCCGAGGGAGCGGGTGAATATGTTCGGGAAGGCGGCGTCGGGCGCCTTGAGGGTGAAGGTGAGGGTGGTCGGGCCGGAGACGGTGGTGGCGCCGATGGTGGCTGCGTCGATGGCGCAGGCGCACTTGCTCTCCGGCTTGGCGAGCCGGGTGACGTGGTCGGCGACGGCCTGGGCGTCCAGCGGCTTGCCGTCGCCGAACTTCACGCCCTCGTGCAGGTCGAGGGTCCAGACCGTGGCGTCCGCGTTGGGGGTGAAGGACTTGGCGAGGTAGGGCTGGACGGCGCCGTTGTCGCCGTTGACCATCAGCGGGTCGTACAGGGCGTTGGCGAGGACCATCATCGGCATCGAGGTCAGGGTGCCGTCGGCCGGGTCGAGCTTGGCGAACGGCCGGTCCAGGCCGATCTTGAGCGTGCCGCCGTCCACGGCAGGCCCGTCGTTCGCCGCGCCGGTGTTCCCGGCGCCGGAGCCGGAGACCGCGTCGTCGGAGGCGGAGCAGGCGGTGAGGGTGAGCGCGGCCGTGCAGGCCGCCGCTACCAGGAGGTGGGTGTGCCGCTTCATGGTTCCTCGGTTCGGGGGAGTGGGGGCGGCCTGGGGGAGTGCGACCGCCGACGCTTCACACCATTCCGGAAGTGGCAGTACTGCCAAAAGGCAGTTGTGCAAATTTCAGATGACGGAACCCGGAAGAGTCGGCGCTCGCCTTGAGCGAGCACGGTCGGACGTGATTCGGTACTGACAGCCGCCCCCTCGGCGGCCCCATCCACACTCAACTCACCGAGAGGAAACGGAAGAACCATGCAGGGGACGGACACCGCGGCGGAGCAGGGCATGCGCGACCGCAAGAAGGCGCGCACCCGCGACACCATCCGCACCGCGGCGCTCGACCTCTTCGAGGAGCAGGGGTTCGAGCGCACCACCGTGGACCAGATCTGCCGCCGCGCCGACATCGCCCACCGCACGTTCTTCCGCTACTACCCGGCCAAGGAGGCTCTGCTGTTCGGCTGGGACTTCGGCCAGGCCATCCTCGACGCCTTCGCCGCCGCCCCCGCCGAACTCCCGCTCTGGGCCGCGCTCGACCACGCGCTGACCGCCACCGGCGGCCGGCTGGAAGAGCCCGTCGAGCACACCGAGCGCCGCCGCCGGCTGCGCCGGAGCCTGATCGAGGTGCAGGGTTCCGTGCACAACTACGCCGTGGTCGTGATCGACAGCTTCACCGAACGCACCGTCACCATCGCGGCCGAGCGGCTCGGCGTGGACCCGGCCACCGACCTGCGTCCGACTGCGCTCGGCGCGCAGTTCGGCGGCATGGTGCGCCACCACGTCCTGATCGCGTCCGAGACCGGCACGGTGGCCGACTGGCACAAGGCCTACCGGGACGTGCTCGACACCACCGGCTGACCCGAGCCGACACCCCTACACCCCGTCACCCCTACACCCCGTCACCACTGGGCGATGCCGCCGGCCGTCCGGACGGCACCGCGCGCCCTTTCGCCGCCGGCCCTGCCCTTTCTCTCCCCCCCTCGTGCGGCCCGCCGCGCACCTTCACCACCTGCTTCGCACTTCCTGAAAGGCCCCCCGCATGTCCCTGGTCAACTTCCGCGACCCCGCAGCGCTCGCCGACCCCGCGAGCCGGTGGATCCGCCCCGGCACCCTGTTCCGCTCCGCCCAGCCCTTCCCCGCCGCCGACGAGGCCGTCGTCGCCCAGCTGCGCGAGCACGGCATCACCACCATCGTCGACCTCCGGGGCGAGTCCGAGAGCCGCCCCGAGGACTGGGCCGCCGCCGAGGCCGCCGGCATCGCCGTCGTCCTCGCCCGGATCGAGCCGACCAACGACGAACTGGCGCAGGCCATGCGGGCCATGACCACCGCCGAGGACCTCGGCGCCTTCTACCTGCTGATGGCCGAGTCCGCGCCGCAGGGGCTGGCCGCCGCCGCCGAGGCCACCGTCCGCCCGGGCGGCGTGCTGGTGCACTGCGCGGCCGGCAAGGACCGCACCGGGCTGCTCACCGCGCTGCTGCTGGAACTGCTCGGGGTGCCCGCCGAGGAGATCGTCGCCGACTACGCCCGCACCAACGAGGCGATCGAGCAGATCTGGGCCGGCCTCGCCGACCGCAACCGCGCCGCCCTCAACGAGGTCGAGGCCGGCCGGCTGGTCGTCCCCGCCCCGCTGCTGGAGGCGCCCGCCGGGGCGATGAGCACCTTCCTCGACCTGGTCCGCGCCAAGCACGGCGGCGCCGAGGGCTTCCTGACCGCCTGCGGGGTCACCGCCGAGACCCTGGACGGCTTCCGCGCCAAGGCCGCCGCCCGCGCCGCCGCCAGCACCGAGGCCGGTACCGCCGCCAGCACCGAGGCCCGTACCGCCGCGTCGAACACCGCCGAGGTGACGGCATGCTGACCCTGCTGCGGCACACCGACGGCACGCCCTTCCGCGACCTCAACCACAACGGCACCATGGAGCCCTACGAGGACCCGCGGCTGCCCGTCGAGGAGCGGGTCGAGGACCTCCTCACCCGGATGACCTTGCAGGAGAAGGCCGCGCTGATGCTGCACGGCCGGATGCTCCCCGGCGACCAGGGCCCGTTCCCCTCCGGCGCCCGCCTGATCACCGAGCGCGGCCTCACCCACTTTGCCATGATGGCCGTCCCCGACCCGCGCGCGATGGCCGAGTGGAACAACCACGTCCAGGACCTCGCCGCGGCCGGCCGGCTGGGCATCCCCGTCACCCTCTCCTCCGACCCCCGGCACGGCTTCACCGCCAACCCGGCCACCGCCCACACCGGTGGCGGCTTCAGCACCGGCCCCGAGCCGATCGGACTCGCCGCCACCGACGACCCCGACCTGGTGCGGCGCTACGCCGACCTGATCCGCCGCGAGCTGTGCGCCGTCGGCATCCGGGTCGCCATCCACCCGATGGCCGACCTCGCTACCGAGCCCCGCTGGGCCCGGATCAGCGGCACCTTCGGGGAGGATCCGGAGCGCGCCTCGCGGATGATCACCGCCTACATCGAGGGTCTCCAGGGCGGGCCGATCGGCCCGGACAGCGTCGCCTGTATGACCAAGCACTTCCCCGGCGGCGGCCCGCAGGCCGCCGGCGAGGACTCCCACTTCGCCGCCGGACGCCGACTGGTCTACCCCGGAGGCGAGTTCGAGACCCACCTGCGCCCCTTCGAGGCCGCCTTCGCCGCGGGCACCGCGCAGATCATGCCCGCCTACGCGATCCCCTCCGGCAGCGGCCTCGCCGAGGTCGGCGCCAACTTCAACCGGGACGTCATCACCGGCCTGCTGCGCGGGCGCTACGGCTTCGACGGCGTGGTCTGCACCGACTTCAACGCCATCACCGGCATGGACGTCCCCGGAGTGGTCACGCTGCCCCCGCGGCACTGGGGCGTCGAGGAGCTGTCCGTCGCCGAGCAGGTCGTGCTCACCCTTGACGCGGGCGCCGACCAGCTCGGCGGCGAGACGGACCCGGAGCTGATCCTGGCCGCCGTCCGTTCCGGCGCCGTCACCGAGGCCCGGCTCGACGAGTCGGTCCGCCGCATCCTGCGCGACAAGTTCCGCCTCGGCCTCTTCGCCGACCCGTACGTCGACCCGGAGGCCGCCGCCGACCTGGTCGGCGCCCCGGAGGGCCGGGCGCTCGGCCGCGAGGTCCAGCGCCGCTCGGTGGTCCACCTGGCCGGCGAGCCGCGCCCCGCCACCCGGCTGTACGTCGAGGGCATCGACCCCGCCGTCGCCGCCGGGTACGGCACCCTCGTCGAGGAGCCGGAGCGGGCCGAGCTGGCCGTGATCCGCCTCGCCACCCCGTACGAGCGGCGCGAAGGGCTGCTGGAGCAGCACTTCCACAGCGGCTCGCTGGAGTTCGAGTCGGCCGAGGTCGACCGCCTCACCGCGCTGGCCGCCACCGTGCCCACGGTGTTCGCCGCCCAGCTGGAGCGGCCCGCCGTGCTCACCCCGCTCGCCCCGCACGCGGCGCTGCTGATCGGCGAGTTCGGCGCCGCGGACGAGGTCGTGCTGGACGCCGCGCTCGGCCGGGCCCCGATGACCGCGACGCTCCCGTTCGACCTCCCCCGCTCGGACGCCGCCGTCGCCGCCTCCCACGAGGACGTGCCCTTCGACACCCGCGCCCCGCTCTTCCGGCACGGGCATCGGGCCACCGGGGAGAACCGGGCCGCCGGGAAGGGCTGAGGCACCCGGGGCCGGGGCCTGCCACGGACCAGCGGACCGGTGGCAGGCCCCGGCGCGGGTGGAGCCGAGCCGCTGATCAGACCGGATGAATTACCGGCGCTCTCGCACCTCCACCGGTGTGTGCGGCCGACCGATCGGGTACCGGTGCAATTCGTCCGCCTCCCCCATCCGGCCCGCGCGGCCCAGACCTGGAGGTCCGCATGTCCACCGACTCCAGCGCACGGAACTGCCCGTTCGACTTCGCCGAGACCCTAGAGTTCGACCCGACGCTCCGGCAGCTCATGAACGACGCACCGGTCAGCCGCATCCGCCTCCCCTACGGCGAGGGGGAGGCCTGGCTCGTCACGGGGTACGACGACGTGCGCACGGTCACCACCGACCGGCGGTTCAGCCGCCACGCCATCGTCGGCCGGGACTTCCCGCGCATGACCCCCGAGCCGATCGTCCAGGCCGAGGCGATCAACGTCATGGACCCTCCCGCCAGCGCCCGCCTGCGCAGCCTGGTGTCCAAGGGCTTCACCCCCGACCACATCGAGCGGATGAGGGACCGCACCCAGCACGTGGTGAACGGGCTGCTGGACCGCATGCGGGACCAGGGGCCCCCGGCCGACCTCATGGAGCACCTGGCCCACCCGCTCCCGCTGATCACGATCTGCGAGGTCCTGGAGATCCCCGAGGCCGACAGCGCCCGGCTGCGCGCCAACGCCCGGACGATGATGGACGTGAGCCTGGCCAACAAGCCGAACGCGGTACGGGCCAAGGCCGACCTGCGGGCGTACTTCGCCGAGCTGACCGCCGAACGGCGCAGGAACCCCGGCGACGACCTGATCAGCGTGCTGGCCACGGCCCGCGACGGCGACGAGGTCCTCGACGAGAAGGAACTCACCGTGATGGCCATGGTCCTGCTGATCACGGGCCAGGACACCACGACGTACGAGCTCGGCAACCTCTCGTACACCATCCTCAGCCGCCCCGACGTGCTCGCCGCACTGCGCGAGCGGCCCGAGACGCTCTCCCGGACGCTCCAGGAGCTGCTGCGCTTCATCCCCTTCCGCAAGGGCGTCGGCATCCCCCGGGTGGCCCTTGAGGACGTGGAGCTGAGCGGGGTGACGATCCCGGCGGGGGACATCGTGCACGTCTCCTACCTGACGGCCAACCGGGACGGCCGCCGGTTCGACCGGCCCGACGAGCTGGACCTGGAGCGGACCAGCCCCTCCCACATGACCTTCGGCTGGGGCGCGCACCACTGCCTCGGCGCGCCGCTGGCCATCACCGAACTCGAAGTCGCCCTCGGGACCCTGCTGGAGCGCTTCCCCAGGATCGCGCTGGCGAAGCCGGCCGCGGAGCTGGCGTGGAACACCACGTCCATCTGGCGCTATCCGCTGGCGCTGCCGGTCACCTGGTGACGGTGCCCCCACGCTCCGGCGCCCGCCCGCCGCCACCCGCCGCCGGCAACACCGCGCACGTCGGCCCGCACACCCCGGGGTGTGCGGGCCGACATGCGGGACGGGCCCGCCTTCCGTAAATTGGGCTAGGTGGCCTGAACCAACTTGCGACCAGCACGACCGCCCGTACCGCGATCATCCGATCCTCGCCCGGTCGGCTCGTCGGCCACTGAGTTGGGTCCCGCCCGGTGCGTCCCGCCGCCCGCGCCCTCCGCGCGTCCGGCTCGCAGCGGCTGCCGTCGAGTGGTGAAATCCCGCCCCGCCAGGGTCGCACCGGGAACACCGCTCGTCTGGAGGAAGTGCCGTGGCAGTTCTGTGCAAACCGGCGATAGACGTACCCGAGCACGTCATCACCAACGAGGAGACCATCGAGCTGGCGCGCAGGCTCCACCCCGACCACCCACAGCTCGAACTGGCGCTGCGTCTCATCAAGAACACCGGAGTGCGCAAGCGGCACCTGATCCAACCCATCGAGGTGGTGCTGAAGCACCCGGGGTGGGACGAACGGAGCGCCGTCTTCGCGACGGAGTCGAAGGCCCGCGTCCCGGCGGTGGTGCTCAGGGCCCTCGAACAGGCCCAAGTGGAGCCGTCCCAGATCGACTTGATCGTCTATGTGTCGTGCACCGGCTTCATGATGCCGTCGCTCACGGCGTGGCTGATCAACAGGCTGGGCTTCCGGCCGGAGACCCGGCAGCTGCCGATCGCCCAACTGGGGTGTGCGGCCGGCGGCGCGGCGGTGAACCGGGCCCATGACTTCTGTTCGGCCTACCCGGGCGCCAACGTGCTGATCGTGGCCTGCGAGTTCTGCTCGCTGTGCTACCAGCCCACGGACCTGGGCGTGGGCTCGCTGCTGTCCAACGGCCTGTTCGGCGACGGGATCGCCGCCGCCGTGGTCCGGGGCGAGGGCGGGACCGGAATGCGGCTGGAACGCAACGGCTCGTACCTCATCCCGGACACCGAGGAGTGGATCTCCTACGCGGTCCGCCCCACCGGATTCCACTTCCAGCTGGACAAGAGGGTGCCGGGGACGATGGAGCCGCTCAGCCCGGCCCTGCGCGCGGTGGCGGAGCAGCACCAGTGGGACGTGGGCACGCTGGACTTCTACATCGTCCACGCCGGTGGCCCACGGATCCTGGACGACCTCAGCCGCTTCCTGGAGGTGCCGCCCGAGGCGTTCCGCTTCAGCCGGGCCACCCTCACCCAGTACGGCAACATCGCCAGTGCGGTCGTGCTCGACGCCCTGGCCCGGATGTTCGACGAGAAGTCGGCCCTCGACGGCCACCAGGGGCTGCTGGCCGGGTTCGGCCCGGGGATCACCGCCGAGATGTCCCTGGGCACCTGGGCGTCGCCCGAATCCTGAACGGCGGCCGGGGCCGGTCGGCCCGACGCCAGTGCCGACCGGCCGCTCCGGTGCCCACCAGGTGCCCGGCCCCCGCGTCAGTCGTTCCGGGCCCGACGCCAGTGCCGACCGGGGCCCGGGCAGGTGCGGTCGCGCTGCGGAGCGCGCGAAGCTCGCCGATACTGAGCCAACGGGCAGTGACGGAACGTCGCGTCGGCGCTACGGTCCGACACGCCCGGCCCGCGCCGTCGTGGCGCGGCGGCCACCGAGCAGGGCCGCCGGAAGCCACGACCGGCGACCACTGGCCCGGCGGCGCACCGACCGTCCGGCCCTGGACGGAAAGACCGGGAATGCTGAACCGACGAGACCTTTTGAAAGCCGCCGCGATAGGCGGTCCGGCGGTCCTCTTCCCCTGGGACCGCGCACCGGGCGGGGCCCGGGTCTCGTCCCTGGCGTTGTCGGCCGCGCCGGCCGCCCCGGCCCCGCAAGCCGCGCCGCCCAGGTCGGAGGCGAAGCGGTCGGCCGCCCGGATCACCCCCTTCGAGCACGCCATGCCGGTGCCCCCGGTGCTGAGCCCGGTGTCGCGGACGGACTCCTCGGACCTGTACCGGCTACGGATGGCCGACACCCAGGCGGAGATCGTCAAGGGGCTGCTGACCACCGTCCGGACCTTCGGCGGCTGCTTCCCCGGTCCGACCATCCGGGCGGTCAGGGGCCGGGAGGTGGTGGTCCAGCAGACCAACGACCTGCGCGTGCACACCTCCGTCCACCTGCACGGCGGCCATGTGCACTCGCGCTACGACGGCCTGCCGATGGACCTCGTCAAGCCCGGCGAGACCCGCGAGTACCGCTACCCCAACTCGCAGGTGGCCGCCTCGCTCTGGTACCACGACCACGCGCACGAGCTGGAGGCCGAGAACGTCTACCGCGGCCTGGCCGGCGCCTACCTGCTCAGCGACCCGCACGAGAGCGGCCTGCCGCTGCCGAACGGCGAGTTCGACATCCCGCTGCTGATCCGGGACGCCCGGATCGAGACCGACGGCAGGCTGGTCTACACCGACCCGTACGCGTGCCCGCACATGCTGGTCAACGGCAAGGAACGGCCCTACTTCCAGGTGGCCGCGCGCAAGTACCGGCTGCGGGTCTTCAACGTCTCGCCCAACCGCCATGTGTCGCTGCGTCTCGCCGACGGCCAGCCGTTCACCCAGATCGCCTCGGACGGCGGACTGCTCGCCGCGCCGGTGACGGTGCACGAGCTGACCCTGACCGGCGCGGAGCGCGCCGAGATCGTGGTCGACTTCGCCCGCTACCCGGTCGGCGGATCGGTGGTGCTGGAGAACACGGCCGCGCTGGAGAGCGAGCGGACCGAGGTGCTGCGCTTCGACATCACTCGGACGGCCGAGGACCGGAGCCGGATCCCGGACGTCCTGGCCACCCTGCCGCCGATCCCGAAGGCGACGGTGCACCGGGAGTTCGCGCTGACGACCTTCCCGGACGCCAGGATCAACGGGCGCAAGTACGACCCGAAGCGCACCGACGTGCGGACCACCGTCGGCAGCAGCGAGATCTGGACGATCCGCAACCACCTCACCCGCCAGCCGGCCGGGGTCTTCCACGCCCCCCACTCCTTCCACACCCACCTGGTGCAGTTCCGCGTGCTGGACCGTGACGGGGTGCCGGTCGGACCGGCCGAGGCCGGGCTGAAGGACACCGTCACGGTCCACCCGGGGGAGAGCGTCCGGATCGCCATGACCTGGGGCCAGTACCCGGGCGAGTACGTCTACCACTGCCACCACATGGTGCACTCCTCGCACGGCCAGATGGGCCGGATCGACGTGCTGCCCGCGGGATCGAAGGACTCCGGGCGGGAGTCGGAGGACGCCTTGGCCGACTCGTCCCGGTCCACCGGAGCGTCGGCGGCCGGAGCATCGGCGGCGGGAGCCGGTCGACGGCGGTGGCGACGGCGCCACGGGCACCACCACGTGGGCCGCCGCCGTCGGCACCGGGGGCTGCGGTGAGTCCGGAACCGAACGGCAGGCCGGTCCGGGCGAGGGGTTGAGCCTGGCCGCGTGCCGATGCTGAACCGGCGGCGTCCCAGAAGTCTGGGATACCGCCGGTCGGCGCCGCCGTCCAGGATCAGTACGGACGATCCCGCCGGCGCGCCCGCGCTGTGTAGGCGGGCGGAGCCAGCTCTGGAGCCGTCCATGACCATCTTGTTCGAGTCCGGCGTCCCCCAGCAGGAACCTGCGGACCACCGGGCCTTCACGGGCGAACTGTTCGGGCGAGCACGTGAGACGGCCGAACTGCTGCGGCTGCTCGCCGACCCCGCCGTACCCGGCGTGCTGCTGCACGGCCTACCGGGCAGCGGCAAGACCCGGCTGGCGTTCGCGGTCGCCGAGCAGTACCGGGCGGCGGGCGGGGCGGCGGGAACTCCGGGACCAGCCGAGCTGCTGATGGCTGATCAGGTCGAGCCGGACGACTACCTGGCGCTGCTGGCCCGCTGTGCGCCGCGTGGGGCGAAGCTGCTCGCCACCGGTCGGCTGTCACCCGCCGGCGTCGGCGTGGCGTACCGGGTGGACCCACTGGCCGTTCCGGTGGACTGGTCACCGACCGACCTGGATGCCTTCTGCCGTACCCCCGCGGTAAAGGCCTTCACGGCTGCCCGGCGGGCCTGGAGCCCGGGCTTCACGGTGACCTCCCGGAACCAGCAGACCGTGGGCCGGATCTGCGTGGAACTCCGGGGCCTGCCGGGTGCGTTGGTGCTCGCGGCCCGGGTGGCGGCGCTGGAGGGTGTCGGCACCGTGCTGGCCGCACTCGGCGGGGCGGGGGGAGGCCGCCTGGTGGCCGCCTATGCCGAGCCGCCCGTTCCGCCGGCGGACCGGGCGCCGGACCGGTTGCCGGGACGGGAGGAAGGACGGGAGGTAGGACGGGAGGTAGGGCGACCATCAGGACGGTGCGGCCCGCTCGGCGCCGACGCGGCGCGGCTGATGTCCTGCACACCCCTGTTCGCCGGCGGGTCCGGGCCCGAGGCGCTCCGGGTGGTGTCCGGGATCGCGCCGAGCGCCTTCCCGGCGGCGCTGGAAGCCCTGTTCGACCGGCAGTCGCTGACGCTGGAGGACCGGCCGTCCGGCCGACTGGACGGTGCGGCCGAGACGCGACTGTACGTGCCGTTCGGCGACCTTCCCGAGGTTCGGCCCGCCGGCGGCCCGCTCGTCGTCCTCGCGCTCCGCCATGCGCGCTACTACGCCCGGCTCGCAGCCGGAGCCGCCCGGCGGCTGGCCGCCGGCGACCAGCCGACGGCCCTGCTCGCCCTGCGCGTCGAGGAGGCCAACCTCCGGCTGGCGGTCGGCACGCTGACCCGGCACGGGTTCACCGCCGAGGCCCTCGACCTGATGGAGCAGTTGCTCGCCCACGCCCGACTCGTCGGCCTCGGCCCGGACTGGGCCGACCGGCCCGCCGTGCCGCTCGGCGTCACCAGTCCCACCGATCCCGCCGATCCCACCGGCATCACCGGCATCACCGGCGGGCGAGCGCGGGTCCGGCTCGCGCTGATCCGCGCCGAGGCCCGACTGCTCGACGGCGACCACGAGTTGGCGAGTGCCCTGCTGGACGAGGCCGGGGCGGCCTCATCCGTGCCCGACCGATCCCGGACCACGCCCGATGAACCCTCCACGGCGGCCCGACTCCTGCGGCTGCGGGGCCTGACCGGATGCGACCGGGACCCCGACCGAGCGCTCGCCGCCCTCACCGGGGCAGCAGCGCTCCTCCGTGCGGCCGACGACGAACCGGCGGCCCTGCGCGTTGAGTTGGAGGCCGCCCTGGTCGAGCTTCGGGTCGGCCGGAGCGGGCGCGGCGCCGCACTGGCGGGCCGGGTGCTGACCGCGGCCCGGCGCCGTGGGGACGTGCTGCTGGTCGGCACGGCCCTGCTGCACCTGGGCCTGATCGCCGCCGCCGGCGGCGATCCGTCCGCGTCCCGCGCCCACTACGTCGAGGGGCTGGCCCACCTGCGCCCACTCGGCGCGGTCGCCACGCTCGGTGCGCTGGTCGGCCTGGTCGCGAGTCCGCTGCGCCCCGCACCGGCGCGGGCGACCGACGCCGCCCGGCTGCTGGGCAGCTTCCATCCGGGGCGAGCCGGCATTCCCGGCGACCCCGCGGATCCCGACCTGGCCACCGCTCGGCTGCTGCCCGGCATCCGCCGCAGACTCGCCGAGGACGAGTTCGCCCACGCGCTGGCAACCGGCGCGGCCACCGCGCTCCTGGACCTGCTCTGCTCCTTCTCCCTCGCCCTCCCCCTCGCCGAGCCGGACTCCGCCGAGGCGCCGCCGGGGCGGCAACTGACCAGCCGCCAACTGGAGGTATCGCTCCTGGTGGCCGACGGACTGAGCAACCATCAGATCGCGCGCCGCCTGGGCATCTCGGAGTGGACGGTGGTCAACCACCTCCGCGAGACGATGCGGCGGTTGCAGTGCTCCTCGCGGGTCGGCGTCGCCGGCTGGGTGCACCGCTCCGGCCGCCGGCCGGGCCCCGCCCGCAGCGTGCCGCGGGGCCCGGACGACGTGACGCTCGACGAGTCCGTCAGCCGATGATGGTGATCGTGACGAGCGAGAGGACGACGAGCGAGACGGTCGGGGTGACCTCCAGCTCCGCCGGGACGCCGGCGACGCCGGTGCTGGCGAGCTCCGCGATCGCGGCGTTCGGCGTGGTGTAGGCGGCGTAGCCGCCCATCAGGTCAGCAGTACTCATGTCGAACTCCCTTGAGATGGAAGGGAAATCAGGTCTGCGAGCGGATCACAGCTGGGTGGCGATGGAGACCACCACCAGGGAGATCGCCTCGGTCCACGGGGTGACCGTGAGGACCGGGGTGAACTCCAACTCGGCCGTGATGCCGGTGCTGGCGAGCTCCTCGATCGCCGCGTTCGGGGTGGTGTAGGCGGCGTAGCCGCCCATCAGGTCAGCAGAGCTCATGGTCATCCTCTCGACTCGTCGGATTCGGGCCCGGATCGGGCCCGGATTCGGCTTCGGATTTCGGTCGAGGAGCGGGTTCCTCGACCGCCCCCAGCAGATCAGGCGTTCGATGCCGGTGCCCAGTAGCAGGAAAGTGGGGCATCCTGCCCCCTTGCCCGCTCGGGCATGACAGGATCCTGCCTGTGGTGACCGCCGGCCGGGATCCCTAGCGTGGCCGCCATGGCAGCGACAGTCTCGACTCCACCGGCAACGCCGGCAGCCGACCGGGCCGGCCCCGGCCGCACCCCGGGCCTCTTCGAGTACGCGCCCGAAGTGCCGGTGGCACTGGCCGCGTTGGGCTTCGCCCCGCTGGACCCGGACAGCCTGGTGAGCCATCTCGGCCGCAACGACTCGTGGGCGGGACGCACCACGGACGGCACCGGCGTCTTCATCAAACGGCTCGACGGCCAGGCCCCCGACGGAACCGACCGCTATGACCGCTCCTGCGCCTTCGAGTCGGCCCGGACCGGGGCCGGCGCACTCTCCTGGGAGTCGCCGGCGCTGCTCGGCGGCGATCGGAAGCGGTTGGTGCTGGTCTTCGACCTGCTGGTGGATGCCGTCACCGGGAACACCCTCGCCGACGAGGACGGCTTCGACACCGGACTCGCCCGGCGGGCCGGCCGGGCGCTCGCCGAGCTGCACGGCTTCCCGACGGCCGACGTCCGGCCCAAGCCCCGCCCCGGCACGCGCACCGGCCACCGGCTGGCCGCGCTGACCGTGGCCGAGTACACCGCGAGCAGCGGCGCCGAACTGGCCCTCTGGGGCCTGCTCCAACAGGACCGCCGACTGCACGGCGCCCTGCGCGCGTTGGACGCCCGCTCGGCCGCCGCCGACCACCTCCCGGTCCACGGCGACCTGCGGCTGGACCAGTTCCTGCTCTGCGACGGCACGCTCCAGCTGACCGACTGGGAGGAGTTCCAGCTCGCCGACCCGGCGATCGACCTCGGCGGCTTCGTCGGGCAGTGGCTGTACCGCGCGGCGAGTCGGATGTTCACCGGCGTCGACACCGACGAGGTCGATGCGGAGGTCGACGCCACCGATCCCGACCCCGACCCCGACCTCACTGACGCTGACGCCGACGGCGGCCGACCCGCCGACGCCCACGGCACCCTCATGCGCAGCGGAGAGCGCGAACTGGCCGCCGTCCTCCCGGTGATCGGCGCCTTCTGGCAGGGCTACCGGCAGCACGCCGACCGGCTCGATCCCGAACTCGCCGAGCGGGTGGTCGGGTACGCCGGCTGGCACCTCTTCGACCGCACCATGGCCACCGCGAGCGTCCGGCCCACCCTGAGCGCGGTTCAGCGCGGCATCGCCGGTGTGGGACGCGGGGCACTGCTCGCCCCGGACCGGTTCATCGAGGCGATCGGGCTGGTGGCGTCATGACGTACGTGTCCGAGCAGCTCGCGGCCGCACTCACCGGCATCGATCTCACCGAGTACCCGCAGGCCGTCACGGTGGACGGCCACCGCATCAGCGCCGACTCGCCGCGCGGCCTGCGGATCGCCCTGGGCACGGCGCTCTACGAGCAGTGGCACGCCGGCCTCGACCGGTCGCGCCTCGACCGATCCAGCACCGCCACCCGACTGCCCCGCCGTGACGTGGAGTTCGAGCGGCAGCTGATCTCGGCGACACCGCACGCGGACACGCTCGCCCCCGCCCGCCTGCGCGCCGCCGTCCCGACCGGGGCCGAGGCCGCAGCCGGAGCCGGGGCCGGAGCTGAGTCCGGGACCGGAACCGGGGGCGCCGCCACGGAGTTCACGGTCGAGCTGGGCGGCGTGACGGTCCGCGTCCCGGCCGCCGCCGTCCGGAGCGACGACCCGCGACCGGCGGACACGTCCGTGACCGTCGAGCTGCCTGCCGTCCGTCCCGCGCTGTCGCCCGGCTTCCTGCTGGTGGACGGGCCGCACGGCGGGCCGCACGAGGGCGAGTCGCTGCGGCGGCTCTACCTGCACGTCGAGGACCCCACCGCCGCGCCCGCGCTCTGGGCGGCGCTGCTCCGGGAGCTGGCCGCCAGCTCGCTGCGATACCGGGCCAAGGTGCTGTCCCGGCCCTGGTCGTACCCGCGTCGCGACGCGGTCGTGCTCTACCTCCCCCGCTCCCACGCCGACGAGTTGACGGCCTTGGCGGCGGCGCTGCGCGGCCTGCCCGGCCTCGGCACGCAGACCTCGGTCTTCGCCCGCCCCCTGGGGCCGGGCATCGCCACCGCCGACGAGCCCGGCGACACCAGGGCCGGGTGGCGCGGCCGGAGCTTCGGCCAGCACCGGGCGGCGGCGGTGGCCGAAGGAGTACTGCGACACGCGGCCGCCCCGGACGCCCCGGACGGCCCGGACGGCCCGGCCGCCCCGGACGGCCCGGACGGCCCGGCCGGATCAGGCGGACCGGCGCTCGCCGCCTCCGTCGCCCGATCGCTGCGCGACGCGGCCACCGACCCCACCGACCCCTCGCGGAACGGCTGAGCGGCATGCGGATCTCCGTCCTCTTCCCGCACGCCCTCCGCGACCGGGCCGACCTCACCGCGCTGACGGCGCTGGCCTCGCTGGTGGACGCCGGCGCGGCCGACCGGCTCTGGCTCGGGCAGTCCCTGACGGTGGAGAGCCACCAGGCGCTGGCCTGGCTGGCCGGTACGGGGCAGCGGATCCCGGTCGGGCTCTCGGTCACGCTGACTGCTCTGCGACACCCCTTCGAGGCGGCCGCCCAGGCCCAGTCCCTGGCCGTGCTCACCGGACACCGGCCGGTGATCGGCTACGGCGCGGGTGAACCCTCGCTCGTCGGCGGCCTGTTGGGCGCCCCCTACGCCCGGCCGGCCGAGGCCGTGGCGGACTACGTCGGCGCCGTCCGCGCGCTGTTGGACGGCCGGTCGGCCGGGCCGCCCGCACCGGGCCCCGGTCCCGCCGCGCCCGGGCTCCGGCTCCCGCACGGGGAGCCCCCGCCGGCGGTCGAGCTGGGCGCGGGCGTCCTGCGACCCGCCATGGCCCGCGCGGCCGGGCGGGTCGCGGACGTCGCGATCACCTGGATGACCCCGCCCCGGTACGTGGCCGAGGTCCTCGTCCCCGCCCTGGCCGAAGGCGCAGCGACGACGGGCCGGGTGGCGGCCCCGCCGAGAGTGGTGACCGTGGTGCACGCCGCCGTCGCCCGGCCGGGCCGCCACCCGATGGTGCTGGCCCAGCACGGCGCCGGCCGGCACCTGGGCGCGCCGCACTACGCCGACATGCTCCGCCGCGCGGGCCTGCACCTGGACATCCGCGACCCGGTGGCCGGAGCCCGCGAACTCGTCGAGTCCGGTGTCTTCCTCTACGGCTCGCCGGACCAGCTGGCGACCGAGCTCGCCGCCTACGGGACGGCCGGAGTCGACGAGGTGGTACTGAACCCCGCCGGCGTGGTGCTGGCCCACGGGTGGGACGCCGCGCTGGCGGACCTCACCGAACTCCTCACCCGTTCTTGAGGACGCCGGCGAGGCGTGCCGTCGTGGCGCAGCACGAGGGTGTGGGGGGCGTAGCAGACATGGTTCCGTCCGCCTTCCAGGTCGAATCCCGCCCGGACGCTCGCCATCGAAGTGCCGCGGGGCGCAGGCTGCTTCCGTGACCGCGTCGGCCCGGGCGCGGCGCGAGCGGAAGGACGAACATGACGAGCAAGCGCGGCCGTATCGCCGCTCTGCTGGGTGCCGCCGCGGTGGCCGCCGGGACCACCCTGGCCACCCCCGCAGTCGGCTTCGCCGCCACGGCCGGACCGGCCCGCGCCGGCGGGATCACCGGCCAGGCGCCCTGCCCGGACGCACCCGAGTTCACCTGCGGGACCCTCACCGTCCCGTTCGACCACAGCGGTGCCACCCCCGGCACCCTCGACCTCCAGGTGGCTATCACCGGCAACACCACGGCCCCCAAGGGCGACCTGCTCTTCCTCACCGGCGGTCCCGGCCAGCCCGGCGTCCCGGCGATCAAGCGGATCGCGGGCAAGCTGGAACCCGTCCTCAAGGACTACCGCCTGGTGATGTACGACCAGCGCGGCACCGGCCGGGGCGCGCTCCAGTGCCCGGGCCTCCAGGAGGACATGGGCTCCTCCGACCTCGCCGCGCCGCGCAAGCAGTCGATCACCGACTGTGCCGCCGCCCTGGGCCCCGACGCCCGCCACTACAGCACCGCGGACACCGTCGCCGACATCGACCTGCTGCGCCGCGCGCTCGGCGACCGGCGCCTCACCCTGGACGGCGTCTCGTACGGCACCATCGTCGCCGAGCGGTACGCGCTCGCCCACCCGGCGCGCGTGGCCCGGCTGGTGCTCGACTCGGTGGCGCCGCAACAGGGTTTCGACCCCCTCGACCTGGCCGCGCTGCCCGCGAGTGCCCGGGTCCTGCGGGCCGCCTGCCGGTCCACCGGCTGCACCACCGACCCGGCCGCCGACCTCGCGGCCACGGTTCGGCGGTACGGCAACGGGGCGCAGGTCCTGAGTGCGCTCACCGGCTACGAGTTCATCGACCCGGACTACGGCGGTGTCCCGGAGATCCTGCACGAGGCCGCCGCAGGGCAGCCCGCGAAGCTCCAGGACTTCTTCGACTTGGTCCACCAGCAGGTCGACGCCGCCCCGGCCGAGGAGCTCAGCCAGGGGCTGCACTCCGCCGCCCTGTGCGCCGACTCGCGCTTCCCGTGGGGCACCACCGACACGCCCGTCGCGGGCCGCGCGGCGGCGCTGGAGCGCACCCGGCAGCGGTTGACGGCCGAGCAGACCTGGCCGTACGACCCGGCGACCGCGACCGGGCTCGGCAGCCTCCTGGTCTGCCTCGACTGGCCGCGCGAGCGGGTGCCGCCGGCGCCGTCGGAGCACCGCAGGCTGCCGGACGTGCCGGTGCTGCTGCTCGGCGGCGACCGGGACCTGGCCACGCCGTACGAAGTGCTGTACCAGCAGGCGAAGTTGGCGCACGACCCGCAGATCGTGATCGTGCCCGGGGCGGCGCACTCGGTGCAGAACCGGGCGGCGAACCCGGCCGGACGGCAGGCGGTGTACGACTTCCTGCTGAAGTAGCGGGAGCCGTCGGCGGGCCGTTCCGCGCGGGGGACGGAACGGCCCGCCGCCTCGGCCCGTCCGGCCTGCTGCGCCGGCCCGTCCGCCTCCTCCGCTGGGATGCCCGGCCCTCCTCCGCTGGGATGCCTCATCCCCTTCCCCGTCCTCCTCTGAGGGGATGTCAACTGCTGCGCCCGCGAACTAGCGTTGCCGGCATGACCAGAATCCGTCGTGCTGCCCTGGCCGCCGCGCTCACGCTCGTCCTGCCGCTGCCGATCATCGGGGCGGGTGCGGCGTTCGCCGCGCCTGGGCCCTCCGTCGCAGCTCCCTCCGCGGCCTCGGACAGGTACGGCGTCCACCTGGAGCTGCCCCGCCCGACGGGCCCGCACGCGATCGGACGCAGCACCCTGCACCTCGTCGACCAGCACCGCCGGGATCCCTGGGTGCCGGCCGGGGGTGCCCGGGAACTGATGGTGTCGACGTACTACCCGGCCCGGCCCGGGACCGGCGGACCGGCCCCCTACATGACCACCGAGGAGGCCCGTCTGCTGCTGCAGCAGACGGCTCCGGGCGGCGCCGTCCCGGCCGAGACACTCGGCGGCACCCGCACCTACGCGCACGCCGACGCCCGGCCGGAGCGCGGCAGGTTCCCCCTGCTGGTGCTCTCGCCCGGCCTCACGCTGCCGCGCGCCACCCTCACCGGCCTCGCCGAGGACCTGGCCAGTCGCGGGTACGTCGTCGCGCTGGTCGACCACACCTACGAGTCCACCGGTGTGACCTTCCCCGACGGACGGACCCGCACCTGCGTCGTCTGCGACCAGACGCCCACCCTCGACGGCCTGGAGGCGATAGCCCGGAGCCGGGCCGAGGATCTCTCCTTCGTCGTCGATCAGTTGACCGACCGTCATTCGCGGTGGCGGTACGCCGGCGTGATCGACCCGCAACGGATCGGCATGGCCGGGCACTCCATCGGCGGTGACGCCGCCGCCGCGACCATGGCCGGTGACGACCGGGTACGAGCCGGGGTGAACATGGACGGCACCTTCTTCGCGCCGGTTCCCGCCACCGGCCTCCAGGGCCGCCCCTTCCTCATGTTCGGCACCCTGGCCAACCACAGCCCGGGCGGCGCGGACACCAGCTGGGACCGCGACTGGGCGCGCCTGGACGGCTGGAAGCGGTGGCTGACCATCGCCGGCTCCGACCACTCCAGCTTCACCGACCTGCCCGTCCTCGCCGCACAGTTGGGCGTGACCGACCCCGCCGTGCCGATCCCGGCACAGCGCGCGGAGGAGATCACCCGCGCCTACGTCGGGGCCTTCTTCGACCTGCACCTGCGCGGCATCCCGCAGCCGCTGCTCGACGGCCCGTCACCGGCCGACCCGGAGGTCGCCTTCCAGCACCCGTGATCCCGCCGTCGACCCCGCGAGGGGTCCCGGTAGGGGGCGGCTCAGGCGGACGGTGCGGTGGGGGGGGGGGGGGGGGGGGCCCCCCCCCCCCCCCACAGGAGCAAGTCGCGGTAAGCGTCGTCGTAGGAGGCGAGGGAGGGGTTTGG
>NZ_JBWKEQ010000040.1:3344-48912 GCF_056435365.1 Kitasatospora sp. NPDC043949 | reverse complement strand
TCCCTCCCCCCCCCCCCTCCCCCTCCCCCTCCCCCCCCCCCCCCCCCCCCCTCCCCTCCCCCCCCCCCCCCCCCCCCCCCCCCCCCCCCCCCCACGCCGGGCAGCGTTCGTCCGGCCTGTCGCCGGGCCAGCCGGCAGGGCTGTTCAGGGCCTGCGGTCGTGGAAGGTGCGGCGCAGGTCGCCCACCCAGGCGTCGGGGTTCTCCCAGGGGATGAAGTGGCCGCCGCGGTCGTGGGCGTTGACGTTGACGTGGTTGAACCAGTCGGCCTGCGGGCCGGTCTTGAACGCCCGGACGCGTTCGTCGGCGGTGTGGATACCGGGTGGGTTCTCGTACGTGACGAGGGTGAGGCCGACCGGGGCCTGGACGACCGGGGTGCGGTCGTGGGCGGGGGTCCAGGGGTAGCGGTTGGCATTGGCGTAGTAACGCATCGACGTGGCGATGGAGTTGTTCACCCAGTAGATCGTGGCGTGGGTGAGCAGGTCGTCCTTGGTGAAGACGGATTCGACGTCTCCGCCGTTGTCGCTCCAGGCGTTCCAGCGCTCCAGCAGCCAGGCGAGCAGCCCGGCGGGGGAGTCGCTCAGCCCGTGGGCCAGGGTGGCGCCGTCGAGCGTGTGCACGGCGAGGTGGGACGCCGAGCGGTGGTCCAGCTCGATGGTGCGGGCGCGGACGTCGGCGGGCTGGTCGTCGGTGAGGGGCCGGTTCCGGGCGAAGTCCCAGGCGCGGGGGCCGGTGAAGAAGTCGAGCGGCAGCCCGGAGCCGATGTGGATGCCGTACAGCTCGTCGGCGTACTTGTGGCCGAGCTGGCTGGAGACGATCCCGCCGATGTCGCAGCCCCCGGCGGCGTACTTCTCGTATCCCAGGGTCTCGGTCATCAGGGTGTGCCAGAGGTCGGAGACCTTCCAGAAGTTGACGTCGGGAAAGCCGGTGAGCGGGCCGGGGAAGCCGAAGCCGGGCAGGGACGGCACGATGACGTCGAACGCGTCGGCGGGGTCGCCGCCGTATGCGGCCGGGTCGGCGAGCGGGCCGATCACCTTCGACCAGTGCCAGAACGTCCACGGCCAGCCGTGGGTGAGGATCAACGGGATCGGGCGGGGGCCGCGGCCGGGCTTGCGCATGAAGTGCACCGGGACACCGCCGACGCTCACCCGGTAGTGCTCGTGGGCGTTGACGGCGGCCTCGGCCTTGCGCCAGTCGTAGCCGTCCCGCCAGTAGGCGACCAGCTCACGGAGGTAGCTGTCCGGGACGCCGTAGGACCAGTCCTCGTTCCCCTCGTCCAGCGGGGCACGGGTCAGTGTGAGACGGGTGCGCAGGTCGTCGAGGACCTCGTCGGGCACGTGGATCGGGGCGGGTTCCAGGGGGAAGGCGTGCGGGGCGGTCATGGCGTGGTTCCTTTCCGGGGAGGAGGAAATGGTGCCGTCGGCGTGTCGGTCGGTCGGGTGGCGGGCCGGGCCGTCCTGAGGAGTGCGGGCAGCGACGCGGCGAGTGCCTGCCGCTGGTGTGCGGGTCGAACCGGCCGGCCAGGTCGGCCAGATGGCCGATGTACTCCTTATCTAGATCTAGCGGAGAGCGCCCTCATGGTCTTCGACGTGACCGCCCCCCCGAGGACTGCGACTGCTGCTCGGTGGCTAGGGAAGGGGGCTAGGGAAGGGGACCGTTGAGGTTGAGTCGGTGGAGGGCCAGGGCGAGGTGGAGGCGTGTGCGTCCTTGCGGGGTGTCGGGGGCGAAGCCGAGGGCGGCGGTCAGCTTGGGCAGGCGCGCCTGGAGTGTGGAGTGGTGCAGATGCAACGCGGCGGCTGCCTGGCGCAGGCTGCCGTGGGCTTCGAGGGCGGCCAGGGTTTCCAGCGCGCCGGTGCCGGCTCTTTCCGCCGCACGCAGCGCGCGCACATCCTCGATCAACGCGTTGTGCGGGGAGACATGCTCGGCCACGAGGGCCAGGCCGCCCAGCGCGTCGTAGTTGAGGTGGCGCGGACCGTGGGTCTCGGCTGTCAGCCGCAGCGCCGTCAGCGCTCCGTGCCATGATCGCGGCAGCCCACCGGCTTCCACGGCGGGGCCCAGCCCGGCTCTTGGCCCGTGCTCGGTCCCGATGCCGGGTCCAAGGCTCGCGGTGGGCTCGGTCGTGGTGTCGACGACGATGGCGGCGGTCACGCGTCCGAGGCGAGTGCTCCACCGGTTGATCGTTGGATCATCCGGGTTTCCCAGCAGGGCCGCGACCCTGAATCTCGCTGCGGGAAGGGCGAGTCTGCGCACGCCCTGCGCGCGGGCTGCGGGTGTGGCCTCCGGTGAGAGCAGCACTTCCACGCTGGCCGGGTCGTGTGTGGCGGCCCGGCCGCGGGTTCGGTCCAGGACGATGCCCGCCCCGGCCGCGAGGCGTTCGAGAACGATGGCGTCGGTGGGCAGCGACATGCCGGTGCGTTCGAGCCAGACCCGGCCTGCGGTCGTACCGCGTAGTGCGGTGCCGGGCCAGGAGGGAACGTCCGCGGCCGGTTCCAGCCGGTGGCCGTCGGGATGGATGCGCACCAGGACGTGACGGTCGGGATCGGCCAGCCCCGCCGTGCAGCCCGAGAGGATGGCCCCGGCCCTGACGAAGGCATCGAGGCCGGCCCGCTGCTCGACGAGGGTGTCGAAGTAGGCGATGGCGCGCACCGCGTCCCCGGCGGCGGGATCCAGTGCCGAGAGCCGTTGGAGCAGTTCTTCCACCACTGGACCATATCCGCCACATGGCGGATGACGTGAGCCATCCGGCGGTGGATCGGGCGGCGACCGGCCAGGACACTGGGGCGGCGAACCACTGAAGGAAGGACCCGAGCATGTACTCCCGACCACCGTTCGACCCCGAGTTGGCCGCAATCCTGGCCACCTATCCGCAAGAGGTGCGGGAACTCGGCTGGCTCGGGCCGGCCGATATCCCCGCTTACCGGGAAATGAACGCGACGGTGCCCGGCGGGGCCGACGCGGCCGCGCTGCGCCGGGACGGGGCCGTCGAGATCGAGGAACGCACGGTGCCCGGCCCCGCCGGGGCACCGGAGATCTCGCTGCTCATCATGCGTCCTACCCGCGGCGCGGGCTCACGCCCGTGCGTCTACCACACCCACGGTGGCGGCATGATCTCCGGCAACAAGTGGGAGCTCTCCCACGTGCTCGCCGAGTGGGTGGACGTCCTCGGCATCGTCGGAATCTCGGTGGAGTACCGGCTGGCTCCCGAGCATCCCCATCCCGCACCCGTCGAGGACTGCTATGCCGGGCTGGCGTGGGTCGCGGCCAACGCCGACGAGTTGTCCATCGACCCCGAACGGCTGATCATCTGGGGCACGAGCGCGGGCGGTGGGCTCGCAGCGGCGACGGCGCTGCTGGCTCGGGACCGCGGCGGCCCGGCCCTGGCCCACCAGATGCTGCAGGCGCCGATGCTCGACGACCGCTGTCAGACAGCGTCCAGCCAGGAACTCGACCGCGAGGGATTCTGGGACAGCCGGGCCAACCTGACGGCATGGACCTGCCTGCTCGGGCAGGCCAGGGGCGGGCCCGAGGTCTCGCCCTACGCGGCTCCGGCCCGCGCGGCAGACCTGAGCGGGCTGCCCGCCACCTACATCGACACCGGCCAGGTCGACACCTTCCGGGACGAGACCATCGACTACGCCGCGCGGCTGTCCCGGTCCGGAGTCCCGGTCGAATTGCACGTGTGGCCGGGAGCCTGGCACGCCTTCGCCACCGCCGCGCCGCAGGCGGCCGTCTCGCAACTCGCCATCGCGGCCAGGACCGCCTATCTCCAGCGCGTCCTGGACTACTGATCCGAAAATGACAGCGGGCTGACTCGTCAACAGGCGTGGCGGGGCACCGGTGCGGCGGCCGTATCGACGCCGCCATGCGGGGGAGTCGGGCAGATCCCGTCAGCAGCCGCTTGCTCCAGACGGAGCACGGGCGGTGACCCCGGTATCCGCGTGCGCCGGGTGTGCAGTGTCGGAGACGGAATCCAGCTCCGGCAACGTCAGCACCGCACCGACCGGTACGGCGGAGCCGTTGGACTTCTCCTTGACGTCCCAGCAGGGTGAAGTGGCGCGAACGCTGTTGAGCCACCTGGTCGCGCCGGGGCCACCCGGCCGGCCCGGGGTGTCCTGCGATCAGGCGGTTGTGGCGAGGTTCTTCTCGAACGCGGCGAGGTAGTTGCGCAGGTGGTGGTCCTTGATGCCGTCGGTCTCGGGGGCGAACATGTCCTGGCGGTAGCCCTTCGCCCGGTCCTTCAACCCGGCGATGAGCGGCATGGCCTCGTGGAGCCCTCCGTCGGCGTCGAAGTAGCGGAGTGCGCTGACGTGGGTGAAGGCCGGCTCGGGCGGGAGCTGGGGGACGATGTCGTTGTTGTTGACGAAGCGGTAGCAGCGGTCCCGGAAAGCCGTGTTGTGGGCGGCGGCGAGAAGGCGTTCACAGGTGCGGGGCTGGCCGAAGGTGTAGACGCCGTCGGGGAGTTGGCGAGGCTCCTCGAAGTACCAGCAGGCGCCGGCCAGCATGGCGAGGGCGCCGCCGAGGCTGTGGCCGGTGAACCAGACGCTCTGCCCGTTGGTGCGCAGTCCCTGGATGGTGTCGCGGATCTCGGGGTAGACGGACCGCAGGGCCTGGTGGAATCCGTAGTGGACGAAGCCCTTGTTCGCCGGTCCGGGAACGGGCGGGGTGCTGACGTCGGTGAGCCAGTCGTAGATCTTCAGGACCTCGGTGCCCCGGAAACCGGTGACGATCATGCGGTCGCTGGCCATCGTGTAGGCCTGGGTGTCCTCGATCAGGAACGGCATCTGGTGCGTCGACTCGAAGTGCCGCACCTCGTCGAAGCCCCAGGCGTGGGCCTTGTCCTCGATGCCGGCCCGGTCCAGCACGGCCAGTCCGGCGGCCTGCGCCATCCAGTAGGCGTGGGGGAGGGAATAGCGGGTCGTCGAGTGGTCCAGAGCGGAGATGGCCATCGGTGTCCTCCGGGAAGCGGGCCAGCGGGTCGCCCAGCAACCTAGCGCCGCATGCGAACGGAGGGGAGCCGGAAGCGCGGAAGGCCACCCGGACGGGCGCAACCGCGGCGGGACCCGGATCCGGGCGGGCGGTGAGGGAACCGCCGCAGGACACGGGCGCCCGGCCATGGTCGAGGTTGAGGACCACGGTGAGGACTACCGCGCTCTCGCCGAGCCGATGGTGTCGAGTTCGGCGACCGCGTCGGCGGGCAGCACCAGGTCGGCCGCGGCGGTGTTCTCGCGCAGGTGGGCGATGGAGGAGGTGCCGGGGATCAGGACGGTGGTGGCCGAGCGCTGCAACAGCCAGGCCAGTGCGACCTGTTGCGGGGAGGCGTCGAGGCGGGCGGCGACATCGTTGAGCACCTGGGACTGGAGCGGGCTGAAGCCGCCCAAGGGGAAGAACGAGGCGAAGGCGATGTTCTGGTCCGCGCAGCGGTCCACGAGTGTGTCGTCCTGCCGGTTGGCCAGGTTGTAGAGGTTCTGCACGGTGACGACCGGGGCGATGGCCTGCGCCTCGGTGAGCTGGGCGTCGGAGACGCCGCTGATGCCCAGGTGGCGGATCAGCCCCTGACGGCGCAGGTCGGCCAAGGCGCCGAACCGCTCGGCGATGGGCGCGTCGGAGATGTTTTCCACCGAGTCCAGGCGCAGGTTGACGACGTCCAGGGCCTCCAGGCCGAGGTGCCGGAGGTTGTCGTGGACCTGGGCCTTGAGGTCCGCGGGTTCCTGCGAGGGGATCCAGTCGCCGGTCTCGTTGCGGCGGGCGCCGACCTTGGTGACGATGTGCAGTCCGGCCGGGTAGGGGTGCAGGGCTTCCTTGATGAGTGCGTTGACGACGAACGGCCCGTAGTAGTCGCTGGTGTCGATGTGGGTGATGCCCAGCTCGACGGCTTCGCGCAGGACCGCCAAGGCCTGGTCGCGGTCCTTGGGGGGACCGAGGACGCCGGGGCCGGCCAACTGCATGGCACCGTAGCCCATCCGGCTGAGGGTGAGGTCGGGGGCCAGGGTGAGGGTGCCGCCGGGAGTGCTGCTGGTCATGTCGTGCCTTTCGCCGGTTTCGCTGAGGCCGGGGGCGACGAATCGGATGCTCGTGGACAGCCCGGCGTGATTCCTAACTCTGGGGGAGCGGGGGTGGGCGGGGCGGCACCCCGGTGTTCCTGGGCGTGGCAGGGACACCCGCCCGTGGCGTGATGCGGGCCGGCACCAAGCCGTGGGCCTTTCCCCCGTGCGTGGTGGTGAGTGCCGATCGCCACGGGCGCAAGCCGCGGGACCTCGACATGCGGGCCCTGGCACGCCGCCATAGCGTGAGCGTGGTGGTGGCGGCGAGACGCCAGGCACACCCGTCCGGGCCGGCGGGCCTGCCCGGCTTCCCCCCTTCCCTCCCCTTCCTCCGGCTCCCGATGAGGAGAGTTCCATGCCCGGCCATACGCTCAAGGACAAGGTCGTCGTCATCGCAGGCGCATCGAAGAACCTCGGCAGCCTCATCGCCAAGGAGTGCGCCCGGGACGGTGCCAGGATCGTTGTGCACTACAACAGCGATTCCTCCCGCGACAAGGCCGAGCAGACGGCGGCCGACGTGAAGAAGCTCGGCGGCGACGCCATCGTCCATCAGGGCGACCTGAGCGGGGTCGCCGAGGTGGAGACGCTGTTCGACACCGCGGTGCGTGCCTTCGGCAAGGTCGATTGCATGGTCAACACGGCCGGCATGGTCATCAAGAAGCCCATGACGGAGACCACGGAGGAAGAGTTCGACAGGATGTTCGCCGTCAACACCAAGGCGGCGTACTTCATGATGCGCGAGGCGGCCAAGCGTCTGGAGGACGGCGGGAAGATCGTCACGATCGTGACCTCGCTGCTGGCCGCCTACACCGGCCTGTACTCCGTCTACGCCGGTAGCAAGTCCCCCGTCGAGCACTTCACCCGCGCCCTGTCCAAGGAACTGTTCGGCCGCAACATCTCCGTCAACAACGTCGCCCCCGGCCCGATGGACACCTCGTTCTTCTACCCGGCCGAGACCGACGACTCCGTCGCCTACCACAAGTCGTCCTCCATGAACGGGGAGCTCACCAGGATCGAGGACATCGCCCCGCTCGTGAAGTTCCTGCTCACCGACGGCTGGTGGATCAACGGGCAGACCGTGTTCGCCAACGGCGGCTACACCACCCGCTGATCCGACGGCCCGCACCGGTTCGGTCACCGGCGCGGGCACGGGTACCGGCAGCCAGGGCTCCGGTCCAGGTCTGGACCCTTGCCAACTGCCCCCGAGTGGAAGCGGCCACGCCCTTCCGGGCGTGGCCTGCATCGTTTCGTCCGGGGGCCCGGGCCTGCCCTGCGGCTCAGCCTGCGGCTCAGCGCAGGCCGGTGAACAGGTCCTTCTCGGGCAGCGCCGCGCCGGTGGTGTCGAGGACCCGGACGAACGTCTCCACGCCCATCAGCTCGGTGAACCGCTCCCGGCCCATCTTCAGGAAGAAGATGTTCTCGCCCTGGCTGGCGTGCGCGAGCAGCGCGTCGTACTTCTGCCCGCCGAAGGCGGTGGCGTCCACCCAGGTGGTGATCTCCTCGTCGGGCAGCCCGATCGGGGGCAGCTCCACGGCCTCCCCGGTGGGCTCCGGGTTGTCCCCGTCGCCCCCGTCGTTCCCGTCGGCGCCGAACTCGCGCATGAGCTCGCCGAAGCGCTGCATCATCGAGTGCGGCGCCGTGGTCCAGTACACCTTGGGCGTCAGGGCGGCCTGGGTGAGGGCGGCCATGGTGATGCGGTTGGCCTGGATGTGGTCGGGGTGGCCGTAGAAGCCGTTCTCGTCGTAGGTCACGACGACGTCGGGCCGGTAGTGGAGCATCAGGTCGGCGAGCCGGGCGGCGCCGTCGGCGACGGGGGTGCTCCAGAACGATCCCGGGGCGTCGTTGGCGGGCCAGCCCATCATCCCGGAGTCGCCGTAGCCGAGCAGTTCGAGGTGGTCGACCCCGAGGACCCGGCAGCTGGCTTCGAGTTCCTGGCGGCGTAGTTCGGCGACGGCGGCGGGGTCGTGGCCCTCCTCGCCCGGCTTGGCGCCGCCGGGGCCGTCGCCGCAGGCACCGTCGGTACAGGTGACGAGGACGGTGCGGATGCCCTCGGCGGCGTAGCGGGCGAGGACGCCGCCGGTCGAGGTGGCCTCGTCGTCGGGGTGGGCGTGCACTGCCATCAGCGTCAGGGGCCGGTCGGCCATGGGTGTCGTCCTCCGGTCGGTCGGGTGTGGTCCGCCTCCCAGTCTGCGCCAGCGCCTCGGGCGGCTCGGGCCCGGGGTGGTCGAGGCCGCCGGGCAGGTCGGCGGGGTGGCGCCGCCAGGCGGTGCGCTCGGCCTCTCGGCCGCCTCGCGGGGCTTCCGGGGTGTGGGCGGCGAGGTCAGCCGGTGGTGCAGTTGCCGGGTCGGCAGTCGCGCCAGGGGCCCCAGGCGCCGCCCGGGGCCTGCTCGGAGATCTGGGCGAACCACGAGGAGGCGTTCCACATGTGCGCGACCACGGTCAACGTCCCGTCGGCCGACTCGGTGACGGAGGAGGGGGTGGCGACCCCGGACGGCAGCGGACCGGATCCCAGGGCGGTCCAGGAGCCCCAGACACCGGGGGCGCTCTGCTCGTTGACGTACAACTGCGGGCTGCTTGAGCCCTGGTAGACCTCGAAGAAGGCCAGCGTGCCGTCCGTCCGCTGGAAGGCCACCGGCGCCCCGAAGAACCTCGGCACGCCCGCCCCGGCGGGGCCGAAGGGCTCGGGTGCCGACCACGGCCCGTCCGGGCCGGCCTGGTGCATCCGGACCAGGACCGACGACTGGTACCCGATGGTGAACACCTCCAGGGCGCCGTCGGCGTCCGCGGCGGCGGTGAGCACCTGGTTCTGGAAGTTGAGGTTCATGCCGTTGACCTGGCTCCAGGCGCCGAACGGGCCGCCGGGGGCGGACTGCGTCTGGTACCAGATGGTCTGTCCGGTGGCGTAGTCGGTCGAGAAGACCGCGAACCGTGCCTGGGTGCCGTCGGGACGGGTGACCGTGGTGGACTGCCCCTCGGTGCCCGGGGGCGTGGTGGTGTCCCGGGGCCGGTCCGCCGTCGACGACGCGGTCGCCGGTGCCTGTACCGGGGCCGGTGCCTGGGTCCGTGCCTGGGCCTGGGCCTGGGCGGATGGTGCGAGGAGGCCGACTGCGCCGATGAGTGCGGCGCAGACGGTCGCCGCCGCCGTGCGTCGCCGTGCGCTCCTGGGCATGGTTGGTCCCTGCCTTCCGATCGGTCTGCGGGGCCCGGAGCCGGGCAGTGGCGCGGGCCGTCGGCCATCCTGCCCACCAGGGCGACCGGTACGGGCGCCTACACCCGGAAATGGCCGGAACACGCGGGCGGGCCGCCGGGCCTGC
This sequence comes from Kitasatospora sp. NPDC043949, assembly GCF_056435365.1. Lineage (NCBI taxonomy): Bacteria > Bacillati > Actinomycetota > Actinomycetes > Kitasatosporales > Streptomycetaceae > Kitasatospora > Kitasatospora sp. NPDC043949. Next base: position 39,559 of record NZ_JBWKEQ010000040.1, on the reverse strand, counting down.
GCGAGGCGGCCCGCGGCTCCTGGCGGCTCCTGGCGACGGCGCGTTGCGGCGCCGACCGGTCCGAACGACTGAACGGCTGAACGGCTGAACGGCCGTCAGGAGACCGGGACCGGGTCCCGCCAGATGTCCAGCGGAACGGCGCGGACCGCGCGTCCGTCCGCGTCGAGGATCCGGCCCATCCGCTTCACGGTGCGCAGCGACACGCGGCGCTCGGCCACCCGCAGGTCGGGGAACCTGCGGGCGAGAGCGGTTTCCAGCCGCTGGACGTCGGCGAGGGAGCGCTGCCAGACGGAGAGCAGGAGGTTGTGAGGGCCGGTGACGGACACGCACAGCCGGACCTCGGGGAGTCTGGCGAGCTGGGGTCCGACCTCGTCGAGCCGGTCCGGGGGGAGGTTGGCCCGGAAGGTCGCCAGGACCGGCCGGCCGGCGTCGCGGGCGGCGATCTCGCAGCGGAAGCGGATCGCGTCGGAGGCGGCCAGCCGGTCGAGGCGCCGGCGCAGCGTGGACGGGCTGAGCCCGGTGGCGGCGGCCAGCTCGGCTTGGCCGAGGCGGCCGTCGACGCCCAGTCTGATGAGCAACTCCCGGTCTTCTTGCCGGACTTCAGCTCGTGCGCCGGACGGCGTCCCGTAGCCCGCCGGGTGATCGTCGTGCAGTTCCACGCGCTGGGCGGGGTCCAGCGAGTCCAGTCGCCAGCGGATCCCCTCGGCGTAGAAGCCGGTCGCCAGGTGGACGCGGACGGCGTTGACCCCGGGGAGTGGGCCGAGCCGTTCGGCGGTGTACCGGGAGACCATCGCCAGGTCGGTGAAGGCCACGGTGACGACGAGGTCGCAGCCCTGGGCGAGATGCTCGATGCTCATCACGTGCGGGTCCTCGGCCAATTCGTCGGCGATCTGCCGGAGCCGGTCGGGAGCGCAGTCGAGGTCGAGGTAGGCGACGCACCCGCGGTCCTCGGGGTGCGGCAGGCCGTAGGCGGTCACCCAGGCGATCCCGGCCTGCGAGAGCCGGTGCCAGCGGCGGGCGGCGGTGACCGGGCTGATCCCGAGCGTCTGGCCGAGCAGGGACCAGGGTGCGCGGGGCCGCAGTTGCAGCGCGTTCACCAGGGCGAGGTCCAGCTCGTCCACCGTCACCTCGGCGCCGGTCACGGCCGGCTGCCGGTGGATTCGTTCATCGAAGGGCCTCCTGGTGGCGTGATCCTGCGAAATCGCGGGAAAATCCCGCCGAGAGATCCAGAATCACGGAACAAGATCGCTCTGCACAAGTTCCCGCCACGCGCGGGATCGACGGAGGTGCCCGTGTCCCTGCACGACGACGCTCTCGCTCTGGCCCCGGACCTGGTCCGGCTGCGCCACGACCTGCACCGGTTCCCGGAGCTGGGACTGACCCTGCCGCGCACCCAGGAGCGGGTGCTGCGGGCCCTGGACGGACTGCCGCTGGAGGTGAGCCAGGGCTCCGCGCTGAGCTCGGTCACCGCGGTGCTGCGCGGCGGCCGACCGGGGCCGGCGGTGCTGCTGCGCGGCGACATGGACGGCCTGCCGGTCGCCGAGAAGGCCCCGCTGCCGTTCGCCGCCGACAACGGGGCCATGCACGCCTGCGGACACGATCTGCACACCACCATGCTCGCGGGTGCCGCACACCTGCTGGCCGCACGGCGGGAACAGCTCCACGGCGACGTGGTCTTCATGTTCCAGCCGGGCGAGGAGGGGTGGGACGGAGCCGGAGCCATGCTGGCCGAGGGCGTCCTCGACGCGGCAGGCAGGCGCCCGGTCGCCGCCTACGCCCTGCACGTGTCGTCGGCCATGCGGCACGGGGAGTTCGGCTCCCGGCGCGGGCCGATCCTGGCCGCTTCCACTGCGCTGAACGTCACCGTCCACGGTGCGGGCGGCCACGGCTCGGTACCGCACCGGGCCAAGGACCCCATCCCGGCGGCCTGCGAGATGGTCACCGCCCTGCAGACCATGGTGACCCGCCGCTTCGACGTGTTCGATCCGGTGGTGGTCACCGTCGGGCTGATCCAGGCCGGTACCCAGCGCAACATCATCCCCGAGACCGCCTACTTCGAGGCGACCGTGCGCACCTTCTCCGCCGAGGCGCAGTCCAAGGCCGCCGACACCACGGTGGAGCTGGTCAGGGCCATCGCGGCCGCCCACGGCCTGCGGGCCGAGGTCGAGTACCTTCCCCAGTACCCGGTGACCGTGACCGACGGGGCCGAGACCGACTTCCTGGCGGACACCGTCCGGGAGGTCTTCGGCGAGGAGCGCTTCCAGTCGATGCCGAACCCGATGACCGGGTCGGAGGACTTCTCCCGGGTCCTGGACGCCGTGCCGGGATCGTTCGTGTGGCTCGGCGCCGCCCCGAAGGGGACCGACCCCGAGGACCTGCCGGTCAACCACTCGCCCTACGCGGAGTTCGACGACGCGGTGCTCCCCGACGGGGCCGCGCTCTACGCCGAACTCGCCACCCGCCGTCTCGCGGCCTGAGCCCGGTTGAACCCGTAACACGTAACCCGTACACCGAGGAAGGAACGACCAATCACATGACCGAACCGCGCGAGGTGGTCGAGCAGCAGCTCGCCGCCTACAACAGCCACGACATCGACGCCTTCGTCGCCACCTATGCCGAGGACATCACGATCCACCGGGCCGACGGCACCCGACTTCAGGGCCGGCAGGCTCTGCGCGACAGGTACGCCGGACAGTTCGCCAAGGGCCGCTGCCGGGCGGAGATCGTGGGGCGGCTCAGCGAAGGCGACTGGGTGGTCGACCACGAAGTCGCCCACGGCCTGGCCGACGAGCCGGTCCGCGTCCTGGTGGCCTACCGGGTGCGCGAAGGCCTCATCGACCGCGTCGACTTCCTGGGCTGAACAGCGCAACAGCGCAGGCCCGTACGGTGGTCGCCGTCGTACGGCCGGTCCGCGCCCCGTCGGTGAACGGCCGTCAGAGGCCGGGGACGGCGTCCTTCGCGACGGTGTGCCAGTTGGTGACGATCGGCTTGTCGACCGGCGTGTCGCCGACGAGGATGCTGGCCGGGTTGGGGTCGGCGTTGCCGATGCCCACGATGACGTCGGTGAACTGGACCGCCTGGTTGTCCTTGGTGGTCTTCGTCATGATGCCCGCGTACGCGACCTTGGCGCCGCTCAGGGTGATCGGTTCGCCGGTGGCCTGTTCGGCGTTGGCGGCCTCGATGCCGCGCGAGCCGAACGCGATGGTGGGGTGGGTGCCGGGGAGCGTGCAGGTGATGCCCGGCTTGGCCTTGGCCGTGATCAGGAGGTAGCCGCCGGCCTGGGATTCGGCCTTCGCGCCGAGGACCAGGTCGTTGGCGCCGCAGGCCTGGCCGTAGCCGGTCTTGTCGGCGGCGGGGGAGGAGGCCGCGTCGGGCGACTTCGGCGTGGAGGACGACTTCGGCGTCGAGGGCGACGTGGGCGCGGCGGCGGCTTTCGTCGGCGAGGCCCCGGTGGATGCGGTTGCGGCCCTGGTGGGCGCGGCGGCGGTGGCCGCGGGGCTGGCGGCGGTGGAGCCCGTGTCGCTGTTGTCCGGCCCGCAGGCCGTCGCGGTGGCGGCGAGCGCCGCGACGGCGGCGGCGGTGAGGGCGAGGCGGCGCGTGCGCATGAGGTCTCCCGATGTCGTTCGACCGGTGAGGTTCACCGGGTGTGATCACCGTAGGCGGGGGTCGTTCACAGGCAGGTGCGGGAAGTATCCCGATCCTGTCCCAGAAACCGATGGGCCCTGTCCGCCGGACAGTTGACGGCTCACCCGCGCAGGGCGCCCACGCCATGCCCTCGCCCCGGCGGGTGCCCTCACCCCCGGCGGGCCGAACCGCGTCCCCGACACCGTGGTCGTCCGGTAGCCGCACCGCCCGGGCAGGCAGGGCCCGCCTGCCCGGGAGGCAGTCTCAGACGCCGTCCTTGTGGCCGTTCGCGACGAGCAGCCGCTCCATGCTCTTGTGGGCGGGGGCGGCCTCGGTGTTGCCGTCGTCGTGGAACATCCTGAGGTACTGGATGAGGGCGCTCACGCACTTGTCCCGCCCGTCGTACTCCGCGTTGTCGACGAGTCGGCAGTCCTTCGAGATCTCCCTCATCTGCCCGCCGGGAGCGGTGTACACGGGGTGCCAGATCAGCTTCACGTCCGGGTTCAGCCGCTGGACCAGCCGTAGTTCCGGGACCTCCAGCCTGATGAGGATGCTCTCCGGAGCGTAGGCCCGTACGAAGATGTGCACGGGGCCGGTCGCGCGGGACACGAAGGCCTTGGACAGGACGCTCCACATCGGCCCCGTCAGCTTCCAGTCCGGGTGCAGCTCCAGGACGTTGAGCACACTGCCGATCCGGGTCCGTCCCAGGGGCGTGTGGCCCTTCCGGTACGCGTAGTCACTGGTCTCGATGCCGCCCGCCCACAGGGCCATGGTGGGCGTCTCGATCTCCAGGTGCTCGGCCACGAGCTTGACGAACTCCTGGTACCAGGAGTTCGACGCCCGGAGCTCGCGCTGCTCCTGGCGGTCGCTCGTCTTCGCCATGGCCTCGTCGTTCAGCGTGCCCTGCGAGTCGACCCCGCCGAGCAGCAGTTGCCAGGCGGCGTCGGCCTGGGGTTGGGGGATGCCCGCGGCCTTCGTCAGCTCCTGGTACGGCCCCCACTCGGGGTGCTCGGTGGGCCTCGTGGCGTAGTGCTCGTCCAGGCCGCCCTTCTGGCGCTGCACCTGGCGTGTCACCGCGGCGTTCCCCACCCGCCGCTGAAGCGCGGCCAGGCCCGTGAGGCGTGCCCCGCGCTCGGCGGCGGCCGGCGCCGTCGTCTGCCGCTCCGCGGTTCTCCGTGTCTCGCGCACGCCCTCCCCGTCCTTCCAGCCGCCCCGCCCGCCGAGTCTAGGGGCGGCGGGAGCGATTGGACGAGGGATGAAAGGGCAGAACCGGGGCCACGGTCAGCCCCTCCGTGGTGCCGGACCGGCAGCCGCCCACTCCCGAAGCGACCCGCCCGACGATCCCGCAGTCCACCGTCCCGTCCCGACCACGCCGGGCCGCGTCGCAACCCGGCCGGGGCGGCGGCCGGCCCCGATAATCGGTGGGCACACCCGGGCGCCTGCGCAAGGCGCGGTCCCCCCATGTGGGGGAGTTCCAGAGGAGGTTGGTTCATGAGCAGGACGAAGAGGACCGGGACGAAGGCGTGGGGCGGCCGGGCCGCCGTGATCGGTGCGCTGGGTCTGGCCTCGGTGGCCCTGGCCGCCGGGCCCGCGTTCGCCAAGGGCGAGGTGGAGGTCGTGGCTCCGCACACGGCGCGGGTCGGCACGACCTTCACGGTCACGGGGCACGGGGACGACGACGGCGCCGCCTACGTGCAGGTGTGCCTGGAGGGCCGCGGCAGCGGGTCGACGTGGGAGCGGATGACCTGCGGCGCCGTGGTCGAGACGGGCACCGAAGCGGAGGTCGCCGCGCAGGTCAAGGCAGCACACGGCGGCGTCCTGGAATACCGCGCGGTGCTGTTCGGCCTGACCGGCCTGGACGACCGCCACCCCGTTCGCGAGAGGACCTCGGATCCGGTGACGGTGGAGGTCCGCTAAGACCGGCGGCGCGGACCAGCCGCCGATGGGGCCGCGCCGCCGCTCCTCCTCCGGGCCGCCTGGCCGCCGCGCCGCCGAACCGTCGCGGCCCGCTCAGCCCGGCAGCCGCAGGCGGAACAGCGCCCCGCCGCCGGGGGCGGCCTCGGCGGTGAGGGTGGCGCCGTGCGCGTGGGCGATCTGCCGCGCCATGGCGAGCCCGAGCCCGGAGCCGGGCAGGGCGCGGGCGGCGGAGGCCCGGTAGAAGCGGTCGAAGACGTACGGCAGGTCCTCGGGCGCGATGCCGGGGCCGTGGTCGCGGACGGTCAGTTCCAGCCCGGCGGTGAGCCGGACCTCGACCGTGGCGCCCGGCGGGCTGAACTTGGCCGCGTTGTCGAGGAGGTTGGAGACCAGCCGGGCCAGCCGGGCCGGCACGCCGGGGACGGTGCGCTCGGCGGCGCCGTGGCCCGCGGCACCCTCCGCGTCGTCGTCGAGGGCGAAGGCGATCGCCGGCCAGTGGCCGCGCGCGGTGTCGACGCAGTGCCCGACGAGCCGGCCGACCGCGACCTGTTCGAGCAGCGGCTGCGGCTCCTCGTCGCGGGCCAGCTCGATGAGGTCGTTCACCATCCCGGTCACCTCGCGCAGCTGGCGGTGCAGTGCGGACGCCGCCCGCTCCCGCTGTCCCTCGGTCAACCGGTCGGCGCGGGCCAGCAGTTCGGCGTTGGTGCGCAGCGCCGTCAGCGGGGTGCGCAGCTCGTGCGAGGCGTCGGCGACGAGCCTGCGCTGGGCGGCCACGGACTGCTCCAGTTCGCCCAGCATGGTGTTGAAGCTGCCCGCCAGCCTGGTCAGTTCGTCCTCGCGGCGCCCGGGCGGCAGTTCGATCCGCAGCCCCGCGTCCCGGGTGTCGGCGATCCGTTCGGCGGTGCGGGTCAGCCGGGCGACCGGGGCGAGGGCGGTGCGGGCCACGGTGCGCCCGAGTACGGCGGCCAGCAGCAGGCCCGCCGCCGCGACGGCCGCCATCAGCGCGCCGGCCTGACGCACTCCCTCCTGGACGCTGTCGGCGCGCAGCGCGACCTGGACGGCCTGCCGGGCGCCGGGCGGCGCCGCGATCATCGGGGTGGTGAGCATCCGGGCCGGGTGGCCGCCGATGGTGAGGTCGGTGAAGTAGCCGGCCCGCTGCCGGTCGGCGACCTGGCGGGTGGTCGGCGTGACGGGCAGCAGGTACGGCTCGTTCGGCGCCTTGCCGGGGTCGGCGGAGACGATCTGGGCGCAGGCCGGGGCGGCCAGGAAGTTGCACTCGCCGTAGACGACCTGCGGCCCCTGGTCGCGGTGCTGCTGCTGCACCAGGGTGGCCTGCTGGGTGAGGTGCTGGTCGAGCTGGTGGTTGAGCTCGTAGCGGACGATGCTGAACGCGGCCGCGCTGATCCCGAGCGCCACCACGGCGACCGCTGCCGTGCAGGCGAGGGCCAGCCGGGTGCGCAGCGGGCGCCGGCGCCGCCAGCGCGCGTGCGCCCTCAAGCCCGGTCCAGCCGGTAGCCGACCCCGTGCACCGTGTGCACCAGCCGGGGTTCGCCGCCGGCCTCCAGCTTGCGGCGCAGGTAGCCGACGTAGACGGCGAGGGAGTTGGAGTCGGGGCCGAAGTCGGCGCCCCACACCCGCTCCATGATCACCTCGCGCGGGAGCACCTGGCCGGGGTGGCGCAGCAGCACCTCCAGCAGCGCGAACTCGGTGCGCGAGAACTCCACAGGCCGTCCGGCCCTGCTCCCGGTCCGGGTGGCCGGGTCGACCTCCAGGTCGGCGAAGCGGTAGCCGGGCTCCTCGGCGGCCGGGACGGTGCGCCGCAGCAGGGCGCGCAGCCGGGCGGTCAGCTCGTCCAGGGCGAACGGCTTGACCAGGTAGTCGTCGGCTCCCGCGTCGAGGCCGTCGACGCGGTCGCTCACCGAGTCGCGCGCGGTCAGCACCAGGATCGGGAGCCGGTCGCCCAGGGCCCGCAGCCGGCGGCAGACGGCCAGCCCGTCGAGGACGGGCATCATCAGGTCGAGGACCATCGCGTCGGGCTGCCAGCCGGACACCTCGTTCAGCGCCGCCAGCCCGTCGGCGGCGCCGCGCACCTGGTAGCCCTCGACGGCCAGCCCGTCCTCGACGGCGGCCCGCACCTCCGGATCGTCGTCGACGACCAGCACTCTCTGCCCGTTGCTCATGCGGACAACCCTCTCAGAACGAATCTGAGAAGCCTCTTAGCTCGTCCTCGCGGCGGCCACGGGGCCCTCTGCCGGGCGTTGCCACCTCTGTGCCGCCGGTCGCGCCTGGGCGTGTCCGTCGTCCTCGCCCCGCAGAACGACTCTGAGAAGTCTCTTAGGCGGCCTCAGCAAGCTCGACGGCATGCGGACAGAACACGGCAACCACGGCAACCATGCCAACCACGATCCGGCCCGCCCCCTGTCGGTGGTGATCGGCGCCGGCGGCACCGGCGGACACATCTACCCGGGCCTCGCGCTGGCCGAGGCGCTGCGCAGAGCCGACCCGCGGGCCGTGATCTCCTTCGTCGGCACCGAACGCGGACTGGAGACCACCCTCATCCCGCAGGCCGGCTACCGGCTGCACACCGTCGACATGATCCCCTTCGACGCCTCCCTCGGCGCGCGCCGCTACCTGCTGCCCGCGGCTCTGCTGCGCTCCGGCCGGGACTGCCGGGAGATCCTGCGGGCCCAGGGCGCGCAGGTCGCGGTCGGCATGGGCGGCTACCCGAGCGCGCCGGTGATCGTCGGCGCCAGGATGGCCGGGCTGCCGAGCGTGGTGCACGAGTCGAACGCGGTGCCCGGGCGGGCCAACCGCTTCGCCGCCCGGCTCACCCCGCACATCGCGCTCGCCTTCGACCGCACCCGCGAGCACCTGCCCGCCGGCCGCTCGGCGCAGACCGTCGGGATGCCGCTGGTCGGCGCCGTCGCCCAGCTCGACCGGGCGGCGCTGCGCGCCGAGGCCCGTCGGCACTTCGCCGTCCCGGACGGCGTCCGGCTGCTGGTCTTCAACGGCGGCAGCCTCGGCGCCGCCCGCCTCACCGCGGCCGCCGTCGAACTGGCCGGACGCTGGCGCCACCGCACCGACCGGCGGCTGCTGATCAAGACCGGCCCGGCCGCGCTGGCGCAGGTCCGGGCCGCGCTGGACGGCAACCCGGTGGCGCACGCCGTCGCCTACCTGGACCGGATGGACCTCGCCTACGCGGCCGCCGACCTCATGGTGTGCAGGGCCGGCGCGGCCACCGTCGCCGAACTCTCCAGCCTCCGGATGCCCGCCGTGCTGGTGCCCTACCCGCACGCGCCGCACGACCACCAGACCCACAACGCGCGCGTCCTCTCCGACGCCGGCGCCGGCCTGCTGCTGCCGGACGACGAGTGCACCGGCGAACGGCTGGCCGCCCTGGTGGAACCGCTGCTCGCCGACCCGGCCCGGCTCGCCGCGATGGCGCAGGCCGCCGACCCGGGCGACCACGCGCGCGCCGCCGACCTGCTGGCCGCCAAGGTGCTGCGCGTCATCGGCCGGACCCCGGCGCCCGCGCCGCCCGCCGTCCCGGCCCCCCTCCCCGGCCCGTACGACCGCTGACCGCCGACCACCTGACCGCCGACCACCTGACTGCTGACCGCCGACCACCCACCCCGAACCACCGGAGGACCACCATGAACCGCCCCGCCCACCCGAACACCCCCGCCGCCCACCAGGACTGGACCGGCCGGACCGTCCTGGTCACCGGCGCCGAAGGCTTCATCGGCAGCACCCTCGTCGACCTGCTGGTCGCCCGCGGCGCCCGCGTCCGGGCCCTGGTCCACTACAAGCCGTACGCCGAGCGCGGATACCTCGCCCACTACCTGGCCGACCCCGACAGCCCCGTCGAGATGCTCGCCGGAGACGTCCGCGACGCCGGCCGGGTCCTGGACGCCGTCGCCGGCTGCGACACCGTCTTCCACCTCGCCGCGCTCATCGGCATCCCCTACAGCTACCAGGCCCCCGAGGCCTACGTGCAGACCAACGTCGTGGGCACCCAGAACGTCGCCGCCGCCTGCCTGCGGCACGGCGCCCGCCTGGTGCACACGTCCACCAGCGAGGTGTACGGGACCGCGATCACCGCACCCATCGACGAGCACCACCCGCTCCAGCCGCAGTCCCCGTACTCCGCCTCGAAGATCGGCGCGGACATGATGGCACTCTCCTACTGGCACGCCTTCGAACTGCCGGTCGCCGTCGTCCGCCCGTTCAACACCTACGGCCCGCGCCAGTCCGCCCGCGCCGTCATCCCCACCATCCTGGCCCAACTCCACTCCGGTGCACGGGAGATCAGGCTCGGCTCGACCACCCCCACCCGGGACTTCACCTACGCCACCGACACCGCGGAGGGCTTCCTGGCCATCGCCCGCGCCGACCGCACGCTCGGCGAGACCGTCAACCTCGGCACCGGCAGCGAGGTGTCCATCGGCGACCTGGCCAAGGCCCTGATCGTCGCCTCCGGCCGGGACGCCGACATCGTCGTCGACCCGACCCGGCTGCGCCCCGGCGGCAGCGAGGTCGAACGGCTGCTCTCCGACAACCGCAAGGCGCGCGACCTGGCCGGCTGGCAGCCCCGGGTCGGCCTGGACGAGGGCCTGCGCCACACCTCCGACTGGGTCGCCGAACACCTGCACCTCCTCGCCCCGGACCGCTACCAGGTCTGACGCCGCCACTTTGCGGCCAACTTCCCCCTGGGGAAGGGGCCTTGGTGCCGGAGCCCACCCGTCGGCTCCGGCGCCAAGCCCCACCACCGGCGCCGACCCAACGACCCCGGAAACCGGCACCTCAAGGACCGCCGCGCGTTCGATGAACGTGCCGCCTTCCTTCAGGTGTTGGCTGCCGACACTGATCGTGCGGTGAAAGGGTGTCCTACACTGCGAGCGCCGGCACGGACCGCGATGGGAGAAGGTGAGTGGACATCGACGTCCATGGATTGATGTCGTTGTCGGCCCAGCAACGCTACCGGCTGCTCGCCGACCGACTGAACGCCTACCGGCTATGGGCGTACGAAGACCTCTTCCCCGCAGCGTTCGCCGACGCCGTCGACATCATCCACGCACGTGGCGAGCAGCACCTCGATGCCCAGCGGTTCGTCGACCACACGTTCATCAACCTGATCACCAGACCCGGCGACCTGGTGGCCTTGTGCCGGCGAATCCCTGCCGCGCACCTGCGTCTGGCGGTTGTCGAGGCCTACGTCCGTCATCCTCTGGTCCCGCCCGACGTTCTGGCCGCCATGGGTGCCTCGGGTGAGGTGTATCGGGAGCTTCCGCCCGGGGGCTGGGCCGAGGTGCCGATGCTCCTGCACGCGTCCGCCAGGCTCAGTGCCGAGCCGAGCCGCCGTTTCGAGCTCCATGAGCTGGTTCCGTTCGGTACCGTCCACGATCGGTCGTGTGCCCGGTCGGTTCTTCACTCGGCTCTGGAAGCGGACCAGCTCACCGACCGGGCGCGCGCAGCCGTGCTGAGTCCGGGCGGTGCCGAGATACCCGCGCCCGCCTTCCACGACGGCCAACGAGCGCAGGTGGTGCTCGATGACCGTAACCGCACCCCCCACTGCGGCACCGTCCGGGACAAGATCTGGCACCACAGGGATCAGCAGTGGTACTTCTTCCTGCGCGACGACTCCGGGCGCAAGATCAGCAAGCGGTACTCCGCCGCGGACCTGCAAGCCCGCTGCGTCTGACAGCCGGCCCACGGCTCGGGTGGCTCGGCCACACTCACCGTGTCCGTTCGGGGTGGTGAGCGGGGCGTTGGAGTGCTGTCACAGGACACGGGGGACGGGTGTCGGCTCCGTCGCCCGATGGCTCCGGAGGATCGGCCGTTCCCTCCCGCGCTCGTCACCAGACGCGCGTGGATCGTCTGCCGCCGGGGCACCCGCCCTCGAAGCTCTCGAAGCCCTCGAAGCCCTCGCATCCGATGGCCTCCGGCGGAAACGGCTGGCCCGACGCGTTGGTGAATGCCAGACTCGCCCCGTGCGAGCGATCATCGAGGAGATGGCCAACCGCCTGGCCGAGGTGCCGGGCGTCGTCGGAGTCATGCTCGGCGGCAGCCGGGCCCGCGGAGAGCACCGGCCGGATTCGGACTGGGACCTCGGCGTCTACTACCGTGGCGGGCTCGATCTCGCCGCGTTGCGCGCGCTGGCCGGCTCCGAGGTGGAGGTGGCCGGCCCGGGCGGCTGGGGGCCGTGGGTGAACGGCGGCGCGTGGCTGCGAGTCGACGGCGTGGCAGTGGACTGGATCCTGCGGGACGTGGACCGGGTCGAGCAGGTGTGGGCGGACTGCCGCGAGGGTCGGTACGAAGTCGGCGTGCAGGCGGGGCATCCCCTCGGCTTCTGGTCGCCCTGCTACGCGGGCGAGGTGGCGCTCGGCCAGGTCCTGGCCGACCCAGCCCGCGAGCTGACGGACCTTCAACAGGAGACCGCGACCTACCCCGAGCCGTTGCGAGAGGCCCTGACGGCGGGAGCCTGGGAGGCGGAGTTCCTGGTCGGCGCCGCAGCGAAGGGCGCGGCACGGGCGGACACGCTGTACGTCTCGCTCTGCCTCTCCCGGGCCGTTGGCGTGCTGGTGCAAGCGATGTTCGCCGCCGACCGGCGCTGGTGCCTCAACGAGAAGGGCGCGCTGGCCGCCGCCGAGACGCTACCGGCCGCGCCAGCCGGCTTCGGCCCGCGAGTCCGCCACCTGTTGGGGGCGCCCGGAGAGAGCGCCGAACTGCTGGCGGCAACAGTGGCCGAGGCGCGGCTGCTGGTCGAGGAGACCCTCGCCGCGCTCCGGAGCCGCACCGAGTAGCAGCACACACCTCGAACCGGGCGCCTCGCCCCTGGCGGCCCGTCAGCGGCTCCACGCCATCATGCGAGCAGCGAACCACCGGGCGGCGGAATCAGCTGGTTCGTTCCTTCGGGTTCACCGTGCAGAAGTGGACGCGGTTGGTCAGCTTGTCGAATCTGCACAAGACTTTCGCCACGTCAGATTCGAGACCGATCAAGCCACCCCCGCCGCACCGGACTTCGCGGCAGGCCCCGGGCGTCCGGAACCTGGCGCCGAGCCGTGGCCGATGAGCATCAGAGCGGGTCGATGCGAGCCTTGAGCAGGCAGAACTCATTGCCTTCGGGGTCGGTCAGGACATGCCACTGCTCCTGCCCGGTCTGGCCGATGTCGGCCGGGCGCGCGCCGAGCGCCAGAAGGCGTTCGAGCTCGGCGTCCTGATCGCGGTCGGTGGGGTTCACGTCGATGTGCAGGCGGGACTTGCCCTTCTCGGGCTCGTCCCGGCGGCTGAGGAAGATCGTCGGTTGCGCACCGCCGAACCCTTCGCGCGGCCCGATCTCCATCGAGCCGTCGTCCTCGCGACCGAGTACGACGAAGTCCAGGACCTCGCACCAGAACCGTGCCAGCACCTCGGGGTCGCGGCAACCGAGCACCAGCTCACCGATACGACACGCCATGACGAATACCTGCTCTCAGCCGGGGAACCGCCGGGGAGACCGCATGCGAACCGCACGGGCTCCCGGCAGCGAAAACAACCCCGCGACCGTACCGGACGAGGCGAGCGCGGTCGACATGATTTCCGGGCCGACGCCGGGCCGGCGGCATCGGGCCCGAAGCCGGAGCGGGCTCAGGACAGCATGTTGATCCGGTACTGCATGATCCGGTAGTTCGTCGGGTCGTACCACTGGCTGACGACGATGTGGAAGTTGCCGAACGTCGAGCCGGGGATGACGAAACCGCCGTACGGGCTGGCGACGAGGTTGGCGACCTCCTGGCCCGGGGCGCAGGGGAGGATCATGGCCTGCTCCAGCGTCGTGGTCAGGTCCGAGGTCGGAAGGGCGAAGACCATCGCCCTGATCGACAGCTGGTCCATGTTCAGCCACGTGAGGACGTACTTGCCGTCCATCGCGCGGAAGCACATCTCGCCCCACTTGCGAGTGCCGAAGACGGTCGTCGGGGCGGGCGCGTTCCACCGCCACCCGCCGTCGGCGTAGCCCCACGGCTCGTAGGCGTCCGGATTGCCGAGGCTCTCCTTCCGTACCCGGTGCAGCAGCATTCCCGATTCCACGTCGCGGTTGAAGACCGTGGACAGGACGTAGCAGTAGCCGTCGTCGGCCACGGCGTACGTCTTCTGCTGGAACTGGCCGCCGTACAGGTCGCCCGGCCACTGGCACAGGTACTGCCAGGTCTCACCGTTGTCGGTGGAGCGCCAGAAGTCGGTGTGGTGGGTGTCGTAGATGACGCCGCGCATGAGGTGCATGTACATCACGCCGTCGACGACGAACACGTCGGACGGGATCGCCGTCGTGGCCTTGTCGCCGACCGGGTTGTGCGGCTCGTCGACCAGGCTGTTGGCGTGGCTGCCGCCGACGCTGCCGTCGATGCGCAGGTTGTTCAGGTCGGCGCTGCTGGAGCGCAGACCGACCGGGGCACGCCAGTCGGCGGCGCCCACCTGGGCGCCGTCGAAGGTGTCGCCGCAGACGAAGAGCATGGTGCCGTCCGGACACAGCACGGGGATGCCGAGGTCGGTCCACGGCGAGGCGAACGGCCCGGTCTCGACCGGTCCGCTGAGGTTCTTCACCTTGGTCGCGACCGTCGGGCTCGGAGGGTCGTTCGGACCGCCGGCGACCGCCGCTGGGGCACCCGAGCCGATGGCCCCCGCCCCCACGGCGACGCCGATGCCGATCTTGAGGAGCTTCCGGCGGGAGGGCCCGCCGGCCGCCGCGTCGGTCCCGCCCGATGAGCCCGATGAGAGTGTCATTTCTGTCGATGGCCTTTCCGAGTCGACGAATTCCCGTGGCTCCGAACGGATCGCGCACCTCGGCGGCGACGGGTCGCCACCGAGGCTACGGCGCCCCGTCGCCCTCCCGTCGACCGGTGGGCAAACCTTCACCCAAATTGGCTATGCCACACGGAAGTTCCGCATCCGGACGTGGACCAGCCGACGGGAGGTGGGGCCGAACGTCCACAGCCGGACGGCCCGCCCACCACCGGCCGCTCCGTGACCCGATCCCGGACGATCCCGGACGGGCGCGGTGAGCAGCAAGTGCTCTCCCGGGCGCAGGTTTCGATCGATCAGCGCGTGCGTGCCGTTTCACGCCCCCTGATCGAGACGCGAGCATCACATATCGTATGCGTATCGCTACCGTTGGAATATGACGCACTCTCAAGTCCGCAGTCTCCTCGTTCGTGGGGTCGTGGCCTTCGTGCTCCTGGCTGCGCCCCTCGGGGCGCGGGCCGCAGCCGCGCCCAGTACGGGTGAGGACGCGCGGCCCGCCATCAGAAACCTGGCCCGCGGTGACCGCGACCTGCTGCAGCAGGCGGTGGACGCCCAACTCACCGCGAGCAAGGACGGTAAGCAGACCGCCGCCAACGAGATCACGTACCCGGACGGGGCGGTGGTGGTCCTGCCGCTGCCGGGCGAGGCGCAGGCTCCGCCGTGGAGCGGGGACCACCACCGTCGGTCCGCCAGGGGCGCGGACTGGAAGAAGTGCCCGGCCCCGACCAGCGAACCCTCCTACTACTGCTTCTACGCCGACAAGAACTGGGGCGGTAGGAGGCTGCAGTTCAACCTCTTCCACGAGGACAGGCCGGTGTACTTCGCCGACTACGGGTTCCGCGACCAGACCAGCAGCTGGGTCAACACCGCCCGCGGCCTGGAGGTGATCGTGGACAACGACCCGGGCGACGGCCAGTGGCAGATGCTCTGGAAGGAGCCGCCGGAGTCCCTGTCCGCGTCGGTCGGCTTCGACAACATGGCCGACCGTTTCTGGGCCGTTCGTCAGTAGCCCTACCGCGCGCCGGCTGAGCTCGTGGCCCCGACCGGCTACTCGGCTACGCCACCGGCCCCGGCTTGTAGTCCGAGGGGAGCGTGTGGACGAACTCCCGCGGGTCGGCGTGCGACTGTTCTATCCAGACGGGCACGCTGCGGTAGCCGAGGGCGTAGAGGTTCCGCTTGGGGTCCCATGTGTTGGAGGCGAGGATCGAGGCACGCTTCTTCGCCATGTGGGCGTCCGGGATGTCGAGGACGTAGGAGGAGGCGGCGTCGCTGCATGCCTTGTGCGTGCGGTTCCCGTCGAGTCGGCCCGCGGCGAACTTGTGCGAGGCGCCCGGGTACTGCTTGGCGAGCGAGCGGACCTTGGCGATGACCTTCTGCACGAAGCCGTCGAAGTCGCCGTTCGCCTCGTCGGAGAGGTCGAAGTTGATGACCTTGTCGACGCCCAGGGCCTTGGCGGAGAGCTTGAACTCGGCCGTACGGCCGACGACGACCTCAGGGGTCGGCCAGGTCTCGGCCCAGCCGAGGGCGTGGTAGTGCCCGGGGGCGGAGCAGTTGTTGCCCAGGCTCTGGCATGCGCCCTGATTCATGTACTGGGCGAGCCCGCCGTTCTCGCCCCGGGTCACCAGCACGAGACCGGTCGCCCGGAGGCCTTGTGCTCCAGGATCGAACCGGCGAGCCCGATCGCCTCGTCGTCCTGGTGCGGCGAGTCGAAGATCGCGGGAGCCGTCGCCGCGTGGGCGCCAGGCGCGGCCAGTGCTGGCCGGTTCCTTCCGCATCACAGCAGCCGGCGGCCCCGCCGCGGATCGCGCACCGGCAGCGGCGCTTCGATCACCGCCCACTGGGCGTCCGCCCACGACGAGTCATAGGAAGGTCTGCACGAAGGGACACACATGGCGGTGATCTTCGCGGACACCCCGCCGCGAAGATCGCCGCCAGCGCATCACGCCACGATGTTGATCGGTTACCGAACACTTTCCGAGGCGGGAGGGGAGATCGTGCCCGCGGTGACCGGCTCCGGCGTGACCGTGATGTAGGTCGGGGCCGGAGCGGTCTCCCGGGCGCGGGCCGTGTACCAGCCGGCGCCGAACGCGAGGATTCCGATCAGGAGGCCTGCGAGGACCATGGTGACGTACTGCTGTTTCATGGCCCCAAGGGTAGAGCGCCCGTGGTCAACTCCCGTGCCGCCACGGCATGATGGCCACCTCTCGCGTCAAGCGTGGTTGACGCGAGAGGTGGCCATCATGCCGTGGGAGGGAGGAAGGTCACTGTCCGAAGCCGTGTGACCGGGCGATCCGGCGAACCTACGCGGTCAGCGCCGCCGCCCCTGCGGCCGGTTCGAGGTCGCCCGGAGTCCACGAGCGCCGGAACTCCCCGATGGTGGCCCGGAGTACGGCTATCAGCGCCAGCAGCATCAGCGCGCCGTGGGCCGGCATCGACAGGTACGGCGACACGCTGGGGGCGATGAACTTGAGGTAACTGCCGAAGGACGACAACTGGACCAGGACCGGCACGTACCAGAGCCGCCGGGGCAGCTGGAAGGCGATGATCACGCTGATCACGTCCGCGACGTAGAAGTAGCGCTCGTGCATGGACGGCAGCAGGAACGGCACCGCGATCGCGAAGACGGCGGCCAGCAGCAGGATCCCCGTGTCCGTGAGCTCGGGCCGCCCCTCCCGTACCGCCGGTGCCTCCCGCCCGTCCCCGGCCTTCAGCGCCGCCGCCCCGCCGGCGCGGTGGATGGCCCAGACCGCCAGCCCGATCAGCACCAGCACCAGCGCGCCCGCGACCAGCACACCTGCGTGCCGTACGGCGTCCTGCTCCTCGAACGGCACCGAGACGAACTGGTAGACCGATGGCGCGTTGAGCGTGAGGTCCTTGTACGTGTCCGGCTGCCGGGCGTACACCGTCAGCAGCTGCCAGGGGTCGGAGCCGAGCAGGACGGCGGGGATGTCGAGCGCCACGTACACCGCCGGAAGGGCCAGCAGGCTTCGCCACGGGATCCGTCGCGCCAGCACCAGGACGAGCAGGAGCGGGAACAGGAAGACCGCCTGGAGCTTGAACGCCAGCGCGATCCCGAAGAACGAGCAGGCCCACCACGGCCGGTCGCGCAGGATGTGGTAGACGCCGCCGACCAGGAAGGTCGTGAAGATCGCGTCGGCCTGGCCCCACCAGCCGCTGTTGGTCACGACCGTGGGGAGGAAGAGGACGATCACCGCCGCGCCGAGGGCCCGCCAGGGCTGCTGCGGCGACCGCAGGGAGACGATGCGGAACGTGTAGTACGCCAGTGCCAGATCGAACAGGATCGAGACGCACTTGATACCCGTCAGCGCGGCCACCGGAAGGTAGGTGAGCGCGGCCATCAGGTACAGGTAGGGGACGTTGTAGTCCGAGAAGCCGGTGCCGCTGAGAGCGTGGAACCCGCCGTTGTTCGCGATGTACTGGTACCAGGGCCCGAGGAAGTAGTAGAAGTCCGTCGACTCGTTGTCCAGCATCAGGATGCGGACCGAGAGCGCGGCCATCACCGCCGCCATCGCGGCCAGAATCAGGACCGTCGGGTCGGCCGTGCGCTGGCGCGGCTCCTCGGCGGTTATCTCGGACATCGGTCTCCATTCGGGTCGGCGGTGCGGTGGGCCGGCCGGGGTGCGTGTCGTGGGTCGGACGGCGAGGCCGGTACCGCGGCCCTCCGCGGGGGAGCCCCGTCCGCAGGGCGGCAGCCGGACCCGAAAGCCCTCCGTGCCCCACCCCTTGGTCCGCCCCCGTGGCCCGTTCCCGTGATCCGTTCCCGTGATCCGTTCCCGTGAGCCGGCCCCGACGGTGGCATCCGGCGGGTGGTGCGCGAACGGGCGGATCCGCCCCCGGCCGATCATAGGCGCCCGTGTCCACCGGCACTCTGCTGGCCCCGGACCGTCAGGACACGGAGAAGAGCCGACCCGGGCGGCACGGACGACACCGGCCCCGGGGCGGACCCTTCGACGCCGGCCCACAGCGCCTGCGGCCGCCGATCCTCCTACTGCTACTCCGCAGAAGTCGGTGGAGGGGTGTTGAGCTGGGCCGCGTATTCGTCGGTGAGGGTGCTGCAGGTGCACCAGTCGCTTGTGCACGGGGCGCCGGCCTCGGCGCCGTAGGGGCCGAGACCGGCCATGAGGTGGAGTACCTCCGTGCGCTCCGGCGCGGAGAGAACGGGGAGCGTCGCAGAAGGCGGCAACTGCTGCCAGACGGCCGGATCATCGGCCACGTCACCGATGACCCGTGCGTCGATGAACAAGGTGTAGAGGGGATGCTCGGGAAAGTCGTTGAGTCGCAGGACCCACCAGTGCCCTTCGACCCGGGCCGCGTAGTAGAAGACACCTGTGCCGGTGCCGCGCCACGTGGCCCCCGGGGGCAGCGCAGGGAGAGGAATCATGCCCGCGTCGTCCGGGCTGCCGTGTCGAACGGGGGCGGACCGGCGGGGTCGCCCGGGTGCACACCGCAGGCGCAGCCGAGTGCCTCTTCGGGGGAACCGGTGGGCAGTCCGGTGGTGAAGCACCGGCACCACGGAGGCTGGGGCTCCTGGGTGGGCAATTCGGCTGCTACGTAGGCGAATCCGGCTCGGAGGCGGACCGTGACGGCGTTCACGTGGGGCCGGCGTTCACGGGCGTGGCCCTTCAGGCACCGACGCAGGTGGTGCTGCATCGATTTCGGTGGGTTCTTCGGCACGGGCCCATCCTGCCGGGTGCGGCGTCGGCCCGCCATGGCCGTCGGCTGTGAGTGATGGCCATGGGGTGGGGCGGTGCTTGCGGCCGTGCTCAAAAGGCAGGTTCGCGAGAGTCGGACGGGATACACGTGGCTGCCGGGGCTCCGTGCGGGTCGTCCGAGCTGCTCAGGGGCGGCCGAGGGCGCGGAAGGTCCAGCCGGCCGCACGCCAGCGAGCGGCGTCGAGGGTGCCGCGGGCGTCGATGACCTGGGGGACGGCGATGTGTCGGGCGAGGTCGGCCGGGTCGGCGTCGGAGTACTGGGGCCAGTCGGTCAGGTGCAGCAGCAGTTCGGCGCCGGTGACGGCCTGGGTGGGGTCGTCGGCGTAGTCGAGCCGGGGGTAGGCCCTGCGGGCGTTGTCCATGGCGGCGGGGTCGTGGACGGTGACCTCGGCGCCGGCCCGCTGGAGGGCGTCGGCGACGGCCAGGGCCGGGGAGTCGCGGATGTCGTCGGTGTGGGCCTTGAACGCGGCGCCCCAGACCGCGATCCGCTGGCCGGTCACGGCGTTGCCGAGGACTTCGCGGGCGAGTTCGACGGTGTGCTCGCGCCGGCGCCGGTTGATCGCCGCGACCTGGCGGAGCAGGCCGGTGTCGGCGCCGAGCTCTTCGGCGCGGTAGGTGAACCCGGCCAGGTCCTTGGGCAGGCAGCCGCCGCCGAACCCGAGGCCGGGCCGCATGCCCTCGGCGCCGATCCGGTGGTCGTAGCCCAGGGCGAGGACGATCTGCCGGACGTCGGCGCCGGCCAGCTCGCAGAGCTCGGCCATCGCGTTGATGAAAGAGATCTTGGTGGCGAGGAAGGCGTTCGCGGCGCCCTTGATCAGCTCGGCCGTCGCGATGCCGGTGACGATCAGCGGGGAGCCGGCGGCCAGGATGTCGGCGTAGACCTGCCGGAAGGCTGCCTCGCTGCCGGTGTCACCGTCCTCGACGCCGAGCACGATCCGGTTCGGCTCCAGGGTGTCCAGGAGGGCGAACGACTCGCGCAGGAACTCCGGCGACCAGGCCAGGCCGACGCTCACCCCGGCGCGGAGGTGCTCGTCCAGGGTCTGCCGCAGCTCTGCGACCGTGCCGACCGGGACGGTCGATTTGCCGATGATGACCGCGCCGTCGCCGAGCCGGGGGGCCAGGCGCCGGACGGCGGTGTGGAGGTGGGTGAGGTCGTAGGCGCCGCTGCCGTCCCGCTGCGGGGTGCCGACGCCCAGGAAGTGGACGTCGGCGAAGTCGGCGGCCTCCGCGTAGGAGGCGGTGAAACGGAGCCGTCCGGTGGCGGTGTGCTCGGCGAGCAGGTCGTCCAGGCCGCGCTCGACGAACGGGGCCTGGCCCTTGTTCAGCGCGTCGACCTTGTCGGTGTCGGTGTCCATGCCGAGGACCTGGTGGCCGAGCTCGGCCATCGCGGCGGCGTGGGTCGCGCCGAGGTAGCCGCAGCCGATCACGGTGAGTTTCACGAACGTGTCCTTCCGAAGGGGCGGGCGGCGTCCGCGCCGGCCGGTCCTGCGATTCCGCGCATCCGGTTGTCACCCCTGAGCGTGAATCGGTGGTGGCCCCGACGGGAGGAGGTTTCCGCAGGTCCCGGCGGAGGCCCGGAGCACCAGGCAACCGCCTGGCAGCCGGTGCGGGGAGGGCTCGCAGGGGGGCTCACACATCGTGCATCCGATTCACCATGAGCGACGGATGCCCTACCTTCGGTGATCCGGCCTCGGGTGCCGGACACGCGACTTCTCGTGGCGGGCCGCGTACGACTTCCCCGTGCCCGTGCGGGGACCGACTGAGGGGGACGTTGTGGCGTCGACCACCCGCCGGACCAAGCCGCCGAACGACGCACTGGCCCGGATGATCGACAAGTGCGAGGGCGCCAGCCACAAATCGCTGGCCCACCGGGTGAACCAGCTCGCCCACGAAGCCGGGCTGACCACGACCTACACGCACACGTCCGTTGCGAACTGGACGGCGCGAGGCATGGTGCCGGACTGGCCCGTGCCGAAGTTGCTGGCCCGGGCGATCGGCGAGCGGCTCGGCCGGCCCGTGGAACTCGGCGAGATCGGTATGGCCGATGCCGGGACACCGGACGCCGCGATGGGGTGGGATTTCCCGAGGGACCCCGCCGAGGCCGTGCGCACGGCCACTTCGTTCTGGAGCAGCGTGAACCGCCGAGACTTCCTCACCGGTGCGGGCTTCGCCGTCTCCGCGTTCACCACCCCGGTCACCCGCTGGCTGGTCACCCCCGCCGACGACACCGCCGCCCACCGCGGCCGCGGCCGGGTCGGCGCCGCCGACCTCGCCGAACTGCGGGACGCCGCAGACGACGCCCGGCGCTGGGACTCCAGATACGGCGGCGGGAACTGGAAGGCCGACTCCGTCACCGCCTGCCTCCGGGAACGCGCGGTCCCGCTCCTGAACGGCTCCTTCGGCGACGAGGTCGGCCGCCAACTGTTCTCCGCGACGGCCGAGTTGTCCCGCCTGGCGGGCTGGACCGCCTTCGACGTCGGCCAACACGAGGTCGCTCAACGGCACTTCATCCAGGCCCTCCGCCTGGCCCGGGCCGGCGGCGACGTCCAGCTCGGCTGCTATGTCCTGACCACGATGGCCATGCAGACCCTGCTGAGGGGATTCGCCGGCGAGGCCATCGACATGACCCAGGGCGCCTTCGAGCGGGCCAAGGGCCGGGCAGCCCCCAGGGTGCTCGCGTTCACCAAGCTCATCGAGGCCCGGGCCCACGCCCGGGACGACGACGCCCGGGCCGCCTCCGCCGCGCTCGCCGCCTCCGAGAGCCTGCTCGACCAGGCCCGCGACGGCGCCGAGGAGCCGGCGTGGATCGACTTCTACCACCACGCGCGGCTCTCGGCCGACGCCGCCGAGATCTTCCGCGACCTGAAGCACCCCGAGGCCGCCCTCGCGTGGAACGCGCAGGCCGCCGCCATGCCGCCCGGGGTGTTCACCCGCTCGGTCGGGATGCGGCTGGCCATCGTCGGAACCGCCCACCTCCAGAGCAAGGACCTGGACCAGGGCCTCGCGCTCGGCCACCAGGCCGTCGACATCCTCGCCCGTGTCCAGTCCAGCCGGGCCAAGGACTACATCCGCGAGTTCAACACCGCGCTCACCCCTTGGCGCCGCGAGCCGCGGGTCGTCGAGTTCCTCCGGCGGACCGGCAAGGAACCCGGCGTCGCGGCATAGGGCGAGAGGCCGCGCGGCCGGGTCAGGTGCCCGGGTGGGAGGCTGCCCAGCCGTGTTCGAGCAGGGCGAAGGCCTCGTCGGCGGCTCGGCGCGGTTCGGCGTGCCGCAGGATGAGGCTGCGGCTCTCAAGGGCGAAACGGGCGAGGGCGGCGCAGCTGACGTCGTCCTCGGGGGCGTTGACGGCCTCGGCGATGGCTCGTGCCAGGGCGGTTTCGTGGCGCGTCCACATGCGGTGGGCGTAGTCGCGCAGCGCGGGGGTCTCCTGCACCATGCGCGTGAAGTCGGCGAACCGGGGGTCCGCGGTGTGGACGGCGAACTGGGTCTGCGTCAGCAGGAGGTGCTCGCGCAGCGCCTGCGGGATCGACGTGCCGGGGGTGCGTTCGCGTACGGCGGCGACGAGTGCTGCTTCGATGTCGTCCTCCTGGTCGAAGACCAGGGCTTCCTTGCCGGAGAAGTGCTTGAACAGGGTGGTCACCGAGACGTCGGCGGCCTCGGCGACGTCCTTGACGCCGACCTGGTCGTAGCCGTGTTCGAGGAAGAGGTCGAGTGCGGCGTCGGCCAGGGACTGGCGGGTCTGGGCCTTCTTGCGCTCGCGGCGCCCGGTCGGTTCGGTCACGTGCCCACCATACCGACATAGTGCATCCGCTGCAAAAGTTTAGTCGTTGCGCTTATTTAGCGAGTGTGCTTTCTTGGTGGTGTCGGGCCTCCCAACGGCCCACCCACCTCCTGAGGGGCACTCCCATGAACTCTGCCCGCAATCCCCGTGATCCCCGCCGTCCCCGCATCGCGATCGTCGGCGCCGGCCTCGGCGGCCTCACCTGCGCCCGGGTCCTGCAGCAGCACGGTCGCTCCGTCACCGTCTTCGAACGCGAGGCATCCGCCGGCGCCCGCCCGCAGGGCGGCACCCTCGACCTGCACGCCGACACCGGCCAGGCCGCCCTGCGCGCGGCGGGGCTCCTCGACCGGTTCCACGCCCTCGCCCGCCCCGAAGGAGACGCGTGGCGCGTGCTCGACTTCGCCACCGCCGCGCTCCTGGCGCAGCAGGGGCCTTCCGCCGACGGCGGCCGGCCGGAGATCGACCGGGGCCAACTGCGCGGCCTGCTCCTGGAGTCGATCGCCGAGGGCACGGTGCGATGGGACCGCGCCGTCAGCGGGGTCACCCCGCTGGCGGACGGCACCTGCCGGCTGTGCTTCGGCGACGGTACCGCCGAGGACTTCGACCTGGTGGTCGGTGCCGACGGCGCCTGGTCGCGCGTCCGCCCGGCCCTGTCGCCCGCCGTACCCGGCTACACCGGTGTCACCTTCGTCGAGACCGGATTCGACCACTGCGACACCCGTCACCCCGACCTCGCGCGGCTGGTCGGCAGCGGATCGATGCTGGCGAAGGGCGTCGGCAGGTCCCTGGTCGCCCAGCGCAACAGCAACGGCCACATCCGCGCCTACATCGCGCTGCGCGTGCCGGAGGACTGGCACACGGCCGCCGGTATCGACCTCGGCGACCAGCGGGCCGTGCGGACGCACCTGCTGAGGGCGTTCGACGGCTGGGACGAGAGCCTGCGCCACGTCCTGCGCGACAGCGACAGCGGGCTCGTCAACCGGCCCCTGTTTGTCCTGCCCGCCTCGCACACCTGGCAGCACGTCCCCGGCGTCACGCTGCTCGGCGATGCCGCGCACCTGATGCCCCCGGTCGGTCTGGGTGCCAATCTCGCCATGCTCGACGGTTCCGACCTCGCTCACGCCCTCGCCACCGAACCCAGCGTCGACGACGCCGTCCGCGCCTACGAGGGCATCATGCTGCCGCGCTCGATCGAGGCCGCGACGGGCAGCGCGCAGGGACTCGACCACCTCGTTCCCGCGACGGCCCCCTGAACCGACTCCACTCGCGCTCTGGCTGTCTCAGCTCAGGCACCGGCTGTTCGGGCGCTCACGGCTGGAGTCGTCCGGGGCGGGTCGAGCGACTGTCGGCTTCCACGGGCTGTCCGGGCCCTTTGGTCGCTGCGTATTCACGCAGGTCAGGGCGGCGGCAGGGACTGAAGCGACTGAGACTGGGGATTGGGTGCACGTTGTCGCTCGGGGTGGGTGCCCGTCCCGGTGCGGTCGGGCGGCCGGCGACTCTGCCGTGGAGTGGTCGCGGGCGGTGAGGATGACGTGGTAGCCCTGTTCGGCGAGCTCGCGGGCGACGGCGAAGCCGAGTCCGGCCGGACGGCTGGTCCCGGTGAGGAGTGCGGTCCTGATGGCCGTGGCGGGTGTTTCCCTTTCAGGTGGCTCGGCCGTTCCTGGTTTGAGCTTGGACCGTGACGTCGGAGCTGTCACCGGGCACCTGTATGTTGATCACCCGCCGACCCTGTCGGTGTCCCGTCCCGGGGTGTCGACGTGCGGGTCCGGCCTGGGGTGGTGATCGCTTCGCGGAAATCCGGTCGCTGTCGTCGGGGGATCAGGTGATCCTTTGGCGTCGAGGCTGAACAGCCGCTCATCGTCTCAAGCGCTTGAAGGATTTTGCATGACCGTTCCTGCCCTGCCTGACAGCCCGCAGTCCGCCGAGGAGCCGGCCGACACCAACGCATGGGCGGCACCGAGCCCGGGTCAGGGTGAGGACGAGGCCCGGGGTCAGGGCGAGGCCACGGTGCCTGCCCCGACCGCTACCCCCGCCCCTGCTGCGCCCCCAGTCGCGGCTCCGAACGGCCCGTACTGGCCGCCGTACGCGTATCCGATGCCGGCGCCGCAGCCTCGCAACGGGCTGGGCACCGCGGCCATGGTGCTCGGGATCGTCGGTGGCGTCCTCAGCCTGGCCGTCATCTTCTTCTGGCTGTCCTGGCTGCCGGCCCTGCTCGCCGTGGTCTTCGGTGCCATCGGGCTGGGCTACGTCCGCAAGGGCCTGGCGACCAACCGGGCGATGGCGCTCGCGGGTGTGATCCTGGGCATTTCCGGTCTGCTGGTCTCGGTCGGCGCCGGGGTGTTCGTCGTGACGCGGGTGCAGGCGGCCGACGAGGAGCGGCGGGCGGAGGAGAACGCCGCGCGCGCTCGCGCCGATGCCGAGACTCAGGCCGCCAACGAGCGGGCGGCGAAGGAGCGGGAGCGGATCGGGGCCGAGCGGAAGAGGTTCGAGGCCGAGCAGGAGAAGGCGGCCGCGGACGAGAGGGCCCGGCGTCTGTCGTTCGGCCAGTCCTACACGTACGGGGACGGCCTGAAGGTCACGATGGCCGCGCCGACGCCGTACGTTCCGAGTGACAGCGTGTCGGACACCCCCAAGAACGCCAAGATCATCCAGGTGAGGATCACCGTCGTCAACACCGGGTCGGAGGAGGTCTCGCTCAACGGGTCGGGGCTGCCCACCATCAGGGACGCCAAGGGCAACCTCGTCTTCACGCTGATCGACGGAAGCGGACGGATGAAGATCCTCAAGGGCTCGCTGGCCCCGGGCGAGGAGGCCGCCGGTCTGACGGCGTACGCCCTGCCGGGCAGCGCGGCCGACCGGTTCTCCGTCCAGTTCGACTACGGTCTCGGGCGGCTGCGCAAGGACGTCATCTGGTCCGGCTCTCCGAGCTGACCCGGGGCCGCTCCCCCCGAAGCCTGTTGCGCAGGAGGCATGACCTGCCACCACCCTGCCGTCGCCGTCACCTGGCTCGTTTCACCCCGTCCACCAACGGCGTCGAGAGCGTCGGGCCGGGCGTCCGGCGGTGATCGGCGACTGCTTCGGGCGGAACTCCTGATCCGGATGATCCGAGACCGGGGCGCGGCACGTGCCACGCCCCGGCCGGGTGTCGAGGGAGCCTCAGAGTTTGAAGCGCATGATCATGCGACTTCCCGGGAGGCTGGAGATGGTCCCGCTGCTGCAGTCCGTGATGTCGGCCCCCGGGAAGAGGGTGCCGGTGACGGTGGCGCCGGGCAGGACGGAGCTGTCGAGGGACACCGTGCCGTTGAGGCTGTTGGAGATCTCGTTCTTCGAGGGGTCGCCCTCGACGTCCTGCATGCCCGCGGCGTTGATGGTGGAGGTGCCGGCCGGGTTGCCGTTCGCGTCGGCCCAGTCGACGACGATGGTGCCGGTGAGCTGGCCGAGCTGCTTGCAGGAGAGGGTCGCCGACCCGGTGAGGGTGATCGTTCCGGCGGACACGTTGGGGCCGCCGTTCTTCGTCAGGCACCTCGTGGTGGTGCCGTTGTTCATGGACAGGTCGACCGCGGCGGGGGTGTCCGTGATCGGCATGGTGCTGTTGACCGTACCCTCTGCGGCGCACAGGACCCGGACCAGGGGGTTGGCCCGGGTTTCGGCGGTCCCGTTGGCTCCGTCGGTCACGACCGGCGTGTCGGCGGCGGCCGAGGCGGGGGCGGGCTGCTGGAGGAGCACGGCCGAGGTGGCGGCCACGGCGGCCAGGGCGAGCGGGACGGCGGCCAGGCGCCACCGGTGGGGCCTGGACGGCGCTGCTTCACGCGTCGGCACGGGGTCGGAGTCCCAGGAGTGCAAGGGCATGGTGTTCCTGTTCTGTGAAGTCGGGCGGCTGAGGGTCAGAGGAGTTCGGAGAACTGGGCGTCGTGCTTCGCGGTGAGGCTGCTCAGGCCGTTGGAGCAGTGGCTGATGTCGCTGGTGGGCTCGAAGGTCGCGAGGACGCCGGCGAGCGGCAGGACCTTGCTGCCGAGGGACACCGTGCCGTCGCTCGAGTTGAGGATGTCCCCGCGCGCGGGGTCGCCTTCGACGTCCTGTGCGCCGTTGGTGGTCACGGTGGAGGTTCCGACGACGCTGCCGGTCTGGTTCAGTCCGCTGTACCAGGTGATGGTCTCGGTGCCGCTGAACGTACTGGGGGAGGAACACGAGAGCGTGCCGGTGCCGGCGAAGGTCAACGTCGCCGACAGTACGTCCGTGGGCCCGCCGTTCTCGGCGAAACACTCGTCGAACGTGCCGACCCAGGAGAGGGACACGGTCCCGGCGGTGTTCGTGATCGGCGCGCTGCTGGTGCCGACGGCCTGCCCGGAGCAGGTGAGCTTGGTCAGGAGAGTGTCGCGGTGGCCGGTGGACTCGCTGGCGGCGGCCCGGGTGGGGGCGGCCTGCTGGAAGAGCAGGCCGGCACCGGCGGCCGTGGCGACCAGGGCGAGCGGAACGGTGGCGAGACGCCACCGCCGGACCGAGAGATTTCTGGTGTGCGGCCCCGACGGCGTGCCCGGGGCGGTGGGCTGAGCGCCCATAGTTGCTCTCCTTCTGTTTATGTATACGAACTGCTGCTGTCAGAATCACCGCCAGTGGGGCGCTGTGCGATCCGGGCGGAGCCGGATTCGTCTTTGCGGTGCGACATTGACCCGACTGCCGCAGTGCGCCCTCGGGCTCCTATGGAGCTTCCTTTTTGCTACTGAAGATCGTGAACGACCTTTAATGTCCGGCAGTCGAGGGATAGCGGCGTGTGCCTGCCGGGTCTTCCGCCGGTGTCGGGCTACGTTCTGCGGCAGACCTTTTCAGAGTCGGCCCGCCGGGTCGCCCGACGGATGAGGGGAGACATCAATGCCGCCCAGTCCACCTCTTCCGCCCGGCGGCCCCCGGATTCCGGCCGTGGATCGGCTGCCCGGTTTTCCGGGTGCGGAGCACTGGCGGCGCGAGGCGGAATCCGGATTGCACTACGTCGACCACGGATCCGGCGACGTCGTGCTCATGCTGCACGGAAACCCGACGTGGGGATATCTGTGGCGGCGTCTTATCACCGCGCTGGACGAGGACTTCCGTTGCATCGTGCCGGACCAGTTGGGCATGGGGCTCTCTCAGCGCAGGACCGGTGCCGGTCCGATTCCGCTCGCGGAGCGGCTGGAGCACCTCGACGCGCTGGCGGCCCACCTGATCGAGCAGCGCCGGGCGCCGTCGGCGGGCTGGACCCTGGCGGTACACGACTGGGGAGGGCCGATCGGCCTGGCGTGGGCGAGGCGGCATCCCGGGTTGGTCACGAAGCTGGTCGTGCTGAACAGCGTGGGTTTCCGCTGGCCCGAGGGCTACCGGCTGCCGCGCTCGCTGGCCCTGCTGCGCGACGTCCGACCGCTCGGCGAGGCGGCGCACCTGCTGAACGTCTTCCCCCGGGCGGCGCTGCGCGCCGGAGTGGTCCGGCCGCTGCCCGCCGAGGTCCGCTCCGCCTACCTGCGGCCGTACCGCGGCGCGTGGCAGCGCCGCGCGGTACGGGACTTCCTGCGGCAGATCCCGCGCAGCGGCGCGGACCCCGCCTGGTCCCTGGTCGATCCCGGTGACGACAGCGCCGACCTCGCCGGGCTGCCGGTGTTCATCGGCTGGGGCCTGCGGGACCCGGTGTTCACCCCGCTCGTCCTGCGGGAGTGGCGGCGCAGACTCCCGCACGCCGAGGTGCACGCCTTCGCCGACGCGGGCCACTTCGTCCTGGAGGACGCCGGCGATTCCCTGATCAGGCCGCTTCGGCGCTTCCTGTCCACACGATGACGAACCATCACGGAAAGGTGCCCATGCCCTCGCCCCACAGCAGGATCAGTCTCGTGCGGGTCCATGTCCCCGAGGCCCGCCAGAGTTCCCGCGAGATCGAGGAGGAGCTGCGCCGGCAGAGCCCCGGGGCCGCGCTGCCGGCGGGACTGCTGGAGCACATGTTCGGGCTGCGCGAGCGGTGCGTGGCGGCGCCGGAGGAAATGCCCTCGGACCTGGCGGCCCGGGCGGGCGCCGCCGCCCTGCGCGACGCCGGCCTCCCGCCCGAGGCGATCGACCTGCTCGTCTACACCGGGATCAGCAAGGACCTCGACGAGCCGGCGACCGCGAACGTGGTGGCCGCCAAGCTCGGTGTCACGGCACCGGTCTTCGATCTGATGAACGCCTGCAACGGCGTGCTCAGCGCCTTGGAGAGCGTGGATGCGCTGATCAGGCTCGGCTCCTACCGGCGGGTGCTGGTGGTCACCGGGGAGGTGCCCAGCCGGATGACCCGCTGGCGCATTCCGGACCGCGGTCGGCTCGCATCGGCGCTGGCCAGTCTCACGCTGGGCGACATGGGGGCGGCCGTGCTGGTGGAGGCGAGCGAACGGCCCGGCATCCTCGGCAGCCGCTTCTTCGCCAACCCGGCCGCGTGGCCGAGCGCGGTACTGCGCAGCCCGTACGCCACCGGCCGGATGCACGAGTTGGAGGTCGACGACGCCGCGTTGACGGCCTCCTTCGCGGAGCTGCGGGGACAGGCCTTCAAGGCCGCGGGCGAACTGATCGATTCCGTGGCCGACTGTGCGCTGTTCTGCGTCCACCAGCCCTCGGCGGCCATGACCCGCGACCTCTGCTCATCCGCGGGCATCCCCGCCGAGGCCGTGATCCCCACCTTTCCCGACTACGGCAACGTCGCCACCGCCACCATCCCGCTGCAGCTGGTCCTCGCGCAGGAGCGGGGCCGGCTGCGCGAGGGCGATCTGGTGGGGATCCTCGGCCTGGCCAGCGGCACCAGCCTCGGCGTCATGGCCCTGCGGTGGTGAGCGCGGTCCCCGGGGCGACCGAGGAACGGGACGCCTGGCCGGAGACGCTCGCCGCCCACCTGGCCGGCTGGGCCGGCCTGCAGCCGGACCGCACCGCGCTCGTCTGGACCGCTCCACGTGGCCGGTGGCACACCGTCGACTTCGCGACGCTGGAGGCCGCCTGCCGGGCGCGCATCCGCGAACTGCGCGAGGCGGGCGTCGGCGCCGGGCAGAAGGCCGTGGTGATGGCCCGCGACCCGTACGACCTGGTGACCACCGTGTACGGGCTGCTCGCCCTCGGTGCGGTGCCGGTGCTGATCGACCCGGCGCTGCCCCGTCCGGCGCTGCGGGCCTGTCTGGACGAGACGCGGCCCGAGGTGTTCATCGGCGACCCGCTCGCCCAGCTGGCCCGGCTGCTGCTCGGCTGGGCCCGCCCGCACGTCACCGTCTCACTGCTCACGGGCCGCGCGTGGCGCGCGTGGTGCGCGCGTCGGCCGGAGCTGGAGACGGAGCTGGAGACGGAGCGGCCGGAACCGTCATGGCCGAGCCCGCCGCCCGCCGCCTCGCTCGCGCTGATCGCCTTCACCTCCGGCTCCACCGGAGTGCCCAAGGGCGTGGAGTACGAGCACCGGCAGCTGGCCGCCCAGGTCCGCTCCCTCACCGGGCTGCTGGGGCTGGGCCCGGGCGAGGTGCTGCTCGCCGGGTTCCTGCCCTTCGCCCTGTTCGGGCCCGCCACCGGCGCCACCACCGTCGTCCCGGCCATCGACCACCTCAGACCGGCCCGCACCCGGGGCGCCGACCTGGCGCGCGCCGTCACCGAACACTTCACCTCGGTGGTGTGTGCCTCCCCGGCGGTGCTGCGGGCCCTGGCCGGGGAGTGCGAGCACGGCCGGCTGTCGCTCGCCCCGGTGCGGCTGGCCTGTTCCTTCGGCGCCCCGCCGTCCGAACGGCTGGTGCGTGCGCTGCGCCGGGCGCTGCCGGAGGAGGCGACGCTGCTCAGCGCGTACGGCGCCACCGAATGCCTGCCGGTCAGCGTGATCGACAGCGCCGAACTGGCCGCCGCGCACGCGGAACCGCTGCACGCCCACCGCGGGGTCTGCCTGGGCCGCCCGGTGCCCGGCATCGCGGCCCACGTCCTGGTGCCGGTCGGCCCCGTGTCGTACAACCGGACAGTGCCGCAAGGGAGTTACGGGGAGATCACGGTCGGCGGCCCGCAGGTCAGCCGGGCCTACCATGCCCGCCCGGGAGCGAACGCGGCCGCCAAGGTCGGCACCGGGGAGGACGTACTGCACCGCACCGGCGATCTCGGCTGGCTCGACGAGAGCGGCCGGCTGTGGTTCCTCGGGCGCTCCGCGCACCGGGTGCACGGAGCCGGGTTCGCGCTCGACACCGCCGTGGTCGAGCGGATCGCCGACGCGGTGCCCGGCATCGGCCGCACCGCGCTGATCGGCCTCGGGCCCGCAGGCCGTCAACGGCCGGTGCTGTGCGTGGAGTTGGCGCCATCGGGGGCCAACTCGGCGACGGCCGTCCTCCAGGGGCTTCGGCACGCCCTGTCGGCGGTGCCGGGCGGCCACCGGGTTTCCACCGTCCTGCTCCACCACCGGCTGCCCACCGACCCGAGGCACAACTCGCGCGTCGACCGCGACCGCCTCGCCCGCTGGGCCCGCCGCCGGCTGCGCCGACGACGCCCGGGCGGCGTGCTGGGAGGCGGGCGATGAGGATCCTGGTCACCGGGGGCAGCGGCTTCCTCGGCCTGGAGCTGTGCCGCCGCCTCGCCGGGCGCGGCGACGTGGCGGTCTCGCTGAACCGCCGCTGGAGTCCGGAGCTGGAGCGCCTCGGGGTCCGTCAGCACCTGGGCGACATCGCCGACCCGGATACGGTCCGGCGAGCCCTCGACGGGTGCGAGGCGGTGATCCACAACGCGGCCCTGGCCGGCGTCCGGGGCCCCGAGCGGCCGTACCGCGCGGTCAACGTCGACGGCACCCGGCACGTGCTGACCGCCTGCCGCGCCCTCGGCATTCGCCAACTGGTCTATACCTCCACCGCGAGCGTGGCCTTCACCCCCGAGGGCGTCACGGGAGCGGACGAGTCCCTGCCCGGGCCCCGGAGCCACTCGGCCGCCTACCCCCGCACCAAGGCCGAGGCGGAGGCGGCCGTCCTCGCCGCCAACGGCCCGGACCTGGCGACCACGGTGCTGCGGCCCCACCTGATCTGGGGGCCCGGCGACCCGCACTTCCTGCCCGCCCTGCTGCGGGCGACCGAAACCGGGCGACTGCTGATGCCGGGCCGCGGCACCAACCTCGTCGACACCTGCCACCTCGCCACCGCGGCCCACGCCCACCTGCTCGCGCTGGACCGGCTGCGACCGGGCCACCCGGCGGCAGGGCGGGCCTACTTCATCGCCCAGGGCGAACCGCGGCCGCTGCGCGAGGTGGTGGCCAGGCTCCTCACCGCGGCCGGACGCCGCGCGAGCTGGCGCCCAGTGCCCTACCCCGTCGCCCTGGCCGCCGCCGTACTGGCCGACGCCACCACGACGGTGCTCCGCCGCCACACCGACCACGGCCTCAGCCGGTTCCTGCTCCACCAGCTCACTCGGCCGCACTGGTTCGACCTCACGGCGGCCCGGCGCGACCTCGGCTTCGAGCCGCCCACCACCTTCGACCAGGCCATGGCCGAGCTGACCCGTCACCACCGCACCACCGGCGGCTGAGCCCGCCCCCCTCACACTCCGGAAAGGAACCACGATGGACACGACGCTCTCCGTGGACGACGTCTGCGACACCGCCCAGACCCTGCTCGTCGAGCGGTTCGGCGTATCCGCCGACGTCATCAGCCCCGACGCCACGTTCGAGGAGATGGACGTCGACTCGCTCGCGCTGGCCGAGTTCGCCTTCGTGCTCCAGGACGAGTTCGGCATCCTGATCAGCCAGGAGGACGCCGACCGGCAGAGCACGCTCATCGACGTCGCCCGGATCGTCCAGGCCCGACTCGGCGACGCGACCGAACCCGTCGCGTGAACCGCCCCGAGATCGCCGTCACCGGCCTGGGGCTCGTCACCCCGGCCGGGTTCGGCGCCGAGGAGACCTGGCAGCGGGTCTGCGCCGGCACACCCACCGCGTCACCGGACCCGGACCTCGACGCCGCCCCGGTGACGTTCTCCTGCCGCATCCCCGCCATGGACCTGGACACGGCGGTCGGGCGAAAGAAGGCATGGCGGATCGGACGGTTCAGCAAGCTCGCGCTGCTCGCGGCCCGGGAGGCCGTCCAGAACGCGGGACTGGACACCGGCGGGTGGGACGGCGCCCGGGTCGCCGTCGTGCTCGGGGTGGGCTTCGGCGGCGCGCCGCACTGGGAGGACCAGCTGCGCCGACTCCATCAGCGCGGGCCGGCCCACGTCTCGCCGACGGTGATCCCGATGGTCATCGGAAACATGGCCGTGGGCGAGGTGGCCCAGGAGTTCGGCGCGCGTGGTCCCACGCTCGCCTGCGCCACCGCCTGCGCTTCCGGTGCCACGGCGCTGGCCATCGCCCACGACCTGCTGGTCGCCGGGTCCTGCGACATCGTCCTGGCCGGTGGCGCCGAAGCCGCCCTCAGCCCGCTGGTGGCGACCGGGTTCCACCGGATGGGCACCCTGTCGGCGCGCGGGCACGACGTGCCGGGCGCCTCCCGGCCGTTCGCCGCCGACCGGGACGGCTTCGTCCTGGCCGAGGGCGCCGCCGTGCTCGTCCTGGAGCGCGCCGCGGACGCGAAGGCGCGCGGTGCCCGGGCGCGCGCCGTGCTCGCCGGACACGGCGCCAGCAACGACGCCCACCACCCGACCGCGCCGCCCCAGGGCGCCGCCGGTGCGGAACAGGCGCTGCGTACGGCGCTGCGCAGCGCGGGCCTGGGCGCCGGCGACATCGGCCACGTCAACGCCCACGGCACCTCCACCCCGCTCAACGACGCCGCCGAGGCCGGCCTGATCGCCCGCACCCTGCCGCACCGGCCCAGCGTCACCGCCCCCAAGGGCGTGCTCGGCCACAGCCTCGGCGCGGCCGGTGCGATCGAGGCGGCGCTCACCGTGCTGACCATCGAACGCGCACTGGTGCCGCCGGTCGCCAACCTCACCCCCGACATCGCCGAGTTCGACATCGACTGCGTCACCGGGACGGCGCGCCGGCAGCGCATCGACGCGGCGCTCAGCCACTCCTTCGGCTTCGGAGGCCACAATGTCGTCCTCGCCCTGCGCCGGGACTGACCCCCGGGCGGGCACGGTCCGAACCACCCCGGCGCCGCCCGGCGGCAGCGGGGCCAGGCTCGGCGCACTCGTCGCCCGCCACCGCTGGGCGGTGCTGTGGACCACCGCCCTGCTACTGGCCGTCGCCGCGGTCGTCGGGGCCGGGCTGCCCGCGCGACTGTCCCACGGCGGCTTCACCAACCCCGGGGCCGAGTCCGGCCGGGCGCTCGAAGCCATCGAACACCACTACAACGCGGGCGGGACCAGCACGATCGTGGTCTTCCGCAGCGAAACCCTCACCGTGGACGACCTGGAGTTCGGCGAAGCCGTGCGGTCCGCGCTCGCCACCGTGCCCAGGACCGTGCTGGCGGGTGCCCAGCACTACTGGAACACCGGCAAGCGGGAACTCGTCTCCACCGACGGGCACGCGGCCTGCGTGGTCGTCGGACTGGCCGGAACCGGCGACCACGCCAAGGCCGCCTCCTACGAGCGGATGCGCGGTCTACTGCACGCCGATGGGTTCACCGTCACCTACGCCGGGCAGGTCCCGCTCGAGGCCGACCTGGACCGCACCGTCGACGACGACCTCACCCGGGCCGAACTCTACGTCTTCCCCCTGCTGTTCCTGCTGCTCCTGCTCTTCTTCGGCAGCCTCGCCGCGGCCCTGCTGCCGCTGGCCGTGGCCGGCGCGAGCCTCACCATGGCCTTCGGGGTGCTGCGGCTCCTCGCCTTGCTGGTGCCGGTCAGCTACGTCACCCGCAACGTCGTCGTCATGATCGCTCTCGGGCTGTCCGTCGACTACGCCCTGTTCGTCGTCGTCCGCTTCCGGCGTGAGCTGCGCCACCGGGGCGACCGGCACCGGGCGGTCGCCGCCACCATGGCCACCGCCGGGCACACCGTGCTCTACTCCGCGACGGCCATCTCGCTCGCCGTCCTGGGCCTGACCCTGCTTCCGTTCCCCATCACCCGCTCCCTCGGCATCGGCGCCGCCGTCACCGTCGCGCTGGCCGGCGCCGTCAGCCTCACCATGCTGCCCGCAGTGCTGGCCGTGCTCGGCCCTCGGGTCGACGCCGGGCGCATCCGGCTGCCGGGCCTCGGACGGGCCGGTCTCGGACGGGCCTGGGCGGCGGACCAGGAGACGGGGTTCTGGTACCGGCTGGGCCGGAGCGCCGTCACCCACCCGTGGGCCTGGCTCACCGCCGCCGTCGCGGTGATCGCCGTGCTGAGCGCGCCGGTCGTCGGGCTCCACCTCGCGGCGAGCGACCAGCGGACCCTGCCCGCCGGGGCGGCCAGCCGCAGGGCCCAGGAGCTGCTGCACGAGGACTTCCCGGCGGCCGCGCTCGACCAACTCCAGGTCGTCGCCCACCTGCGGGACGACATCGGCGGCGAGCCGGGCAAGGCCGAACTGGCCCGCTGGCAGGAGCGGCTCGCCGGACTGCCGGACGCCCAGGACGTCCGGCTGCGGGTCAGCACCGCGCACAGCGCGCTGCTGACCGTGGCCACCGACGAGGCTCCGGACGCTCCCGCCGCCGAGCAACTGGTGCGCGCCGTGCGGGCGCTCGACCCGCCCGACGGCGGCCTGGTCCTGGTCGGCGGACCGGCCGCCGCCAACGTCGACGTCCTGGACGCCCTGGGGGCCAGGCTCCCGGCGCTGGTCGGGTACCTGCTGGTGGTCACGCTCGGCCTGCTCTTCCTGGCCTTCCGATCGCTGCTGGTCCCGGTCAAGGCCGTCATCACCACGACGATGTCCCTCGGCATCGCCTACTCCGCCGTCACCTGGACCGTCCAGGAGGGCCACGGCGCCCGGCTGCTCGGCCTTCGACCCACCGGATACGTCGGCGCGCTGGAGGCCGCCATCATGCTGATGTTCGTCTTCGCGCTCTCCGTCGACTACGAACTCTTCCTGATCGCGCAGATCCGCGAGCTCCACCGCGGCGGCATGGACAACGCGAGCGCCGTGGTGACCGGCCTCGGGCGCACCGGAGGGCTGATCTCGGCCGCGGCGGCCCTGATCGTGCTGGTCGCCGCGGCCTTCGCGACCAGCCCCGTCGTCACCGTGAAGGAGATCGCCCTCGGTGTCCTGGTGGCCGTGGCCGTCGATGCCACCGTGGTGCGTATGCTGCTGGTCCCCGCCACCATGCGCCTGCTCGGCGAACTCAACTGGTGGACACCGCGCTTGCGGCGGCCGGCGGCGCCGAGCGGGCCCCGTCCGGCGCCGTTGCCGGGCCTGGAAGCGGTGGAGTGAGCGTACGAGTGGGTTCCGGGCGGGCCTGGCGCTGGGAGGCGTGCGGAGCGGGCTCGGAGCACTGGTGGTGTTTTTCTGGGGGGGGCGTGCGGAAACCAAAAGCAAACACCCCGGTTCCCCCCCC
>NZ_JBWKEQ010000040.1:0-3334 GCF_056435365.1 Kitasatospora sp. NPDC043949 | reverse complement strand
GCCTGGGAGGGGGGGGGTCGACCGGGGGGTGGTTTTCGGGTGGTTCTGGTGGTGGGGGGGGTGGAGGTGGGTTCTGGGCCCCTGTCTCCCCCCCCCAGACCCCCCCCCCAACCCCACCAGGAGCAGTACCGGTGATCCGACCGGGCTACACGGGGGTGTTGATGACGGAGACCATGCCGAAGTGGTGGTGGGCGATGGAGAGGTCGCCCTGGGTGTCGCCGCCGGTGGGGGTGATCATGGCGGAGGAGACGGTGTACTCCCTCGGGCCGCCGCTCTGCATCAGGTAGGGGATGCCGATGGTGGCGGGGGTCTGCGGTCCGAGGGCGCCGAGCCCCGGGGGGACGGAGAGCCGGTAGACGGAGGGGATGGCGGGGTCGTTGTTCTCGTAGAGCGCGGTGAGGCCGGGTGGGCGGCCGGTGGTGGGGATCTGGGTGTAGAAGGGGGTGGAGAAGGTGAAGTTCGCGGGGCTCTGGGTGCCGTCGAACAGGGTGCCGGCGCCGTTGTAGAAGTGGAACGGGACCTCGGCCGACGCGCCTCCGGCGATCAGGGGGAGCTGGGGGGAGGTGAAGTAGAGGTTGGCGTTGCCGGGGGGTGGGGCGCCCAGGCTGGAGCGGACGAAGCCGAACTCCCACACGTTGCGGGTCAGATCGCTGTCCATGTCGGTGGTGTTGTTCGCGTCGGTGGTGAAGATGGCCCGGCCGATCGGGGGGATGTTGGGGGCACCGGGCAGCAGGGCGAAGGTGACGGGAACGGTCACGGCCGTGTTCGCCGGGAAGCCGTTGAACGAGACCTGGATGACGGAGGGCACGTCGGGCGCGTTGTTCTGGTACAGCCAGCGGGAGGTGCCGCCGCTGACGGACGGCAGCGTCGCGACGTTGGCGTAGAACGGGGTGATGACCTTCAGCGACACCGGTCCGGTGGCCGCGGTGCTGCTGAAGTTGCCGATCGTGACCTGCACGGTGGCCGTCCCGCCGCCCATGTAGGTGCCCGCGTCCGCCGAGCAGTACAGGTTCACGCTGTTGAGCGCGTCCGGCCGACGGGTGGCACCTGCGGGGGCCACGGACCGGTCCTCGGCTGCGGCTGCGGCTGCGGCTGCGGCTGCTGCTGGCGCGGCTGCGCCCAAGCCCACCACGGCCGCACCCAGTCCTGCTGCCCTGAGGAGGCTTCGGCGTGCCACCGGTGTTGCCCCCGGCCCGCCGGACTCGTCCTCTTCGCGGATTCCATCGACCATGTCTGCGCCTCCATCGGCACGTAGCGGTGAAGCGGGCTTCCAGCCCAGTGGTTCGTACTCTGACATGTGGTCATGTCGCAGGGCGGTCAACGCGCTTGACGGCATCCGGTCCGCCACTGTGCCGGAGTCGACGCGGCAACGGTGCACGCCTTCCGAGCAGTGGCCACAGGAATGGCGCGCCCCCGGGCGTCGGATGTTGCCCGGGGGCGCGGGAGCGCGTGCTGTGCGCTCAGAGCGAGGCGAGGCTGAAGTCCACCTCGTGTTTCCCGGTCAGGGCGGTCACCCCGGTGTCGCAGGAGCCGGTGATGCCGGACAGGTCGAAGCTGCCCTGGTAGCTGTTGAGGGGCAGGAGGGTGCTGGTCACGTCCGTGATGCCGGTCTCGTCGTTGGTCACCTCGCTGCCACCCGAGTTGCCCTTCTCCCCGCCCTGGAAGGAGACGGTGGTGCGGCCGAGGTTCCTGTTGTTGACGTCGTACCAGGTGAAGGTCGCCGTTCCGGAGAAGGGATGGTAGGACACGCAGGAGAACGTCCCGGTGCCGACCGAGGAGATCGTGCCGTGGTCGACGTTCGAGTTGGTTCCGGCGGCGCTGTAACAGTCGTCGAGACTGCCTTCGACCGTGTACGAGTTCGATGCCGCCGCGTCGGTCACCGGGTTCTTGAACGTCAGCGTCACCGGCCCTGAGCAGGTCAGGTCCTTCAGTACCTCCGTCGCGTGCGCGGACCCGGCCGCCCCCGGGATCGCTACGGCCAGCAACCCGCCCGCGACCGCCGCCACCATCAGACGCCTCATCGTGTGCTCTTCTTCCTGTTCGTCGGTGTCGTGCCTTGGCGCCAAGAATCCCCGGTACTCGATCAACCGGTACATGCGCGCTGTCGGCGCACTCCGTGTCTCATCCGGACAGGCGTACCCAGTCGACCGAGAAGCCTTGCTGCCGTTCGGCTGTTCGTCTACGTGCGCGAGCCCGGGGTGCAGCGGGGCGGGCGGGCCCGGTGGCCGTTGCCGGCGCCCCGCTGAGGGCGGGCCGGGTCACCCGATCTCCCCTCCGGCGTCGCGGGAGAACCGCGGCCGCAGCACTGTTTGAGCATGAGCTACGACCATGGGGTGACGGCCGGAGCCCGTGTGAGGCCTGCCCGCCCCCGGAGGGTGCGTGCCGCCCTCGGTTCCGGATGCCTCGCGGGGGCGCTGGTCCTGCCGGTCGGCGTCGCCGCGCCCGCCCGGGACGCGACCACCCGGACCTTCACCACCGACGCCACGTTCACCGTCCCGGACGGTGTCACCGGCATCACCGTCACCCTCGTCGCGGCGGGTTCCGGGGGAGGCGGCGGGGGCGGGGGAGGTGGCACCGGCCTTTTCAAGAGCGGCGGCGGGGGCGGGGCGGGAGGCGGCGGCGGGGGAGGCGCCCGGGTCACCTGCACCCTGGCCGTCACCCCTGGCGACGTGCTGACCCTCACCGTCGGCACCGGCGGAGCCGGTGGGGCGGGAGGCGCTAGCGGTGAGGAGGCCGACCCGGGTGCCGACGGCGGTGCCGGGGGCGCCGGGGGCCGGTCCACTCTCACCGGCGGCGCAGCCGTCCTGGTAGCCGTGGACGGCGGGTCACGGCCCGGGGGCGGGGGCGCGGGCAGCGTGCTCGGAGGCGCCCGGGGCGAGGGAGGCCACGGCGGAGGGAGCGTCCCCGCCTCCGCCTGCAAGGGCGGAGGGCCCAGCGGCACAGGCGGATCCGACGGTGACCTCGGCGCCGGTGGTGAGGAAGGCGTCGACGTGACACCGGCCACCGTCGGCGAGACCGTCCCCGGCAGCACGGGCGGCGTGGGCGGCGAAGGCGGTGCAGCGGGGGCTCCTGTGCCGGCCGCCTGCCCCGTGGGCACCGGCGACGGCGGGGACGGCGGGGACGGCGGCGACGGCCAGGACTACGTCGGCAACTTCGACGACCCCCAGACCCCCGGCGAGGACGGCACCGCGGGCACCGAGGGCGGCAGCGGCTGCATCACCCTCACCTTCTAGAACAGCGGGCCGGGGGGGGGGGGGGGGGGGGGGGGGGGGGGGGGGGGGGGGGGGGGGGGGGGGGGGGGGGGGGGGGGGGGGGGGGGGGGGGGGGGGGGGGG
>NZ_JBWKEQ010000039.1:66165-83839 GCF_056435365.1 Kitasatospora sp. NPDC043949 | reverse complement strand
TGGCACGCTGTTGAGTTCTCAAGGAACGGACACTTCCTTCGGACCGCCTTCCAGCGGGCCCTCCGGGCGCTTCGTTCTTTCGTGTTCCCAGCTTATCAGATGTTTTCCGCTCCGTTTTCCGGCGCTTCGTTCATCCAATTCGCTGGTGTCTTCTACGGCTGTATGCCCCGTCCGACGTTTCAAACTCTAGCCGAGCCCCACTTCGAAAAGCGAATCGGCCGCAATCCGATAAAACAAGCACGCCGAATAGGATCCAAGCCGCGACAAGGCGCGACCCGGCCCGAACCAGGAGGTGGTGTTTCAGAGGATTGGCCGCCCCGGGACCGTCCGCGCCGATGCGTGTCCGGTGCTCCCTGCCGAGCGACTGGGAGACAGTACCCCTGTTCAGCGCCCCGAAACAAACGCCCAGCCCGGGACCACACAGGTCTACCCCTGCCGGCCCCTGCCGACCCCGCCACAACGTCGAGAGATGGACGTGCGACCGCCCCGGTCACGGCGTCAGGTCGCAGCACCGTTGGCAGCCGTCCGGGCGAGGCGCAGTTGTTCCTCCTCCACGATCAGCGCAGCCAGCGAC
The DNA here is from genome assembly GCF_056435365.1 of Kitasatospora sp. NPDC043949. Classification (NCBI taxonomy): domain Bacteria; kingdom Bacillati; phylum Actinomycetota; class Actinomycetes; order Kitasatosporales; family Streptomycetaceae; genus Kitasatospora; species Kitasatospora sp. NPDC043949. The sequence continues at coordinate 83,265 of NZ_JBWKEQ010000039.1, read as the reverse complement.
TGCTCCGAGACGTCGACCGCTTCAGGAGTCGATTCGGCCACGTCACTGCGGCGCGCGTAGTCGTCGAACAGTTGGCTCTTCGCGCGAAGAATCTCCACCATCCGCTGGTCGACGCTGTCCGCGGCCAGCAGGCGGTGCACCTGTACACGCCGGACCTGGCCCATTCGATGGGCTCTGGCTATCGCCTGGCTCTCCATGGTGGGCTTCACCTGGGGTTCGCAGAGAATGACGACCGACGCCGCCTGGATGTTCAGTCCCACGCCGCCGGCCTGGATCTGGCTCAACAGCACCGCATGGCCCTGCACGGCGGCGAACTCGTCCACCACGTCCTGTCGTCGGACAGCGTCCAGGCCTCCGTCGAGCGGGCCGAAAGCACGCTGCCCCAGAGCGTCCTGGACGACCCGCAGTACATCCCGGAAGAACGAGAAGACAACGACCTTCAACCCGTTTTCCGCAGCCTCGTCGACGACCTCCATCAGCCGCAGCAGCTTCGCCGACCCTGCCGGGTCCGCGTACGCGGCACGGCGCATGGCCATGAAGTTCCCCTCGGCGACCGCCGAGCGGTAGGCGACGAGATCGGACGCCGACAGTTCCTCCCATTCGTCGACATGAACGACGTCGGGGAGCTCCGTCAGGACGTCCCGCTGGTTGCGGCGCAGGTAGGCCGGTGCAACGGCCTTGCGAAACGACGTCGGCCCTGCGGCGCCCGAACTGCTGTGGATTCCGGGCAGAAGATCAGGCTGCAGATAGCGGACCAGGTTCCGGAACTCCTCCACCCGGTTCTCCATCGGGGTGCCGGTGAGGAACAGGACGCGGTCGACGCGGTCGGTCCACTCGGCCACCGCCTGCGAGCGCTTCGTGCTGTGGTTCTTGACGTAGTGGGCCTCGTCCACCACGACCATGCCGACCGTGACGTCCTCCGGGACCTCCAGGCGACGCAGTCCGTCGAAGGTCACGACGGCGACACCTCCGCTGCCGAGCCATTCGGTGCGCGCCGCTTCCCGCTCCTGGCCGTGGAATCGGAACGCCCTCAGCGTGCTGCGCGACTCGATCTCCCTGATCCAGTTGATGAGGACGCTGGCCGGGCAGACGACGAGGAAGTGTGCGCTCCCGTGCGCCCGGAGATGCGCGAGCGCGGCGATCGCCTGGATCGTCTTCCCGAGGCCCATCTCATCGCCGATGATCACCCGCTTCTGTGCGAGGGCGAAGCGGGCACCGAATGCCTGGTAGCCACGGAGCGAGACCGCGCACCGGGTGTCGTCCAGCGGCTCGGCCCGGACCCGGTCCGACAGGCTCTCCGGGAGGAAGCCTTCGGAGGCGGTGAGCCCGTCGGAGCCGGATCCCGCGAACTCGCCCAGAATGCTGTAGAAGTCGGCCGAGCGGACCTCGAACTCCGCCCAGGCCTCGATGTCCGTGGCCAGTGGGCGGAGGAGGTCCACCGAGGCCTGGGCGAAGAGCATGGACGCTCCTCGGTCCTCCGTCTCCGCGAGCAGGGCGTCCAACCGATCGACCGCGGCGAACGCCTCCTGTCGGCGCTGCCGCCCGGCGAACAGGCCTCTCACAACGCCCCGGGCCGGCTGGGCGGCGGCGATCAGGGCGGCGGCCTCGCCTGCGACACGCTCCGCCAGTTCCCTGGCCCGTCTCGCCTCGGGCCCGGCGGCGACCAGCCGTTGGAGTGCGACGACCAGCGCGGTGCCGGCCGCGTCCTGGTGGTCGACGTCCAGCCGGATCGCCACGGCCTGCTCGGCGGCCCGGGCGATCTGCCCGGCGGCGGCGATGGCCTGGAGAGCGCTCTGGGCTCCGATTCCGGGCAGCAGTTGGAGCGTGTAGGGCGTGGCGTCCACCACCTGCCGCACGGTCCTGATTCCGGCGGCCTCCAACGCTCCGACGCGCAGACGCCCCTCGGTGACGTCCTTCAGCCGGGCCACGGGAATGCCGTCCAGTTCGTCGCGGACCAACTGGCCCCGCAGACCGGCCGCGGCCCGGCGCACGTGCTCGACAGCACCCTGGTGATCGTCGACGACCGCGCGGGCGACCGCGTGGAGCCGCTCCCCGTCCGCGAGCACGATCTTGGGCTTCCGGACGGCCCGCTGCCTCTCTCCCACCTACGGCTCCTGTCCCGACTCGACCATGCGTCACCCTCTCCGGGCGTCCACATGATTCCATCCAGGCACCGCCGACCGCCCCGGATTCCGGACCACACCCCGGCCGCCCACTGTCCCGGCGGAGTCTCCGGGCCGGGTGCGTCCGTGCGTCCGTACGTCCGTCTCGATCGACTTCGGGCACAGGGCCGTCAGCCGGGGGTCACAGCACTGCCAGGCCGGCTTCCAGGTCGTCCAGGCCCAGGGAGCCCTGCCGCAGGGCCTTCATGTGCCAGCGCTTGAGGTCGAAGTCGGCGCCCAGCCGGCGGCGGGCCGCCTCGCGGCCGGCCAGCCAGGCGCGCTCGCCGAGTTTGTAACCGATGGCCTGGCCGGGCCGGCCGAGGTAGCGGACGATCTCACTGTGCAGGTGGGCGGGCGCCAGACCGACGTAGTCGGCCATGAAGGCGGTGGCCAGCTCCGGGGTCCAGCGCTCGCCCGCGTGGAACGGGGAGCCCGCCGGAACGACGCTCTCCAGGTGCATGCCGAGGTCGACGATGACGCGGGCGACGCGCATCATCTGCTTGCCGAGGTAGCCGAGGCGGCGTCCGGGATCGGTGAGGAAGCCGAGCTCGTCCATCAGCCGCTCCGCGTACAGGGCCCAGCCCTCCACGTTGGCGCTGATCTTGCCGAGGGTGACCTGGTAGCGGGACAGCTGTTCCGCCGCCGCGGTCCAGGAGGCGAGCTGCAGGTGGTGTCCGGGGACGCCCTCGTGGTACCAGGTGCTGACCAGGCGCCAGGTGCGGAACCGCTCCTGCGCGTCGCCGTTGGCCAGCGGGAGGAAGGTCCGGCCCGGGCGGGCGAAGTCGAGGCTCGGCCCGCTGTAGTACGGCGCGGCGGCGCTGCCGGCCGGGGCGATCCTGGTCTCGACCCGGCGCAGCGGGCCGGTGATGTCGAAGTGGCGCCCGTCGAGTGCCTCGATCGCGTCGTCCGTGATCTGCTGCAGCCAGCCGCGCATCTGCTCGGCGCCGCGCACGGTGTGTCCGTTCTGATCCAGGTGGGCCCGGGCTTCCTGGACGGTGGCGCCGGGCAGCACCCGTTCGGCCTCCGTGCGCAGTTCGGCCCAGACCCGGTGGAACTCCTCCCAGGCCCAGTCGTAGGTCTCGTCCAGGTCCAGGTCGGCGCCGGTGTACCGGCGGGCCCCGAGCAGGTAGCGCTCGCGGCCGACGGCGTCGGGTGTGCCTTCCGCAGCGGACCGGTAGCTGTCGCGGAGCCAGTCCCGGAACGCGGCCACGGCGGCGGTCGCCTCGTTCGCGGCGGTGTCCAGTTCGGGGCGGAGCCGCTGCGGCGCGGGGGTGACGAACTCGGCGAACCAGCCGGGGCCCCCGGCCGTCTCGCCGGTCCACGCGGTGAGCTGCGCGCACAGCACGTCGGCCTGGCGGGGCGCGGCGAGCAGTTTGCGGGCGACGCCCTCCGCCAGCGTGGCCCGGTAGCCGTCCAGCGCGGCGGGCAGGTTGCGCAGCCGGCCCAGGACCGGGGCCCAGTCGTCGTCGGTGGCGGTGGGCATCATCGTGAAGATGCCCCGGAGCTGGTGCACCGGAGTGTGCAGGTTCCGCACCGCGCGGAAGTTCTCGCCGGCCTCGTGCACCCGCACCTCGGCGTCGAGCCGCTCGCGCAGCAGCCGCGCGCACACGAGCTCCGCCGGATCCCCGTCGGGCCCGGCCTCGGGGACGGCGTCCAGGCGCACCAGCGCCTCCCGCGCGAGCCGGACCGTCTCCTCGACGCCGTCCGGCGACAGGTCGGGCATCCGGTCGTCGCCCGGGGCCAGGCCCAGGGACGTGGAGGTGACGGGATCGTGTGCGGCGACCCGGGCCACGTAGTCGTCGGCGATCTGTCGTGGAGTCATCGTCAGCTCCTTCGGTCGGCGATCGGTCGCGGTACCAGGCGTAGGAGGCCTTCGGGGTGCGCCACTGCGCCGCAAAGTCGCTGCGCCGCAAAGTCGGTGCGCCGCAAAATCGCTGCGCCGCGAAGCCGACGTGGACGAGTCCGGAGCGCCGGCGGAAGCCCTCAGGCCGTCGAACACGTCGTGATTGTAGCCAGGCTCCGCCCGCCCGCCCCGGACGGCCGCCAAGTCCGCACCGCAGCAGACGGGTTGGGCCACGGCCGGGCACGAACGGCCGGGCCCGACGAGACGGCCGGGCCGGACGAGACGGCCGCCCCCTCCGGCGCGCAGTGGCGCTGATCACAGCGGGTTTCGCGCCGTCGGCGAAATGCAGGGGCCGCCCGGGTTGTTTGCACAGGCAACCAATTCCGCCCCGGCGCACTCCACCGGCACCCACGAGGGATCCCATGACCGTCACCGAGCCCGCAGCCTCCCGCGCGGCCGAAATCCTGTCCCGGCCCGTCACGCTCAACGGGCTGACCGTTCCCAACCGCATCGCGATGGCGCCGATGACCCGCAGGTTCTCCCCTGGCGGCGTGCCCGGCGAGGACGTGCGCTCGTACTACGCCCGCCGCGCCGCCTCGGGCGTCGGCCTGATCATCACCGAGGGGACGTACGTCGGCCACGAGTCCGCCGGCCAGAGTGACGACATCCCGCGCTTCCACGGCGAGGAGCAGCTGGCCGGGTGGGCCCGCGTCGCCGAGGACGTCCACGCGGCGGGCGGCACCATCGTGCCGCAGCTCTGGCACATCGGCATGGTGCGCCGGCAGGGCGACCCGCCGTTCGCCGACGCTCCCGCCGTCGGCCCGTCCGGGATCCGGCTGGACGGCACCGAGGGAACCGGCCGGGCGATGACCCGGGCCGATCTGGACGCCGTCATCGGCGCGTTCGCCGAGGCCGCCGCGGCCGCCGAGCGGATCGGCTTCGACGGCGTCGAGCTGCACGGCGCCCACGGCTACCTGCTCGACCAGTTCCTGTGGGCGGGCACCAACCGCCGCACCGACGCCTACGGCGGCGACCCGGTGGCCCGGACGAAGTTCACGGCCGAGCTCGTCGCCTCGGTTCGAGCGGCCGTCTCCCCGGAATTCCCGGTGATCTTCCGCTACTCGCAGTGGAAGTCCGAGAACTACGAGGCCCGCCTCGCCGAGACCCCCCAGGAGCTGGAGGCGGTCCTCACCCCGCTCGCCGAGGCCGGCGTCGACGCCTTCCACGCCTCGACCCGCCGCTACTGGGTCCCCGAGTTCGACGGCTCGGACCTCAACCTGGCCGGCTGGACCAAGAAGCTCACCGGCCGCCCCGCCATCACCGTCGGCTCGGTCGGCCTCGACGGCGACTTCGTCGGTGCCTTCAGGGGCGAGGGCTCCCCGGTCCAGGCCATCGACAACCTGCTCGACCGGCTGGAGCGCGACGAGTTCGACCTGGTCGCCGTCGGCCGTGCCCTCCTCCAGGACCCGCAGTGGGCCGCCAAGGTCCTCTCCGGCCGCCATGCCGAGCTGCGCCCGTACGACGCCGACGCGCTCCGCACCCTCAGCTGACCACCAGCCCCCGAGGACCCGGCCGCGCGGCAGGTACAGCGGCAAGTACAGCGGGGCCGGGTCCCTTCGGAGTCCCGCAGGATCGCGCCGGCCGTACGAGATGTCAACAAGCTTGCGCGATCCGTGTTTTCGGACGAAGTCGACACGGACGAGGCCGTGGCGCCGGTGGTGGCCCTCGGTCCGCCGAACAGGCCGTCATCAAAGCCGACACCGCCAACTCACCCCGCCGACCCGGCCGAATGCCTCCTCGTTCTGCTGCTCCCACTGCCCTGCGAAGGGTCCCGTGCGGCCTTATGGTGAAGAAAAGACCTCCCGGACGGACCCCTGAGCAGCCTGCCGACGCACGGCGGCGACTTCCCGGAGGAGCGCTGATCATCTTCCCGGAGGAGCGCTGACAATGAGTACCTATCGAGTGGCACAGGCGACCGCCCCGGGCGGTGCGCTCCGACCGGCCGAGCGAGAGGTGCCGCAGCCGGGACCCGGCCACGTGAGGATCGCCGTGGAGGCGTGCGGCGTCTGCCACTCCGACACACTCTTCGTGAACGCCGCGCTACCGGGCGTGTCGTTCCCCGAGGTGCCCGGACACGAGATCGCCGGGCACATCGAGGAGTTCGGCGAAGGCACTCGGGACCGTGGATGGCAGATCGGTGACCGGGTGGCGGTCGGCTGGTTCGGCGGCAGCTGTGGCCACTGCAAGCCGTGCCGCCAGGGCGACTTCATCGTGTGCCGGAACTTGAAGGTCCCGGGATGGGCGTACGACGGAGGCTTCGCCGAGAAGGTGATCGCGCCCGCCGACGCGCTGGCCCGGATCCCCGACGAACTGGCGGCGGGCGATGCCGGGCCGATGGCCTGCGCGGGCGTGACCACGTACAACGGGCTGCGGCGCAGCAGCGCCCGGCCCGGCGACCTGGTCGCGGTGCTCGGGCTCGGCGGCCTCGGGCACCTCGGGGTCCAGTACGCGGTCGCGATGGGCTTCGAGACCGTGGCGATCGCCCGGGGCGCCGAGAAGGCCGGCTTCGCCGAGCAACTGGGCGCCCACCACTACGTCGACAGCACCGCCGGCACCCCGGTCGCCGAGGCGCTGCAGTCCTTCGGCGGCGCCAGGGCCGTGCTGGCCACCGCCGGCAACTCCGAGGCCATCGCGTCCACCCTGGACGGGCTGGCCCCCCGCGGGGAGCTGGTGGTGATCGGGGCGGACACCGCTCCGATGGCGATCAGTCCGGCCGGACTGCTCATGGGTGCCAACGTCGTCCGGGGCCACCCGTCCGGCACCGCGCAGGACGTGGAGGACACGATGGCGTTCAGCGCCCTGCACGGCATCCGCCCGATGACCGAGACCGTGCCGCTGGACCACGCCGAGGAGGCGTACCAGAAGATGCTCGCCGGGAAGGCCCGCTTCCGGATGGTGCTCACCACCGGCTGATCCGGCTCGGCCACCACGGACTTCCCCCGGCTACTCGACCACCACAGGCCTCCCCCGGCTACTCGGGCTACTCGGGCTACTCGATCACGGGCCAGGCCATCGAGGCGCTCGGCTGCAGCGACTGCTCGGCCCAGATGATCTTGCCCCAGGGGGTGTAGCGCACGCCCCAGCGCTCGGCGAGCCGGGCGACGAGGAACAGGCCGCGGCCGCCCTCGTCCTCGGCGGCCGCGTAGCGCAGGTGCGGGGCGGTGCTGCTGGTGTCGGCGACCTCGCAGATCAGCGTGCGGTCGTACAGCAGCCGCACCCTGATCGGTTCGGTCCCGTGGCGAATGGCATTGGTCACCAGCTCGCTGAGCACCAGCTCGGTGACGAACACGGCCTCCTCAAGGCCCCACTCGGTGAGCTGCCGGGTCGCCTCGGCCCGCGCCCTGCCCACGGCCTCGGGGGTCGCGGCCACGTCCCACTCGCTGGTCCGATCGGGCGCCAGCACCCGGGTACGGGCGACGAGCAGGGCGATGTCGTCGGTCTGGCGGACGGGCAGCAGGGCGTCGAGCACGGCGTCGCAGACCTCCTGGGGCGATCGGTCGGCGCGGGCCAGGGTGGCGGTGAGGACGTCCAGGCCGACACCGATGTCGCGGGTGCGGTCCTCGATGAGGCCGTCGGTGTAGAGGACCAGGTTGCTGCCCTGCGGCACCCGCACCTCCGTGGCTTCGAAGGGCATCCCGCCCAGGCCGAGCGGCGGACCGGCGGGAAGGGTGAGGACCTCCACCGTGCCGTCCGGGTGGACGAGGGCGGGCGGCGGGTGGCCCGCCCGGGCCAGGGCGCAGATGCCGGTGGTGGGGTCGTAGATGGCGTAGAGGCAGGTGGCGCCGGTGATCGCGAGCTCGCCCTCGGCTGCCGCCGTCTCCTGGTCGATGTGGGCGACCAGTTCGTCCAGGTGTCCGAGGAGCTCGTCCGGCGGCAGGTCGAGGGTGGAGAAGTTCTGGACCGCGGTGCGCAGGCGGCCCATGGTCGCGGCCGCGTGCAGGCCGTGGCCGACCACGTCACCGACGACGAGCGCGACCCTGGTGCCCGACAACGGGATGACGTCGAACCAGTCGCCGCCGACCCCCGCCTGGGCGGGGAGGTAGCGGTAGGCGATGTCGAGGGCGCTCTGCTCGGGCAACGCGCGCGGCAACAGGCTGTGCTGGAGGGTGACGGCCATCGTGTGCTCGCGCGTGTAGCGGCGGGCGTTGTCGATGGACACGGCGGCCCGGGCGGCCAGCTCCTCGGCCAGGGACAGGTCCTCGTCCTCGAAGGGACCTCGGTCACGGCTGCGCCAGAAGCAGGCGATGCCCATCAGCACGCCCCGTGCCGACAGCGGAACGGCGATCAGCGATGCCAGGCCGAACTCCAGCACCGCCTGCGTGCGCTCGGTGTCCTGCATGCGCCAGCCGGCGTCGGTCGCCAGCTCGGCGACCAGCGTGGGGCGCCCCCTGACGAAACCCGCCGCCTGCGGGGTGCCCCGATCCCACCTGACCAGCTCCCCTTGGGGGTACAGCGGCGAATCGTCCCGGACGCCCGCGAGCGCCACCCGCCGCAGCTCCACCGGGGCATCGACCACCAGGGCCCGCGGCTCCTCGCCGTCCAGGACCGCCTCGGCGAGGTCGACGGTGGCGTAGTCGCAGAATTCGTGGGCGGCCGTCCGGACGAGCTCCTCCGCGGTGCGCCGGACGTCCAGGGTCGTGCCGATGGCCAGGCTCGCTTCGTACAGCAGCCTGAGCCGGCTGCGGGCGACCTCGGCCTTCCCCGCGAGGGCGCGCAGTTCGGTGGAGTCGCGCAGGGTGGTGACGCTGCCCGCCGGGCCTCCCCCGCTGTCGGTGGGGCGGCTGTTGACGGCCAGCAGGCGATCTCCGACGGGGAGCACCTCGTCGGTGACCGCACGGTCGGAGATCAGCAGTTCGGCCGTGCGGGGGGCGAGGCCGAGGTCGGCGACGGGAAGCCCCTCAACGTCGGGGGGCAGGTCGAGCAAGCGGCGCGCCTCGTCGTTGGCGAGCAGGACCCGGCCGTCGCCGCCGACGATGGCCACGCCCTCGCGCACCGCGTGCAGCACCGCGTCGTGGTGCTCGTACATCCGGGTCATCTCTTCCGGCCCCAGGCCGCGGGTCTGCCGCAGCAGACGCCTGCCCACCAGCGCCGTACCGGCCGTGGCCAGGCCGAGCGCCAAGGCGCCGACGCCCAGGACGACCGGCAGCTGGCGGTTGAACGCGCTGCTCACGTTGGAGACCTTCATCCCGGACGACACGATGCCCACGACCGCCCCGTGGGAGTCCTCCACCGGGACGACCACCTGGTACTCGGAGCCGAGTGGGCCGTGCACGTCCTCGACGGTGACCTGGCCGTGCAGCGACGGCCCGATGGTGCCGATGAACATCTTGCCGATCAGCTCCGGATCGGGGTGGGTGTACCGGATGCCGTTGCGGTCGGTCACCACGATGAAGTCGACCCCGGCAGCCGTGCGGGCCTCTTCGGTCAGCGGCTGGAGCACCGCGCTGGGGTCGGGGCCCTGCATCGTCGCCACCAGGCCGGGCCCGTGGGCGAACGCCTGGGCCGCGGCGAGCGTGCGGCCGCGCGCCGCGTCGAACCGGTCGCTGCGGGACTGGACCAGCAGCACGACGACGGCCGTCACCACGAGCAACAGCACGATGAGCACCTGTAGGACGAACATCTGACCGGCGACACTCCGGATGCTCATCACCGACCACAGGCGATGCGCCGACTGCTCCCGCGGGGCTGAGCGTGGGTGTCGCCGCTCACGACGGCTACCCGATCGGCGCAGGGGCAGCCAGGAGGAGCGGCCCGTGTCTCTGGCCATACACCCATGATCCACCGCACCCCGGGCACGAGCGGGCCACACTACGCTGATGGGGGCGAAGCGCAGGTGGCAGCATGTCCCGCCGCAACACCGAACGGCTCACCCGCCCGGTTCACCGCGGTGGCGGACTCCGTCGAAGGGACCGGACCCGGAGCCGGCCGGTGGGCAGGAGCGGCTCCGATCAGCTCGAACCGACGCCGAAGGTCCGCGGTTCGCAGGAGTCGCCGTGGCAGTGCGGGGAGGCACACCCGGTCGGTGCCGAGTGAGCCGCCAACCTGTCCGGGCCGACTGGACCCAGGTCCAGGAGTCGGCGGACAGCGACCACGGCCGGAAGGCGGGGTCGATCGCTGCGCCGGCTCGCCGACGGCTCCGGCCGCAACGGCTGCTACGACCTCGATCGGTGGGTCCGGTGGGCGGCGATCAGGTCGCGGTACCAGGCGTACGAGGCCTTCGGGGTGCGGCGCTGGGTGGTGAAGTCGACGTGGACGAGGCCGAAGCGCTGGTGGTAGCCCTCGGCCCACTCGTAGTTGTCGAGGAGGGACCAGGTGTAGTAGCCGCGGATGTCGATGCCTTCGGCGATGGCGGCGGCGAGGGCGTCGAGGTGGGCGGACATGAAGTCGATGCGGGGTTGGTCGGGGGTGGTGGACTCGGTGACGGAGCAGCCGTTCTCGGTGATGGTGATGGGTGGGAGGGTCTTGCCGTAGGTATCGCGGAGGGAGAGGAGGAGTTGGCGGAGGGCGTCGGGGACGACGGGCCAGCCGAAGGCGGTGTGGGGGACGTCGGGGATGTCGACGAAGTCGAAGGGGAGGCCCGGCTCGGTGGGGGCGGCGATGCGGGTGGGGTTGTAGAAGTTGAGGCCGAGGCCGTCGAGGCCGGGGGCGGCGATGAGGTCGGTGTCGCCGGGGTGGATGGCGCCGTATAGGTCGTCGGGGACGCCCAGGGCGGAGAGGTCGGGGTAGCGGCCGAGGAGGACGGGGTCGGTGAACAGGCGGTTGTGGAGGGCGTCGTAGGCCTGGGCGGCGGCGAGGTCGGCGTCGGAGGGGGTGGCCGGCTCGACCGGGGTGAGGTTGTTGGAGAGCATCACCTCCAGGCCGCGGTCGTGGAGGATCGAGGCGGCCAGGCCGTGGGCGAGGAGCTGGTGGTGGGCGGCCGGGAGGGCCTCCAGCATCAGGGTGCGGCCGGGGGCGTGGGTGCCGAGGGCGTAGCCGAAGACGGTGTGGACGAAGGGCTCGTTGAGGGTGATCCAGGTGGGGACGCGGTCGCCGAGGCGGTCGGTCACGATCGCGGCGTAGTCGGCGAAGTGGTGGGCGGTGTCGCGGTTCAGCCAGCCGCCGCCGTCTTCCAGGGCCTGCGGGAGGTCCCAGTGGAAGAGGGTGGGGAGCGGGGTGATGCCGGCGTCGAGGAGGGCGTCCACCAGGCGGTCGTAGAAGGCGAGTCCGGCGGGGTTCACGGGACCGCTGCCCGTGGGGAGCACGCGGGGCCAGGCGATGGAGAAGCGGTAGCCGTCGAGTCCGAGGTTCTTCATCAGCGCGATGTCCTCGGGGTACCGGTGGTAGTGGTCGCAGGCCACCGCGCCCGTGTGGCCGTCGCGGACGGTGCCGGGGCGGGCGGCGAAGACGTCCCAGACGGAGGGCCCGCGGCCGTCCTCGGTCACCGCCCCCTCGATCTGGTAGGCGGCGGTGGCGGCGCCCCAGCGGAACCCCGTCGGCAGGTCGTAGCGGTCCGGCATGACTGCCTCCTGACGTGAACGTGAGGGGAACTCATGTTACTGACGCGACACCGAAACGCCAGGGCCAACCGGCCACCACGACAAGGGAAACCCGGCCGGAGGAGCGCGGCGCGCGCCCCGGCGGGAGTGGCCGGACGGGCCCCGACCGCCCGCGCGCCATCCCACCGGGCCCCGTCCGGTGGCCGACCGCCGGGGAGGGAGGTTGCATGGGGTGACCGGGCCCCAGCGATTCGGGAGGCTGCCGTGTACGAGATGTGGGCCGAGCACGACCCGGCGGTGTCACCGCCGGCCGTGGTGTGGCACGTGGTGACGAAGAACGACTCGTCGACGTCCCTGTGCGGACGTTTCCTCGAACCCGCCCAGCGCGTCGCGCCGGCCGCGGGCGGCGGGGAGTCGGCGGGCCCGGACCGCTACTGCGATCCATGCCTGATCACCGTTCGCGAGGCCATGGCCGCGGCGGCTCGGTGACCGACGCCGTCAGGTCGCCCCGGGTCCGTCCGACCGATCTTGGCGGGACGGGACCTGGGCGTCCGAGGGCGGCGACGGCAACGGCGACGGCGTGAACAGGAGCACCTGAGCGGGAGGTAGGGCGGTTCCGACCGTCCGGGCCGGTCAGTACGGCCCGGCCAGTGCGGCCACCCCCGGGAAGCGGGCGATCGCCTGGCCGGCGGTCGGCGGGTGGGCACGCCGGGGTCGCAGTGCGCCGAGGGCCACCGCGGGCCTGGCCAGCCGGGCGGGTCTGGCGGCGAGGGAGAACACCTCGAAGTAGGCGGCCGAGACGGCGGGGTCGGTGAGGGCCGCGCCCAGCACCCGGCGGGTGTACCAGCGGGTGAACACGGCGGCGGGCCCGGCGGCGGTGGCGGGGTGGCTCGACAGCGCGTCCGGGAAGCCCTCGTCCTGGTCCTTGGCCATGTCCCAGGGCGTGTCGACGACCCTGGCGATCCGCCGCTGGATCAGTGCGCTCACCCCTGGGTGCAGGCCTTCGCTGTCGACGGCGGCGCGGATGGCGGCGGCGCACTGGGCGGCGACCGTCATGCCGTGCCCGTACACCGGGTTCAGCGCCGCCACCGCGTCGCCGGTGGCGGCGAACCCGGCCAGCGGGCCGCCCTCGTAGCACTCGTAGCGGCGCCGGCGGTTCAGTGTCCCGTGGCAGGTGCGGATCGGGCCGAGCGGGCGGGCGGCGCGCGCGAGGTCGTGGACGACCGGGTGGTCCAGCGCCTTCAGGAAGTCGTGGAACTCGCGCTCGCCCCGGGCGGGTTCGCCGCCCCGGGTGCCGGAGAGCGTGACGATCCAGCGCCCGTCCTCGATCGGGATGATGGTGGCGCCCCGACCGGGCCGGCCACGCCCCGGGACGGGCACGATGCTCACCACCGGGAAGCCCTCGTTTCCGCCCGGCGTCTCGAACACCCGGGCGGCGTAGGCGAGTCCGGCGTCCACCGTCTCCTCGCACAGGCCCTTGACCCCCAGCGCGCGCAGCCACTCCGGGGCGCGGGAGCGGCGGCCGGTCGCGTCCACGACCAGGTCGGCCCGCAGGGTCTCCCGCGAGCCGTCCGGGTTCTCGATGTGGACCCCGACGATCCGGCCCGGGCCGCCCACCAGGCCGAGGACGGAGGTGCGTTCGCGGACCGTCACGTTCGCCTGCTCGCGCAGCCGCCGCCGCACGACGTGGTCGAGCAGGTGGCGGCTGCACGCGATCAGGTAGGCCGGCGAGTCGAAGCCCTGGAGCCAGCCCGGCCCGAGGCGCATCAGCAGGCCGGCGGGGATCGAGCGGTAGTGGGCGCCGGCGGCGAGCAGGGCGTCGAGCGTTCCGGGCAGGACCTCCTCGACGGCGTCCGCGCCGCCGCCGAGCAGGATGTGGCTGAACTCGCCCTGCGGCAGGCCCCGGCGCGGGCCGGGCAGGACGGGCAGGACGTCCTGTTCGAGAACGGTGACGGTCCGGGCGTGCGGCGCCAGGGCGGCGGCGGCCAGCGTGCCGGCCAGGCCGCCGCCGAGGACAAGGGCCGTGCTCACCCGGCGGCTCCGGTGGAGGCGAGGCCGTCCCGGCGGGTCGCGCGCATCCACACCGGGCCGGGGCGCAGCGTGGCGAGCGGCAGCTCGCGGACGGTCCGGCCGGGGACGTGCTCCAGCCGCCAGGCCCGCATGATCGTGGCGAGCAGCAGGACGGACTCGGTCATGCCGAACTGCTCGCCGACGCAGCGGCGCGGTCCCGCGCCGAAGCCGATGAACGGGCCGCGCTGCGGGTGGACGCCCACCCACCGCTCGGGGTCGAAGCGGTCGGGGTCGGGGAACAGGGCGGACTGGCGGTGCAGGAGGTAGGGGCTGTAGACGACCGTCGTGCCCTCGCGCAGGCGGTGCGCGCCGAGTTCGGTGTCGGTGGCCGTGACGCGGGTGAGCAGCCAGCCCGGGGAGTACAGCCGGACGGCCTCGCGGACGACCCGGGTGGTGAGCTCCAGCCCGTCCACGCTCGCCGACGTGCCGGCCGCCGGGGTGGCGTCGGTCTCGGCCGCGTCCACACCGAGCGCGTCAGCCTCGGGCGCGTTCACCCCGAGCACGTTCATCCCGGTCGCGTCCACGTGGGCCGCGTCCACCTCGGCCCGGACCCGATCGGCGATGTCCGGGTGCTGGGCGAGCAGGTGCAGGGCCCACACGGTGGAGTTGGCGATGGTGTCGAAGCCGGCGGCGAAGATCGTCATCACCTGGTCGGTGACCTCCGCGTTGGAGAGCGCCTGCCCGCCCGCGTCGGCGGCCACCAGCGTCGACACCAGGTCGCCCCGGTCCTCCGCATCCGCGCGGTAGGCGGTGACGACCTCGTCGACCAGGCGCACCAGCCGGGTGCGGGCGGCGTCGTAGCGGCGGTTGGCCGGCAGCGGGATCCGGTTGAGCCGGTGGGGCAGCAGCATGCGCCGGTAGGAGCCGCCGATCAGCAGCACGAAGTCGTCGACGGTCTCCTGGAGGCCGGTGAACGGCAGCCGGGTGAACAAGGTCGAGACCAGGCTGCGCCCGGCGGCCAGGCTCAACTCGGCGGTGATGTCGACCTCCTGCCCGTCGCTCCAGGACCCGGCCAGCCGCCGGGCCTCCCGGGCCATCACCTCCGTGTACCGCGCGATCCGGTCGGCGCGGAAGGCGGGCTGGACGTAGCGGCGCTGGCGGCGGTGGTCGGCGTGGGGGCAGGTCACCAGGCCGTTGCCGGCGAAGTCGCGGACCCGTTCGAACAGGAACCCGCCCTTGTCGAAGACCCGGTCCTCGCGCAGGACGTGCCGGGTCAGCTCCAGGTCGCAGACCACCACCGCGGAGACCGGCCCCAGTCTGATCTGGACGAGGCCGCCGTACCGGGGCAGGGAACGCAGGAACGCCAGCGGGTCGCGCAGGAACGGCACCAGGTGCCCGAGCAGCGGCAGGCCGCCGGGCGGACGGGGGATCATCGCGGTGACTCCGTATGGTAGCGGGCGGCCGTCGCCGTCCAGTGGATGAGCGCGCGGGTGAAGCGGACCAGTCCGAGGGCGAAGGCCCGCACCTCGCCGGGCGACGAAGGGTCGCGGGCGATGCCGTCCGCCAGGAACTCCAGCGTCGTCGACTCGGCCTCGCACAGCGCCCCGAGCCGGGCCGACGCCTCTTCGGGGGCCAGGCCCTCGTGGACGGTGAACGAGCGCAGCAGGTTCTTGCCGTTCCCGGCGGCGGACTCCCCCTCTGCGGAGTAGAGGTCGTTGACCCAGCAGACGACGTGGTTGAAGCGCATCAGCAGGTCCGCCACCCTCGGGTGCCGGAACACCTCGTCGGCGAGGTCCAGGCCGTGGGCGAGCTCGATCCAGCCCGCCGCGCACGACACGGCGCCGTCCTGGTCCCGTCGGCGCAGGTACTCGGGGACGGTCTGCACGGCGCCGGCCGGGGCGGCGGCCCCGAGGTCCTGGAAGGGGGTGTCACGGAAGGCGGTGTCACGGAAGGGGGTGTCACGGAAGGGGGTGTCGCGGAGCGGGGTCTCGTCGAGGTAGCCGAGCGAGGTGTCCAGGTACGCGCGGAAGTACGCCGCGTAGCGCGACCGCCACTGCGGCGGCGTCAGCTCGGCCGTCTCCCGCCACAGCACCGCGAACGCCTCGACGAGTGCGTCGCCGGGCAGCTCGATGCCATCCGAACCGCCGTCCGAAGCACCACCCGAGCCGCCGCCCGAGCCGCCGCCCGAGCCGCCGCCCGGAACGCTACCCAGAACGCCGTCCGAACCGCCGCCCGAACCACCGCCCAGGACGTCCGTGAGTGCCCGGACGGTCCGCCGGGCCGCCGTGACGGGCCCGCCGATCCACTGGTCGTCGAAGCGGTCGTCGAGGATCCAGGTGAGCACCAGCCACTTCGCCGCCGCGACCAGCCGCGGACCCCGGGGAACGTCGCCCCACGCCTCCGCCACCAGGTCCAGGTGGCCCTGTGCCAGGAACCCTTGGACGTCACCGCCGAGCACGCCGCTCGCCACCAGCCACGCCCCGACGTCCCGGCGGAGGGCGTCGGCCTCGCCGTGCGGCGCCGGTCTGGCGACTCCCGCGAGGAGGTCCGGGCCTCCGGGGTGCTCGGCGGCGAGGCCGCACATGCCGCGGTACGGCGAAATGCCCATGCCCGTGCTCCCCCTCGCTCACCACCTCCGACCGGCCGGTCGGAGAAGGACCAGTCTGGCCAGCCACCGCGACTGTTCAAAGCGCAACCATCGCTTTTCCCCCGCACGAGTGATCGCGCCGTCACCACGTCGACACGGACCGTGACCAGTCCCACCCCCTCCCGACGCGCCCCACCCCTCGGCGGCCAGGCTCTCGCCGGGCGTCCGATAACCGGTTGGGACGTGGTGCCGGAGTGGCTACGGTGGCGGGATGGCGACTCAGGTGATTGTGCTGAACGGCGGTTCCAGCTCGGGCAAGTCCGGGATCGCCCGGTGCCTGCAGGCGGTGCTGCCGGAGCCCTGGCTGACGGTCGGGGTCGACACCCTGATCGAGGCGGCGCCCGCGTCCCTGCACGATACGGACGGGGGCATCGGCTTCGCGGCCGATGGCGGGGTGAGCGTCGGGGCGGCGTTCCGGGCCTTGGAGGCGGCGTGGATCGCGGGGGTCGCGGCCATGGCGGGGGCGGGCGCGCGGGTGATCGTCGACGAGGTCTTCCTCGGCCGGTCGGAGTCCCAACTCCGCTGGGAGAAGGCACTCGTGGGCCTGGACGTGCTGTGGGTCGGGGTCCGCTGCGAGGCGGCGGTGGCCACCGGCCGGGAGCTTGCCCGGGGGAACCGGATCCTGGGGATGGCCGCTTCGCAGGCGGAGCTGGTCCACCAGGGCGTGCGCTACGACCTGGAGGTGGACACCTCGCGCACCGAGTCGCTGGAGTGCGCGCGGAGGATTGCCGCCCACCTCGGGGGCGGCGCCGCCGGATCCGCCCCCGTGGGCGGGTGACCTGGGCCTGGGCCCAGGCCCAGGTCAGGCCCCTGGGGCCCCGGGACCAGGGCGAGGAGGGGTGGGGGGCTGGGAGCAAGGGGGGGGGAGGAAAGCACGGACATGGGGGGTTGTGACCAGCCAAC